>CAZTNS010000118.1:0-9656 GCA_964615585.1 uncultured Bacteroidales bacterium | reverse complement strand
ATTGTCATTCAGGTTGATTATATTTGATGATTGCTACCATAAACAATACAGAAATGAGTTCTAAATTCTTTACAAACAAAGATGAAAACACGCTGCTCAACAAGATAGAAGGCGTTTTTAAGCATAAAAATATTTTCTTTTTAGATGCATTGGTTGGCTACTTCAGGGCTTCAGGGTATTTTAAGATCAGGAAGTTTATTGACTCTGCCGAAGAAATACGTATCCTTGTGGGTATAAATGTTGACAATCTCATTCATGAAGCAAACCAGCAAGGGGTTTTTTGTTTTCGAGAAACGAAAAGAAAGCAAAATCAACCTTCATTGAGCAAACCAAAGAAAATATCCAGGATGCAAGTTATGATCAGGAAGTTGAAGAGGGCATGCACCAGCTTATTGATGACATTTCGTCGGGTAAATTAAAAGTCAAAATTCATCCCGATAAAAACATCCATGCGAAAATTTATATTTTCAGAGAAAAACTTAAGCATGATCATGGCTATGGCTCGGTAATTACCGGTTCAAGCAACCTTACAGATGCCGGCCTGGCAAACAACTTTGAATTCAATGTTGAACTGAGGGATAACACAGATATCGATTATGCCACAGAAACATTTAACGGCTTATGGCGTGAAGGCGTTGAAATTGACATGAAAAGCGTTGAAAGGTTAAAAAAGGATACCTTCCTCAACGATGAATTTACGCCTTATGAAATTTACCTGAAGTTTCTGATAGAATACTTCGGGCAAAGTATTGCGTTTGACCCCAATTCCATTACGGATTTGCCAAAAGGATTTAAACGTTTATCTTACCAGGTGGATGCTGTTAACGATGGGTTTTCAAAGATGATCAAGCACAATGGTTTTTTCCTTGCCGATGTTGTTGGACTGGGAAAAACGGTGGTAGCTACATTGATAGCCAAAAAATATTTTTACCATAACGGGTTTCCGGAACACCGGTCGCGCACATTGATAATCGTGCCTCCTGCAATCAGGGAGAACTGGGCTGAAACAATCGACCAATTCAACCTGGATAACACAAAAATCATTAACAATGGCAGCCTGCATAAGATAAAGGATCCCTCCAGGTATGATTTAGTTATTGTGGATGAGGCGCATAAATTCAGAACCGATACGGCCGACATGTATAATGCACTGCAAAAAATATGCAAATCAAGCACAAGGAGAAAATTGCCCAACGATAAAGATAAAACTGTACCCAAAAAAGTAATTTTAGTTTCTGCAACGCCACTTAACAACAGACCTGAAGACATTGCAAATCAGATTTATCTGTTTCAGGACAGTAAAAATTCTACACTTGAAATCAGAAACCTGCAAAACTTTTTCAGGGGGCATATTGATGCTTACAGGAAGTTGAATAAAAACCCGGACATTGCGAAGGTGCAAAAAGGTGTCAGGCAAATTTACAATAACATACGCACAAAAGCCATTGAACCGCTAATTGTACGCAGAACCCGCACTGACTTGAGAGAACATGACCTGTACAGTAAAGACCTCATAAAGCAGGGCATCCGGTTCCCTGAGGTAAAAAAACCGCATAAAATCTATTATGGGCTGGATCCGGAACTGGAAAGCTTGTATGACAAAACCATTATGATTTTATCGGATGAAAATAAAGGCTTAACCTACAACCGGTATCGTGCAATCGGGCTGTTAAAGCCACACAAAAAATATAAATACAAGCAGGCAGACCGTATTTCATCGCAATTGGCAAGGATCATGAAAACATTGCTTGTCAAGCGCATTGACAGTAGCTTTTATGCGTTCAAAAAGTCCTTATCCCGTTTCTTGCAGGCAACAGAAATCATGAAAAAAATGTGGGACAATGGTAAAATTTACATTGCCCCCGATTTGCCGGTTACACAAATGATCGTTGAAGGCAGGGAAGAGGAATTATTAAGCATGGTAATGGAAAAATCCATTGAAGATGACAAAATTGAAATATGCGAACCTGATGATTTCGAACCCGAATACATCGCCGGTATCAATAGGGACATCAGCTTACTGAGCGACATTAATGAGCAATGGCAAAACATTGATTATGACCCCAAAATGGATGTGTTTATTGAATATTTACATAAAACATTGTTTGATCCGGGTATAAACCCTGAGCAAAAGCTCGTGATTTTTTCTGAAAGCACAGAAACAACCGATTACCTGATCAAGGAGCTTCCAAAATACATTTCACAAAGCATCATTTCTGTACAGAGCAAAAACAGAAAAGATAAAATGCCACAAGTCAGGAAAAACTTTGATGCGAATATTCCCGAAGCAGAACAAGAAAACAAATACGACATTGTGATCACAACGGAAGTGTTGGCTGAGGGTGTAAACCTGCACAGGTCAAACGTGATTGTCAATTACGATACACCGTGGAATTCGACTAAACTGATGCAACGCATTGGCCGTGTAAATCGAATCGGCTCCAAAGCTAAAAACATACACATATACAATTTTTACCCTACGGCAAAAGTCAATAGCGACATTGAACTTGAAAAGAAAGCCATCATGAAATTGCAGTCTTTTCATGTGGCACTGGGTGAGGACAGCCAAATTTATTCCCCGGATGAAGAATTCAGCAGCTTTGGCTTGTTTGATAAAAAAATTGAAGAGGAAAAAGACGAGAAACTGGAATACCTGATGTTCATCCGCAACATAAAGGAAGAAAATCCCACCTTCTTTAAAAAAATTAAAAACATGCCGTTGCGTGCGAGGGTAGGTCGTGAAAATGAAGTGCAAACGAACAGCACCATTTGCTACCTGAAAGATGACAGGCGTGATTCATTCATTTATATCAACGATAAAGATGAAACGGAAGAACTGACATTCATTGAAACCGCAAAATACTTTGAAGCGGATCAAGATGAAAAACCAATAAGTTTGCATGTCAAGCACCACAATCAGGTAAAAACAGCCATTGAATTATTCGATAAACTAAACGCACAAGACAAAGCAAAACACCAAAAAGTGGATGCAACGCAAGGGCCCAATGAGAAAAAAGCAAGCAGTTACCTTGAAGGCGTTTCAAATTATGATTTTATCAATGAAGATGAAAGGAAGCTTGTGCTGAAAGCAATGGAAGCAATTAGGATAGGCAGGTTCCAAACATTGCATCGGGATATTAACAAATTTACGCGGTCATTAAAAAAGCATCCGTTAAAACCGGCCATTGTGCTTGAAAAAATATTGGGTATCCTTAAATCTTACCTGCCTGAAACCGAGATAAATGAAAATATCCAGTTGAAGCAGGACAACAAAAACAGAAATACAAGTAAACCGGAAATTATTATCAGCGAAAGTTTTAATAAATAAAAGCAAAATGGTTTTTATGCACAATGAAAAAAAACACAAGATTCTTGTGAAAGGCTCTGAAATAAAGATTCTTAGCAAGGAAAACAATGATTATATCTCCCTGAGCGATATGGTTAAAAACTTTGAAGGCGGGAATGCGTTGATTGAACAATGGCTCAGAAATAAAGATACGGTAGAATTTCTTGGTATTTGGGAAAGCTTAAACAACCCCGATTTTAATTCCCCCGAATTCGAGGGAATTAAAAATAAATCCGGTTCAAATCGTTTTTATTTATCAGTAAAGAAATGGGTTCAATCAACCAATGCAACTGGTATTATTGCTAAGGCTGGCCGGTATGGTGGAACGTATGCACATAAGGATATAGCATTTGAATTTGGGAGCTGGCTCAGTCCGGAGTTTAAACTTTACCTGATTAAAGAATTTCAAAATCTCAAAGAAGAAGAAAGCAAACGTAAAAACCTTGAGTGGAATTTTCAACGTTACCTGGCCAAAGTCAATTATCATATCCATACCGATGCCATTAAACACAATCTGATACCGGAAGAATTAAGCCATAAACAAGTATCATACATCTATGCAAGTGAAGCGGATGTGCTCAATATGGCTCTGTTTGGCACCACAGCAAAACAATGGAGAGATGATAATCCCGGAAAAGAAGGAAACCTGCGTGACCATGCTACAATCGAACATTTGGTGGTGCTCACCAACCTTGAAAGCATCAATGCCATGCTCATTCATCAGGACATCAGCCAGCCGGAAAGGCTAAGGCAACTTAACCACATGGCAATTACACAGATGAAATCATTATCAGCGAAAGTTTTAAAAAATAGTTATGAAAAAAGAAACAGTTAAACATTTAACATTAGACTTTGAGTCATATGCAAATAAAACGAATGAAGGCATTGAGTTTTGGTTTGCCCGTGATTTACAACATTTGCTGGAATATACAGAGTGGAGAAATTTTACTAAGGTTGTCAACAAGGCCAAAACTGCATGCGAAATAGCAGGCCATAAAATTGCAGACCATTTTGTTGCTGTTAACAAAAAGGTGCAAATTGGTTCTGGTACTGTGCGGGATATTGATGATATTATGCTTACCCGTTTTGCCTGCTATTTAATTGCACAAAATGGGGACCCCAAAAAGGAGGCAATTGCCTTTGCTCAAAACTACTTTGCGGTACAGACCCGTAAACTTGAAATCGTTGAAAAACGGATACATGATTGGGAAAGACTGCAGGCAAGGCACAAATTGACACTTTCTGAAAAAGAACTTTCCGAATTGATTTTTGAACGTACAGGAAACAATAAAGATTTTGGAGTAATAAGGAGCAAGGGGGATCAGGCACTTTTTGGGTTTACAACTAAGCAAATGAAAACGAAACTTGGTATTAAGGATAATAGACCCGTAGCAGATTTCTTACCTGTAATTACCATTAAAGCTAAAGACTTTGCAACTGAAATAACCATTTTTAATGTCAAAGATAAAGACATTAATACAGGACAACATATTTCATGGGAACATGTTAAAAACAATAAAGGTGTTCGAAAATTACTACTTGACAGGGGTATTAAGCCGGAAGAATTGCCGCCCGAAGAAGATGTGAAAAAGCTTGAAAGAAAGGTTAAATCCGAAGATAAAAAGTTTCTGAATAATCCCGATAAATTAACTGGTAAATAAAAAATTAAACCATTTTGTTGAGCTCAACAAAATGGTATTATTGATTGCATTATGAGTGAAAAGGAACTGAAAAAACTGTTGCGTGAAAATTACCATCATGAGGTGTGGATGGATTTATTGAGGGCGTTTTTCCCCAATGCCGATTTTTTCGCAGAGCCCGAATACCTGAACATCAACAAAGCCGGCATCAACGAATGCAAACAAATAGGCAGTATCCTGCTGGATGATGACAAAAGGCTGGCCGTTTTTGATGTGGATGTTTCCGATGACATTGACATTGCAAGAAACCGCCGCGGATTGCGAGAAATCGCTGCAAAATACATTGACCAAAACATCCTCAACGGAGCGCTGGCTTTTTATCACAACGACAAGCAAAGCGATTACCGGTTTTCCTTTATATCCAAAGAATCCAAAATTGATATGGATACAGGGGAGTTGCTCACCGATGAAACCAAACCCAAACGCTTTACCTACCTTTTTGGTGATTCACAGGCACAAACCACCCCGGCCAGGCAGTTGCTGATGTTGAAAGCCAAAAAAGAGGATGGCAATGAAATCACCATTAAAACGGTGAAAGAAGCCTTTAACCTCGAAGCCCTGAATAAAGAATTTTACAAAGATTTCCAGGAGCAATCCAAAAAGATCATCCGTTACATCCATCCCGCACAGATAGAGAACAGGCTGAATGCACATCAGGCAGCTTTAAACCTGATAAACCGCCTGATGTTTGTGTATTTCCTGGAAAAGAAGGGCTGGCTGATCCACGATCCGCATTTTCTTTACAACTTTTGGCAGGATTACAAGCGCTATGGCAAACAGGAAAACAGTTTCCACAAAACCTGGCTGAACAATGTGTTTTTTAAAGCTTTCAACGGGAAGGCATACAACACGCCGGAGATTTTTAAGGAATTGCCTGAAAAATACCATGCTGCCCTGGTTAAATTCCCTTACCTGAATGGTGGCCTCTTCACTTTCCATGCGGATTTTGATGATTTCACCTTACCGGATGATTATTTTGAATCACTGTTTGATTTTCTGCAGAAATACAATTTTACCATCGTGGAAGATTCGCAGGAAGAAGTGTCCATGGAAATCAACCCAGAATTGCTTGGGAAAATGTACGAAGGCATGATCAATGCCACCGACCTGGATGATGTGGATGCCGAGCATGGTATTGTCTATACCGAAAGGCCGGAAATTAATTTTATGACACGCCGCAGCATGGTGGAAGTGCTGGATAAAAAACTGGATGATGATTATTCCCGCGATTTTTTGTACCACTTTTGCTTTGATGAACCGGATGCGAAACTCGATCTGCTGAAACGTTACAAGCCGGATGCCAACAGTCTGAAAAATGCCGTTTTATCCCTCACTGCCATTGATCCTGCCTGTGGTTCCGGTTCCATGCTTATTGGCCTGATTCATCTGCAGGTAGAGCTTGTCAAATGCATTCACGATTATATGGAAAAGCCCCTGGATGCCCGGGATGAATTTCACCTGAAAAAGCAGATCATCTCCGATTCCATTTACGGCGTGGATGTGAAAGAATGGGCTGTGCGCATTGCCGAGCTCCGTTTTTGGCTGTACATGATCTCCGAAGCCGAATTTGAACCGGAAGAACTCACCAAAGAACCCTTATTGCCTAACCTGGATTTTAAACTCAGGCAGGGAAACAGCTTGTTGCAGGAATTTGGCAACCTGGATTTTTCTGTCAAAGGATTATTGGAGGGCCGAAATAAAAATAAAGGCGCTGCACGTAAGCTCAACGATTTTATCAAAAAGAAAAAGGCCTTTATCACCAATCAGCAGGAGCAGGAGAATTCCTATGAAGCACTCAAACGCGAAGAATACCTCGTGTTCAGGGAATTTATCATGGAGCTTATCCGGGAAAATAAGCGGCAGATATGGCAATTGTCCGAAGGCGACGGCCAGCAAAGCATGTTTGGCCACCAAAGCGAAAACAGCATGTTTGAGGCGCAAAAAAACAGGCTGGCGGAAGACAACCAAAAGCTGGAGAAATTGCTCGACAGCCTGAAAAACACCGGCAGGTTGCCCTTTAGTTTTGATATTGATTTCATGGAAATATTCATCACCAAAGACGATCCGGGCTTTGACCTGGTGATTGGCAACCCGCCTTATGTGAGGCAGGAAGACATTTTGCCTGCGGACGACCCGCTGGAACTGGAACGTTTGTTCAAACCGGAAAACAGGAATGAGAAAACAAAGCTGAGTAAACAGTACAAACAAAAACTTTCGGACAAGGTATTTTCCCTTTATCCATTCCTGAATACCAAAGCAAAAACAAAAATAGACGGCAAAACAAAAACCATATCCGTTTATGGCAACAAAGTGCCCGGCCGCAGCGATTTATACGTGTATTTTCAGTTGATATGCCCATCCTTACTGAATAAAAACGGCAGCTTTTGTTTCATCATATCCAATTCGTGGTTGGATGTGGGGTACGGCAGTTTTGTACAGCAGTTTTTATTGAAACATACCGATTTGCAAGCCATTTACGACAGCAGTTTGCGTAGCTTTGAAGCCTCTGTAAACACAATAATTTACCTGCATTCTGCCATAAAAAACACCAGCCTTACCGGGATTGACCATAAAACCCTGCAACCGGGGAAGCACCCCATACGTTTTGTCCTGAACAAAACCAGTTACGAAAACGCCGCTTATGCCCCTTTACTGTTAGAACAGGAACATTGCAGCGAAAACACTTTCATGCCGCATTACCGGGTGATTAAAAAAACCCATAAAGCCTTGTGGGATGAAGGCTACGATGAAGAAACCCATGAATACAAAGGCGACAAATGGGGTGGAAAGTACCTGCGGGCGCCGGAGATTTTCTTTACAATTTTGGAAAAAGGGAAAGATAAATTGGTGCCGCTTAAAGAAATTGCAGATGTTCGGTTTGGCATTAAAACCGGGGCCAATGAGTTCTTTATTTTAACCAGGCAAAAAGCAGATGAATGGGGAATAGAAGATGAGTACCTGGTGCCGATTTTAAAAAGCCCGCGGCAAGTGCAAACCATAGTAATTGATCCTGCAAAAATCCCGACACTTTTATTTTATTGCCATAAAAGCAAAGAAGAATTACAAGGGACAAACGCGCTTAAATACATTGAATGGGGTGAAGAATCACATATAGAAAACGGCGAGGAAAAACGTGCATTTCATTTAAGGCCAAGTACAAGAAACAGGCAACGATGGTGGGATGTTGGAGTAAGAGAAATTTCACAACTTTCATTTGCTTGTGGAATAAGAGAAACTTATAAAGTTTTTAAAAATGAGAAAGTATTTATTGACAAAAGATTATATGAAATCTATACTCCCAAGGTTGACCATTTGACAACTTATTTAAACACAACATTAGCTTTTTATATAATTGAAATAACATCAAGAAATTATGGTGGCGGAGGTGGTCCTATAGATGCTACGGTATATGAACTAAAAAACTTACAATCCATTAATACATTAAATACAATAAAGCTAATAGAAAGACAAATCCACGACATTTTCACCGAGCTCGGTTTTGACCGCAGCCGTCCCATACGCAAGCAGCAGCCCAATCCCTTACCTGATCGCAAAGAACTGGATGACATCATATTTGATGAGCTTGGTTTAACCCGTGAGGAACGCAAAGAAGTGTATTATTCCACAGCAGAGCTTGTCAAACAGCGGTTGGATAAAGCGGGGAGCAGGAAGAAATAAGTGGAGCGCCTTGCTGTATGCGGTCGGCCGGGCTTTCAACCCGCTATGATTTTATCAAGCTAAAAGCGGCTGCCAAGGCAAAACGAGTGGCTGAATATGCTGTGGTTTGCCCGGCTGCCGTATTACAGCTTTGTTATGCACTTGCTATTTATTGTTAGATGCTAATTTTATTTTTAATATTTTTTATATTGTCTTTTACAGAATTAGATATCTCTATCCATAAATTTTGAATTTCTGTATCATTTATAAATCCTGAGCTCGAATCTAAGTACTTTAGAAATATCTCTGTTCTCAATAATCTGGATTGAATGTCCTGAGCTTCTATTATAGATTTTCTTACCTCTTCATCAATAATTGGGGTGTCAATAATTATTGAATCAATATACTGAAACTGTCTGACCAAGGAAAAAAGATGGTATTTGCCAAGAGATGTTAATTTTATTTTATCGATTTCTGTTAACTCAATCACTTTATCTATTTGGCTTTTAATGCATTGATTGTCAATCATATATTTTATTGTTTCTTCACAAAGGATATAATTAAATCCAATTGATGATAGATAGTTAGTTAAATCAGTTTTTTTAACATAACCGAAAGATGTTGAGCTTAATGAAAACTTCGATAGGTAGTTTAATATAGCAATACGTATAAAATGCTCTGTACGGTCGGAATTTTGGATATCGAACAAGTTAATAAAAGGTGAAATTGTTGAGTCATAATGAATATAATCACCATAAAGTAAGGTTTTTATACCTTCAAAATCAGGAATATAATAAAAACCTTGTTTCTCAATAATTTCAATAATTTTCTTTGTATCTAAATGGCCACTACAGATTATCTTTTTTACAAAATCTAATAATCTGCGGATATTACCATTTGAAACATCTTCTAGCATTGGAATAATACCATTCCTCTTTGTTGATGAAAATTCG
>CAZTNS010000117.1:0-9764 GCA_964615585.1 uncultured Bacteroidales bacterium | reverse complement strand
CAGAATCATCCAACGACTGCATATAATAATTTCAAAACATCTCAATTAATCATTTAAAATCCACACTCCTGCAAAACATTAGTTTTGATCAAAAAAGCGATATTTATGACATGATAATATGGCAGATATTGAACAAACCATATTCAAAATAATTCATGTATTGTGTAATATTGAACAATTTAAGCTGTATATTTGCTGTTTAAGGCCTCCTTGTTTAATTTTGGCCTGAAGATTGTTAAAGTATTATATTGATAAAAAAAATACAAAACTAATATGAACGTAAAATTGTCAAAAAGTGTTAAAAATGCCATTTCTTACAGCAGAGAAGAAGCCATCAGGCTGGGTAATGAATTTATCAGTCCTGACCATCTCCTGCTTGGAATTATACGTGAAGGAAATAACACAGCACTGGATATTCTGAATAAACTTGATGTTGATATCAATGAATTAAAACAACGCATTGAAAACAGGGTAAAAGACCCGAGCAAAGAGCTTAATTTGCACGATACTGAACAAATAAAAATGCATGAAAGCACGCAACGAATCCAAAATTTCATGAATCTTGAAGCCAAGGCCATGCAAAGCGACGAAGTAAATTCCGGTCATTTGCTGCTGGCTATTCTGCGTGTAGCCTCTCCCCTTTCTCATATTTTCCATGAAATGAATGTAGATTACGAGCTGATAAAACTCAACATGGAAATGGAAAGTCCGCGCGGCGATATTGATGAACCGGAGAATGAAGATTTTGAAGAAACCGGGCCAAAAGAACCATCAGGTCAAAAGCCGGGAAAGGGAACCCCGTCAACAGGGAGATCCTCTGATACCCCTGTGCTTGATAATTTCGGCATAGACTTAACAAAGGCTGTGGAAGAAGGCAAACTTGACCCCATTATTGGTCGTGAACGTGAAATTGAACGTATTTCACAAATTCTCAGTCGCCGCAAAAAGAACAATCCGGTGCTGATTGGTGAACCCGGTGTAGGTAAATCGGCCATTGCCGAAGGCCTTGCAGCCAGGATCATTGAGAAAAAAGTTTCACATGTGCTTTTCGATAAACGCATTGTCACACTTGACATGGCCTCTATCGTAGCAGGTACAAAATACCGCGGGCAATTCGAAGAGCGCATGAAAGCCATTCTGAATGAACTGGCCAAAACAGATGAAATTATACTTTTTATTGATGAAATCCACACCATTGTAGGTGCCGGGGGTGCTGCCGGTTCACTGGATGCTGCCAACATGTTAAAACCATCACTCGCAAGGGGCGACATACAATGCATTGGAGCAACAACCCTTGATGAATACCGCAAACACATCGAAAAAGACGCTGCCCTTGAAAGGCGTTTTCAAAAAGTGATTGTGGAAGCAACCTCCCAGGAGCAAACTATGGACATCCTGAAAAACATTAAAGACAGATATGAAGACCATCACAATGTAAAATATACCGATGAAGCTCTGGATGCCTGTATAAAACTTACTTCCAGGTACATCAGCGACAAACATTTGCCTGACAAAGCCATTGACGCTTTGGATGAAGCCGGATCACGTGTGCATATTGCAAAAATCAGTGTCCCTGAAAACATCACTGAACTTGAAGAAAAACTTAAAGGAGTTAAATCACTAAAAATTAATGCCGTTGGAAAACAAAATTTTGAAGAAGCTGCTGCTTACAGAGATCAGGAACGGGAAATTGAACAAGATATTGAAATCGCAAAAAAACAATGGCATGATAATCTAAAAATGCACAAAGAAACGGTTAGTGAAGACAATGTGGCAGAAGTGGTTGCCATGATGACAGGTGTCCCGGTACAGCGTATCGCCCAAAATGAAGGCACAAAACTCATGAAAATGGGTGATGTATTGAAAAAAGAAGTGGTTGGGCAGGACGAAGCCATTGAAAAAATCGTACTTGCCATTCAACGCAACCGTGCCGGCTTGAAAGACCCGAACAGGCCCATCGGTTCATTTATTTTTCTTGGCCTGACCGGTGTAGGAAAAACCCACCTGGCCAAAGTTTTGTCAAAGTTTTTATTTGATTCAGAAGATGCGTTGATACGCATTGACATGAGTGAATACATGGAAAAATTTTCTGTATCACGCTTGGTTGGGGCTCCTCCCGGATATATTGGTTACGAAGAAGGTGGACAGCTTACAGAAAAAGTGCGCCGCAAACCATATTCTGTGGTCTTGCTCGATGAGATTGAAAAAGCGCACCCGGATGTATTTAACATCCTGTTGCAACTCATGGATGAAGGACGCCTCACCGATAGCCTTGGCAGACGTGTGGATTTCAGAAATACCATCGTCATCATGACCTCAAATATCGGCACACGTGAATTATCAGAATACGGAAAAGGAGTTGGTTTTGAAACGGCAGCACAACGCCAGAATATAGATAAACATTCACAAAGCATCATCAATAAAGCGCTTAAAAAATCGTTTGCTCCTGAGTTCCTGAATAGGGTGGATGATATCGTTATGTTTAACCGCCTTAAGGAAGAACATATTAAAGAGATCATAGATATTGAACTGCAGGGATTGTATTCACGTATAATAGCGATGGGTTACAAGATCAGGCTTTCTCCTGCAGCTAAGAAATTTGTTGCCGAAAGAGGGTTTGACAGTAAATTTGGAGCCAGGCCTCTGAAACGGGCCATTCAGAAATACATCGAAAACCCCATGGCCGAAGCCATCATCAATTCAAAAATAAAGCCGGGGCAAACCATAAGCCTGGGGTACAATAAAAAATCCGGCATACAGGTAAAAATACTTGACAAATAATAACCCTCAAAAAAAGCGGGAAAATGGTTGAAACAATTTTCCCGCTTTTTTTTATTATTTATCGCTTTAACAGACAGACAGATAGTAACTATCCCTTCTTTTTCCTCATGGCTTTTCCTTCCATCAAAGAAATGCAGACCGCCCCGATAAGTATTATCAGAATAGCAATGGATGTTTCGCCGCTCATTTCCGGTAAATACCAATCGTAACCCACGATTTCCTCTTTTCCGTCAAAGGTTTCGACAAGCGTATGTTTCCATGGCCACAGGATACCCAGGGACCCGAATATAAACCCGGATAACAGGCCTATTGTCTGGTAGCGGAATTTTTTAAACACCCATGACAAGAGATGAGCAAAAAACAATATACCCGCTATCCCCCCTATTGCTACGGGGATGAGTATTTCCCAGCGCAAATCATTAACAGCGTCTAATAACAGCTGGTAATTACCGAGCAATATCAACACAAAAGACCCTGACAGGCCAGGAAGTATCATGCTACATGCTGCCACAATTCCGCAGATGAATAAATACCATATTTCAGCGTTTTCGGTAGCGGGTGTGAGCACAGAAATGGCCACGGCTACTGCTGTTCCTGCAATAAAACTCGCAATGACCTGCCATGTCCATCGGTCAATACGCCGGGCTACATAATACACGGAGGCAGCCACCAGTCCGAAAAAGAAAGCCCAGATATACACCGGATACGCTTCAAATAGATATTCAAACAAACGGGCAATGGAAACAATGGCAATGACGATGCCCAACAAAACAAAAACAAGGAAAAACAGGTCAACATGCCTGGCAAACTCCTTAAATTTTCCTTTAACGAGAAGCTGTAAAGCCCTTATATTGAATGACTTTATGGCATCCATGAGGCGTTCAAAAATGCCGGTTATAAGGGCTATTGTACCGCCGGAAACACCGGGTATTACATTGGCAGCGCCCATTGCCATGCCTTTTAGGCCATAATTCAGTGCACGTTTGAATGCCTCTTTCATCCGTATAAAATTTAATTTTTTCGTTCAATAGCTTTTCCCGGTAACAAAACGGGATAAAATAAGCAAATTAAGCTTGCAATATTAGCATTTTAAATCCAATTATACGGGTTTTTGAGCCGGAAATTGGAAATCATGAGCATATTTATTGTTTGTTTTTTAGCAATGAACGCAATTCTGTGAAATTAACCGCTTTGGGGTAAAAAGAAAAGAAATCATTGGATTCATCAGCATTCAACTTCACTGCTTCTGAAAAATATGAAATGGCGTTCTTTTTATCTTCAGCAGCAAGATGATAAGCTGCCAGGCGATATTTAACGCGGGCAATGCCTTTGTTGTAACTTTCACTTTGAGTCAACAGATCAATAGCGTGCTTTACGTTGCCTGAAGAAAAAGCCAGGTCAGCATAGCTTACCCAGATTTCAGGGTTATAAGGATATAAATCCAGTGCTTTTTTGAACGCTTCTTCTGCCTCTGTGGTAAAATATATTTTTTGACAGGAGATGGCCAGTGAATACCAGTAATCAGGGTTATATGCCGCATATTTTATGGCTGTTTTTATATCCCGGATGCTTTCGAGATACTTTCCTTCATCATACTTAAGCTTTCCAAGGCCATAGTATGCTTCTGAACATTTTGAATCTTTATCAAGGGCTATGTCAAAATATTTTTTCGCATTGTTGTTTTCTTTCAGGTTATAATAGGCCTCCCCGATGTCAGCATAGATATCGGCTTCGGGTTCAGCTAATTTAACATACTTGTTAAAATGCGTTATGGCCGCTTTATAATCCTCCATATACATCAGGTTTTGCGCTTTCCCCAACAATGCCGGCAAATAATCAGGCTTTACCGTAAGGGCGTAATCAAACGCTTCATTGGCTTGTTTGTATCTTTCATTGTTGTGGTGATTCACAGCCAGGTTATACCATGCAGATTCTGAAAAGGGATTTCTGTCCAGGTACATGTTATAATACAATGTGCTGTTTTTGTATTCTCCGGCTTTTTCATAACAATAAGCCAGGTCGTACAACAATTCGGGTTGAAAATCACCTGCCAGTTTGTAGGCTGCTTTAAAGTAAGTAATGGCAGATTTGTATTGTGCCGCCGTTTCAAAGGTTGTAGCAATGGTATAATACATATCTTCCAACTCATCTCCTGCCATTTCAATGGCTTTTTGAAATAAGTCTTCTGCCGCTGTAAATTTTTTATTCATTACCTGTATCATTCCCTTTATAAGGTACACGTCTCCACGGGAATTTTCTATGGCTTCAACCTCATCCAACAAGCTCCAGGCTTCATCAATATGGCCATTAGAAAATAAATATTTGGCTCGTCTGAATTTTATCCCCACAGCGCCGGGATGTAATTTGTCAGATAGTTTTAATAAAACATAAACTTCTTCCGTTTTATCGAAATCAAGGTGATAATCCAATAAGATTTCCAGCTCATTGACATCAAAATACGATGGGTATCCATGACGTAAATAGGATTCGAAACTTTTAATTAAATCCTGATGCTCACTGTCTGACAAAAAATTAAAACTTTTTTCACTCATTAATACTGTATGTAAACAATTTTCTTTACAAATATAATCATTCTACAGCAACAAAAGAAACAAATTAATCAACAGGTAAAAGTGAATAAAAAGCAAAGGCTTGCTGTTGTATTTTTTATTACAAACTCTTAACGATTATTTATCAATACTTTATATCTCATTTAACGCAGCACATGTTATGAAATGATTTAATCTTTCCGTTTTTATCCACGGTTTTTCTAATTTTGAGCATTATAAAAACATGTATTTTGGTAACAAGCAACACGCAATACCCATTTGAAACGCTTAAGAATAGCATAAAAGGAGAATGTGCTGATGATAATACATACCGGCGATTATACGCTACCGATGCTTCTGCTTACCGTGAAATGCCGTTGGCTGTTGTATGGCCGAAAGACAAGCAGGACATTCATGTAATCATAGATTTCTGCCGGGAACACAAATTGCCAATAATTCCCCGTGGTGCAGGTACTTCACTGGCCGGCCAGGTTGTGGGAAACGGACTTGTTGTGGATATATCACGCCACATGAAAGGCATCCTTGAATACCGGCCTGAAGAAAAATGGATTAAAGTGGAACCCGGCGTTGTTCGCGATGAATTGAATGCCTTTACAGCCGGTGACAACCTGTTCTTTGGTCCGGAAACGTCCACATCGAACCGCGCCAATATTGGAGGGATGGTGGGGAACAATTCCTGCGGGGCACATTCCCTTGTCTATGGCTCTACCCGTGACCATTGCCTCGAAATTGATGCCATTTTGAGCGATGGCAGTGAAGTTACATTTAAACCCTTAACACCAGAAGCATTTACAACAAAATGCAGCCTGGAAACAAAGGAAGGGGAAATCTATCGCCAGATCAATACGGTGTTATCCGACACAAATATCCAGCAGGAAATTGACAAGCAATATCCCGATCCCGTCATAAAACGCCGAAATACGGGGTATGCCCTCGATATATTGTTAAACTCTGCTATATTTGGCAAATCAGACACCCCCCTGAACCTTTCATCGTTTATGTGTGGTTCCGAAGGCACCCTTGCTTTTATCACAGCCGTTAAACTTAATCTTGAACCCCTACCCCCTGCACAAAATGCCCTCGTGTGCATACATACAAAATCCCTGAACGATGCTTTCCGTGCTAACCTCATCGCACTAAAATACAATCCGTGCAGCGTTGAACTCATGGACGATCAGGTACTGGAACTGAGCAAACTGAACCGGGAGCAGGAAAAAAACCGGTTTTTCGTTGAAGGCAGTCCCAAAGCCATTTTAATTGTGGAATTTGCCCGGAATTCGATGAAAGAGATTGAAAACCTGGCCGTAAAGATGGAGCAGGAAATGCGCCAACAAGGCCTGGGATACAGTTTCCCCATCATCAAAGGAAATGATACACAACGTGTCTGGGATTTGCGCAAAGCCGGGCTTGGCATCCTGTACAACATGCCCGGTGATACAAAACCGGTACCTGTCATCGAAGATACGGCTGTTAGCCCCGACGTGTTACCGGATTATATGGAGGATTTCGGAAAATTGATTGACAAGCATAAACTAAAATGCGTGTATTATGCACACATTGCCACTGGGGAACTGCATCTACGCCCTTTACTTAATTTGAAAGATCCCACGGATGTGGAAATGTATCATACCATCGCCCTGGAAACCGCAAAGCTGGTTAAAAAATACAAGGGTTCACTCAGTGGCGAACATGGTGACGGCAGGCTCAGGGGGGAATTTATACCGCTGATGGTTGGGGATACCTTGTATGATGTGTTTAAAAAAATCAAATCCGTTTGGGATCCCGAAGGCATTTTCAACCCGCATAAAATCACGGACACCCCTCCCATGAACGACTATTTGCGGTTTAAACCCGGTCAGCACACCAGGGACATTGATACCGTGTTTGATTTTTCGGATGTGGGAGGCATTATGCGGGCAGCCGAAAATTGCAATGGCAGCGGCGATTGCAGAAAAATCCAGAGCATGGGTGGCACCATGTGTCCTTCGTTTATGGCCACCGGTGATGAAAAAAACAGCACCCGCGCCCGTGCCAACAGCCTCCGCGAAATATTGACAAATCACCCCGGCGATAATCCGTTTGATTCAGATGACCTGTTTGATGTACTCGACAACTGCCTGATGTGCAAAGCATGCAAATCCGAATGCCCTTCAAGCGTGGATGTGGCTAAAATGAAAATGGAATTTTTGCAGCATTATTACGATGCCCATGGCATTTCCTTACGCACCCGTTTGATTGCTTATTTACCTGTTTTTCACAGAATGGGGGCCGCCATGCCCGGCCTTTTCAATTTTTTTATCAAAAATAAAACCACCAGCGCCTGGATTAAGCGTATTGTTCGTTTTGCCCCACAGCGACAAATTCCTTTGCTCTCAGGGCAAAATTTCAGAAAATTAATGAAGGCTTACCTTAAAAACACCCAACCTGACGGGAAAAGGGGCAAAATTTACCTACTGAAAGATGAATTTACCAATTACCTGGATACAGATGTGGGTATAGCAGGCATCCGTTTTTTCACACAGCTCGGTTATGAAGTGGTCATACCCGACACCAAAGAATCGGCACGCACATGGTTAAGCAAAGGCCTGATACGTACGGCAAAAAAAATTATCAACACCAATATCCGCAGCCTGAAAGACATTGTATCTGAAGAAACGCCGCTGATCGGGATTGAACCATCAGCCATCCTTGGTTTTCGTGATGAATACCCCGACCTGGCTGATGATGATTTGAAAAGCGCTGCCAAAAGGCTGGCTCAACATGCGTACATGTTTGAAGAGTTTGTGGCCCGGGAAATTGATGCCGGCAGAATCACAAAAGATGATTTTACCACCGAGCCACTGCACATCAAATTTCATGGCCATTGCCAGCAAAAAGCAATAGCCGGAACGGATGCCACAAAAAAGACTCTGGAATGTCCTGAGAATTACCAGGTGGAAGAAATTCCCAGTGGTTGTTGCGGGATGGCAGGCAGTTTTGGTTACGAAAAAGAACATTACGATCTGTCCATGAAAATCGGGGAAATGGTTTTGTTTCCAACTATAAGGGAAGCCACTCCTGATACGGTGATTGCTGCCGGTGGCACATCCTGCCGCTGCCATATTAAAGACGGCACCAATATCAATGCCCTCCACCCTGCCGAAATTATGTTAAAAGCGTTGAAAAAGCATTAATTAATAAAACTTTCACACGGAAAACTTTGTTATTAGTTTTAAGATAGTCATATTTGTTATGATGATAAAGTATCATTTTGAATAAACAAAAGAAGTATAAGTTTATGAACACATTAATTGTTTACGCTAATTACAAAGAACCAAGTTTCAATTCTGCCGTCAGGGACGTTTTGGGAGAAACCTTTTACAATAACAATCATGAAGTGGTTATCCGTGATTTATATAACATGAAGTTCAATCCGGTACTGAGCAGAAAAGACCTGGAAAGCATTGAACATGAACGATATCCCGCTGCCATTACTGAAGAACAAAAATACATAAAAAGAGCCGATGTCATTGCTTTTGTTTATCCCATCTGGTGGTCTGGTATGCCGGCCATGCTGAAAGGATACATCGAACGGGTTTTTCTTGAAGGTTTTGCTTTCCATACTAAAGATGGGAAAGCCACTCCCCTGCTGACCGATAAAAAAGTCATGTTGTTCAACACCACGGGGTCAACCGAATTTTTTAATACAGAAGAACAACGGGAGGCACTGAATGTCATTACCGAAAAGTGCATCTTTGAATTTTGCGGGATGGAAATCCTTAATCATACGTATTTCCATGCTGTTGCTGATGTTGACGATAAAACAAGAAAAAAATACCTTGAGGAAGTACGCAAAATAGCGGAAAAAATTTAAGCGAATTTTTGAGATAATAAAAAATGCTTATATCTTTACTGCTGTATGGAACACATTCAACGCATATGGAATGTCATTAAACCGGTAGTAAGGAACAAATACATCCTTACCTTACTGGCTTTTCTGTTGTGGATTGGCATTTTTGATACCTACAACATCATCGACAGGGTAAAAGATGTCAACAGGCTCAAATCCTTGCAGGAAGAACGGGATTTTTTCCGCAAAGAAATAAAAAACTACCGCACACAGCTTGAGCAACTCAATGCAAGCCCCGAAATGCTTGAGAAATTTGCCAGGGAACAACATCTCATGAAAGCCCCTTACGAAGATGTATTTATCATTGTGGATGAAGATTGATGCATTTTATTTTGTGTAATTATCCATCTCCGGTTATTATTTTTTGGTTTCGACTACAAACTTGGTGGAAAATTAGGAATATCTAAAGCTAAAAAGTTAGGTGTAATGAATACTTCTTCCGACTCCGGTCTTCGGTCTTCCGACTTGTAACGGAAGTTTATACGATAAGAACAAATAAGTCATTAAAATCCAACGCCTTAAGC
>CAZTNS010000116.1:0-10265 GCA_964615585.1 uncultured Bacteroidales bacterium | reverse complement strand
GCACTGAAATGTTGAAACCAATGGCCATAGTTGTAATTGGCGGTTTGTTATTTGGACTACTTCTGGTATTTATTTTTATTCCTGTGGTATATTTAATTCTGTACGGGAACAAAGTAAAAATAACAAGTTGACAAATCATCATAACCAACGCACAGTCGAAAGCACATTTGCAAGCCCGCACGAGCCAATGCTCAAACCAAAGGCTTGCAAAAGAGCTTCCGCCTTTCCAGCCCGGGTAACCGCCTTTCAGGTCGGTTTTAGGATTGCCCACGCTCAAAAAACAAAATAAATTTGTGCTTCGTGGATAGGTTGGTGCAGATTGAGAATGACAATAAAACAAAAGCTAAATAAATGACTAATAGACTGATACGAAAGAACACCAGTTGCCAACATCGTGTATAGTGCATTTGGCGGATAGTGCTAAATTCAAGGGCATTACATCTAATAAACATTGTAACGGTTTGACAGGTTCGTGCTACGAATCGCCAAACGAAACCATGCCGCAATCCCTTCCCCAGGTCAAAACATCCAAAAACCTTATAAAAACCTGCTGCATATTGCACAATTTATGCTATCTTTCGCAAAAAATAAGCAAACTCGTTCGTGCACAACGCATATATGCCCTGATATTGTATGTTATGGATCAAACGCCAATTAATTGTTAATTTACAAAATAGTGTAACATGGAAAATGATATTAATTCAGAAAAGAAACCTAAAAAAGCATTCAGTAAACGTAAATTATTAGAAAAGTATAATACCATTATGGATGGTCTTTTCTTTGTAGCCAGCTTATGGCTGACAATATTAATTATATTCAGTTTTTATTCTGTTTTTGAGAAATTAGGTTCTGTTTTTTTAATAATACTTGTTGGTTTGTTGTTATTTGTTTTAATATATATCACCCTCGATTGTTTAAGAATTTTCATTTCAGCCGGCCTTGTTATTTTGATCATTTTTCTTTTTTTCTTTCTTTATCACACATTTATTAATCAAGATGAACCGATTAAATCCCGTATCGTTGAATATGTGAATGTTAAAAGTTATTCAAATAATAATAATATTGAAATGACTTTGGATAGCATCAGAATTGAACTAAATAAACAAACGCAATACAAAGACTCGTTGACAAGGGAGCTTGTCTCATTTAAATCAATGGTAAATGAAGAGGTTGATTCGTTAAAATCTTTATCTAAAAAAGGCAACAGCATATTAACACAAATACACGAACAAAACATCAAGGAAGATTCATTAAACGAAAAACTGTGAACCAAATATGTTTAAAGGCCGGAATGGTTTGAATTGTTCTCGATTACATGTCCAGTAAAGCAGGCTCTGTTGAAAAACGATTTGGCTGTACGGGCATTCACAAACAGCCGGTAAGCTATGCCTTCCCGGATTTTCCGGTGTGGTTTTGATGCAATTTGGTCAGGAAAAGGCGTATTTCTTTAACGGAATGCACCGGCTGTATTTTCATGCTCAGTTTTCCATTGTCTTCTTTCAGCCTGAAGCCGCCGGGGTGTTCCTGCATGTATTTTATGATGCCGGCAAACACATCCGATTTATAAAATACCGATGCCTGGTCTTTCGGGAAATGCCCCAGGAACATGTTGTTTTTGATGATGATGCGTTGAAACCCGGTACGCATGGCAATCCAGCGTAATCTGACCACTTCCAGCATACCTTTCACAGGCTCGGGCATCTCTCCAAATCGGTCTGTCATTTCATCTTCAAATTGTTTCAATTCACTTTCACTTTCAATGCTGTCAAGTTTACGATACAGACGGATACGTTCCGAAACAGATTCAATATAAACTTCAGGCAACAACACTTCATGGTCCGTTTCAACCTGGCAATCGCTGACAAATTTATAATCTTCAGGAATGTTTTGTTCGGTTTGTTTTCCCCCTGCGGCAAATACCGATTTAAACTCATCTTCTTTGATTTCCTGCACAGCTTCTTTCAGCACTTTCTGGTAGGTTTCGTATCCCATATCGCTGATGAAGCCGGATTGTTCTCCGCCAAGCAGATTGCCGGCACCCCGTATATCCATGTCCTGCAACGCGATATTAAACCCACTGCCCAGGTCGGTAAAATTTTCAATGGCTTTCAGTCTGCGCCTTGCTTCAGGTGTTATATGGGTAACGGGTGGCGCAATCAGGTAGCAAAAGGCTTTTTTGTTGGAACGCCCCACCCTGCCCCTGAGCTGATGTAAATCACTCAACCCAAACTGGTTGGCATGATTGATGATGATGGTGTTGGCATTGGGGATATCCAGGCCGTTTTCGATGATGGTGGTAGAAATCAGCACATCAAAATCACCCCGCATGAATTCAAGCATGATGCGCTCCAGCTTTTTTCCTTCCATTTGCCCGTGGGCTATCCTGCTTTTTACTTCGGGGCAGATGCGTTCTATCATGGCCTCAACTTCATCAATGTTTTGAATCCGGTTGTGGATAAAAAAGACCTGCCCGTTGCGTTGCACCTCATACATGATGGCTTCACGGATGATCTGTTTGTTAAATGTGTGCAACTCCGTTATGATGGGATGCCTGTTGGGTGGTGGTGTGTGGATCACAGAAAGGTCCCTGGCTCCCATCAGTGAAAACTGCATGGTACGTGGTATTGGTGTCGCTGTCAGCGTCAGGGTATCTACATTCAGGCGCAGTTTTTTGAGCTTTTCTTTCGTTGACACGCCAAATTTCTGTTCCTCATCCACGATCAGCAAGCCCAGGTCTTTAAATTGCACATCTTTTCCTACCAGCCGGTGTGTTCCGATGATGATATCGGTATGCCCTTCTTTCAGCTCTTTCAGGCTCTTTTTAATTTCAGCGGGGGTTTTCAAGCGGCTGATGTAATCCACTTTTACCGGCATGTTTTGGAGGCGCTCCATAAAGGTTTGGTGATGTTGAAATGCAAGGATGGTTGTTGGCACCAGAATTGCTACCTGCTTATTGTCGTTTGCCGCTTTAAAGGCAGCACGAATGGCCACTTCGGTTTTGCCAAACCCAACATCGCCGCACACAAGCCTGTCCATCGGCACGGGATGCTCCATGTCTTGTTTTACAAGGCTGGTGGCTTGATACTGGTCGGGGGTATCTTCATAAATGAACGACGATTCCAGCTCACGTTGCAGGTAATTATCTGCGGAAAAAGCAAAACCACTGGCATCCTGCCGTTTGGCATAAAGCAATATCAGTTCACGTGCAATGTCTTTTACCTTTTTCTTTGTTTTGTTTTTTATCCGCTGCCAGTGCCCGGATCCCAGTCGGTGAATGTTCGGTGCTTCACCATCCTGATCCCGGTATTTTGATATCCGGTGCAGCGAATGAATGTTGACAAAAAGCATATCCCCGTCGGCGTATTCAATGCGAATCACCTCCTGTTGTTTGCCGTTGTTTTCGATTTTCTGTAACCCTGCAAATTTCCCCACACCATTGTCCACATGTACCACATAATCTCCCGGATTAAGGCTGTTGAGCTCTTTCAGGGTAAATGTGTCTTTGTGTGTAATCCTGCCTTTGAGGCGATATTTGTGGTAACGCTCAAATATCTGATGATCGGTGTAAACGCATATTTTTAAGGTATGATCTATAAAGCCTTTGTGCAGGGCATAAAAAACGGACTCAAACCTGATGTCTTCGCCTTTGTCGGTAAAAATATCACGCAGGCGCTGTATTTGTTTTTCATTGTCAGACAACACAAAACAGGTGTATCCCGCTTCAAACTTGTTTCTGAAATCTTCCGTCAGCCGGTTGAAGTTTTTTTGAAACGCAGGCTGGGGCGCGGTATGAAACCCCACAGCCTGATGTTCGGCTTTGCCTTGTTGTTGCCCCAGCAGCAACAGGGAATGTTTCTCTATGTATGATTTGATTTTATCCGGTGGGGTAAGGTTTTTTTCAGGATCCATCATTGGCGTTTTATCAACGTCAGGATTGATGCCTTCCCTGAATCGTTTTATGGCTGTGTTGTAAATATCATCAAATCGCTGAAAAACAAAATCTTTGTCTTCAATCCAAATGGAAGCTGAATCCGTTAGAAAATCCAAAAACGGCACTTTTCGCGTTTCTTCCGATTTTTCATGGATGTTAGAGACAATGGAAATGTTGTTGAGTTTGTTGATTGATATTTGTGTTTGCGGATCAAAACTGCGTATGCTTTCAATTTCATCACCGAAAAACTCGATTCGGTAAGCCACGTCATCGGAAAAACTAAACACGTCCACAATGCCGCCGCGCACAGCGTAATCGCCGGGTTCATACACAAAGTCTTCTTTTGTGAAGCCATACATTTCAAGCATTTCTTCGATGAAACCCACCGACAATTCTTCGCCTTTTTTGATGACCAGGGTTTGCTCTTTGAGGGTTTTTCGGGTCACCACGGATTCTATCAGGGCTTCGGGGTAAGAAACCAACACATACGGTTTGCGCGTGGAGCCAATGCGGTTGAGCACTTCCGTTTTCATCACAATGTTGACCTTGTCCGTCTGGTTGTATTCAACGCTGCGTTTGTATGCCGAGGGATAAAACTGAATGTGGTCATCGTCATCTGTCAGCTTCTGAAGGTCGTTGTACGTGTAGGCAGCTTTTTCCTTATCGGGCATGATAATGAGGTGCGTGCTTTTTTTGCGTTGCCACACAGCATTAAACAACATGGAAAAAGCAGACCCCACCAGGCCTTTTAATGACAAAGGTTTGTTGTTTTCCCGGCAATGCTGCAGAATGGCATCAGTGGCCGGATGGTTTTGATATAGGGTACTAAATTTATCTGACATGCGGTGCAAAAATAACAAAACTCAGGGGAGGAAACGTAAAAACTTTGACCGTATTGTAACAATGAGAACTGGAAATCTTAGTAATGGAACAAAATGCAATGAATTCTAATTGATGAAAGTGATAAAACAAGCCTGATAAATGGCAATGACCAAAAGGACAAATTACCCAAAAAAGGGACGCTAAAAAAAACCGAAAAGGTCCATGAGAAAGTAGGTCGCATAAAAGCCAAACTTTCAAAAATAGGTTGGCTATATGATATAAAATACACCGAAGACAAAGAAAAGGGTATTGTAACAGATATCAATTGGGATCGGATAAAAGAGCGGGAAAAACCAAAGGGTGAATATTTTTTGAGATATACAAATAATACCATATCCGAATCAGATATATGGGATGTTTATAATATGACAAGAGATGTAGAGGCGGTATTCAGGTGCTTGAAAACCGATCTAAAAGTACGCCCAATCCACCATCAGAAGGACAAATACATAGAATCACATATTTGGCTGGGAATAATGGCCTACCAAATCGTGAATTACATTCGAAAAGAATTGAAAGAAAACAACATAGATTATAGCTGGACTACTATTGTTGAAAAAATGAAATCAATGCAATCATCGATAGTGAGCATAAACAACAAGAAAAAGGAAAAGATATATGTTAAATTATGCACCAGGCCAACAGTAGATCAACAATTAATTTTTGATAGTCTCAATTTTAAACATCGTCCATATGTGAGAAAAACAAAAGTAGTCCCCCAATTGTAAAAAACAAAATCGCAAATATCTGTGTTGGTGAACTTTATGACTTTTGATTTTCAAGTTGGGTTAAGGTGTTGTGTAAAAAATAACAAATAGCCTGATGGACAATGCTTACCTTTAGTGTTAGTCGTGAATAAAGTGTTCTGATGTAAAATTGACATTTTTTATGAAAATATTGCAGTCAAATAATGTCAAGATTTCATAAAAAAAAGGGTTGGTACAAAACTTGATAAGCAAAACAATTAACAATTAAAATTGAGAATCCTGATTTGATGAATACATAAAACTATTTTTATGGATATACAAATTGAAAATTTGTCAAAAAGTTATGGCCATCAAAAAGCTGTAGATGATATTTCTTTCCATGTACATACAGGTGAAATACTGGGGTTTTTGGGACCTAACGGTGCAGGAAAAACAACGGTAATGAAGATGATTACCGGATTCCTGGGCATGGATGCAGGCAGCATTAAAATTGGCGATATAGATGTACGCGAACAGTCTGAATTATCAAAAAAACACATTGGTTATTTACCGGAAAACAACCCGTTGTATTCGGAAATGCCACTTATAGAATACCTGGAATTTTCTGCAGCATTGCAAAATGTTAAAAAGGAAGATATACCAGCCAGGGTAAAGGAGATGGTAAAAGTATGTGGGTTGAACGCAGAAAAACATAAAAATATAGGGGAATTGTCAAAAGGATATCAGCAACGTGTCGGCATTGCACAAGCAATGATCCATGACCCTGAAATTTTAATTCTTGATGAGCCGACAACAGGTTTAGACCCAAACCAAATTGTAGAAATCAGAAAGCTTATCCGTGACCTTGGAAAAGAAAAAACGGTGTTGCTAAGTACCCACATATTGCCTGAAGTTGAAGCTATATGCGACAGGATTTTAATTATACATAAAGGGAAAATTGTGGCTGACGATACATCAGATACCCTGCGTCAAAAAGGTCATGGGCAGGAAACTGTGAAAGTAAAAATTGAAGATGCAGAGGATTCAGATGTTGTGCTGCAGGCATTAAATGCGTTGTCTTCTGTTAAGGATGCTGATTATGCTGCACGGAACAAACAAGTGTTTAATGTCCAATCAAAGCCTGAACAATCAGCAGCCCGGGATATATTTAGCATGTGTGTGAAAAACAACTGGGTAATTACAGAATTGATACCTAAAGAGACCAAACTTGAAGATATTTTCAGAAACTTAACAATGAAGTGATACGTTATGAGAGCAATTTGGATAATTACAAAACGAGAATTGAGTGTGTTTTTTAATTCGTTGATGGCCTATATAGTTATGGGTTTGTTTTTGGGTTTTAGCGGATTTTTTACATGGATTTACGGTAATGATATTTTTATGATGGGGCAGGCCAGCTTAGAAGTGTTCTATACAGTGGCTTTCTGGACATTGTTTTTCTTTATTCCGGCCATCACAATGAAAATGCTGGCTGAAGAAAAACGCAGTGGAACACTCGAACTGCTGTTAACCAAAAATGTCACTGACAGGGATGTCATTGTCGGGAAATTTTTGGCTACGCTGATTTTAATCATCGTTACCCTCGTATTGACACTTATTTATCCCCTTACCGTTTCAGGTATAGGAAACCTGGAAAATGGTTCAACCATTACAGGGTACCTGGCGTTGGTGCTGATGAGTATGGTTTACATTAGCATTGGATTGTTTGCCAGCAGCCTTACATCAAACCAGATAGTGGCTTATTTGACAGCTTTGTTTATCGGGCTGTTTTTTCAAATCATATTTGGTGTACTTGCAACCGGATCCACCGGCGTGATAGGGGAGATTCTGCATTCCTTATCTCTTCATACACATTTTGAATCAATGTCACGAGGTGTGGTTGATAGCAAGGACATTATTTATTTTTTGTCCCTGACATTCCTGGGACTGGCATTTGCTGAAATTTCACTTAAAAAACGTTAAACATCCGAGGAGGTTTTAACATGAAAAGAACAAGCATTCATATTATTTTATTGATTGGAATTGTGATTGTCCTGAATCTTATTTCTGAACAATGGTATTTCAGGCTTGATTTTACAGAAGACGACAGGTATTCATTGAGCGATGCCACAGAAAATATTCTCGATTCACTGGACCAACCTTTATCTATAACGGCTTATTTCAGTGGAAATTTACCCCCGGATATCATGAAAACACGTGATTTGTTTGAGGAGTATCTCATTGAATACAATCGCCTGAGCGGTAAAAATGTCATGTATGAATTTTTAGACCCTAACAAAGACAATAAAATTGAAAAGAAAGCACAGGAGTCAGGTATTCAGCCTGTTATGGTAAATGTAAGGGAAAAAGACCAGATGAAACAACAGAGGGTGTATATGGGCGCTGTTTTAAAACTTGGGGAGAAACGTGACGTAATTCCATTTCTGGATCCTGGAGTACCAATTGAATATGCTTTGTCAACGGCCATTAAGAAAATGAGCATGACCGACAAACCTGGTGTTGCAATTTTGCAGGGACATGGAGAACCCGAAATGAAAAAGATTTACCAGTCGGTAAGTGAATTAGAGGTACTGAACAATGTACAGGCTTATGAAATAACATCCGGCAAACCGATTCCTGATAGATTCAGAACCGTTGCAATTATACGTCCCACAGATAGTATTCCTGATGCTCATCTAAGACAACTTGATGCTTTTCTGGAACGTGGAGGCAATTTATTCATTGGCTTGAACCGTGTGGACGGAAATATGGAAAACCTGACAGGAAGTGTTGTTAATACAGGTCTTGAAAGTTGGCTTGCAAATAAAGGCCTGGAGGTAGAAAAACAATTTGTTACCGATGCAAAAGCTGGCTACATAAGTGTACAAAGGCAACAAGGTATGTTTAAATATGCTACCAATGTAAGATTCCCCTATATACCCCAGGTTACTAATTTTGCAGATCACCCTGTAACCGAAGGGATTGAAAATGTGATTTTTAAATTTATCAGCCCTGTCAAATACAAAGGTCAGGATTCAGCGGCATTTACACCTTTGTTATATTCTTCGAAAAATTCCGGCACTGACAGTCCACCAACACGTTTTGATGTTAATAAACAATGGCAGAAAAATGACTTTCCGCTTGGAAAACAAATCCTTGGAGGGGTGTTGAGTGATACCAGCAGTACCGGGAATCCTTATAAAATATTGCTGATTGGGGATGGGGATTTCCCTGTTAGTGAAAGAAATCAACAGCAATTACAAAAAGGAAACCTAAACTTATTGGTCAATGCCATTGACTGGTTGAGCGATGATACCGGCCTTATAGCATTGCGAACCAAAGGCGTTGATTACCGTCCGCTGGATGAACTTGAAGATGGAAAAAAAACTTTTCTTAAATATCTGAACTTCTTATTACCCGTAATTATTTTGGTTGTATATGGCCTTGTCAGGGTACAAATAAACAATAGGAAACGTGTAAAACGAATGGAGGAAAGCTATGAATAAGAAAAAAAATACCCGTGTATTGATCATTGCATTTGCTGCCTTGCTTGCTGTTTTTGTTGTATCCCTTTACTTTCAAGACAAGGGAGGTAAAGCAAGGAGTTTTCGTGCAGATATTATTCAGGTTGACAGTGCTGCCGTAAATCGTATTGTAATAACACGAAACCAGAACGATGAGAAGATCATTTTAACCAAGGAAAATGAAAATTGGATGGTGGAAAATGGTGACATTAAAAGCCCTGCACAGGAAGATGTTGTTGAAGAAGCTATCTCTGTTATGAGCAAAGCAGAGGTGGAACAACTGGTTGCCAACGATAAACAGGCATGGGATGAATATGATGTTACCGATACAATGGCTACACGCGTTGAATTTTTTGCAACCGGAAAGGACAAGGACAAAAAATCACTTGATTTGTATCTTGGCAGTTTTCAACCTAATCAGAGTGCCTTTCAGAGTCCGCAAGGAAGCCAGTCAATCAGCGGCAGCACGTATGTACGGCCTGAAGGAGAGAATAAAGTATATGCTGTTAGCGGATTTATTTCAATGCAGTTTAATAAGCCTTTCAACAGGTGGCGAAATGGAAAACTGATCGAAGTAGAGCCGTCTGCAATAAAACGCATTGAATATGATTATCCAGCCGACAGCAGTTTTGTGCTACACATGCAGGATAGTGTCTGGATGATTAATGACATACAAGCAGACCAGGGGGCTGTGAACAAATATATGAATGAAATGAAAAACAAAAGTTCATTTCGCTTTGCTGATGATTTTGAGCCCGATACCGAACCACTGTTTGTGGTAAGGATATCCGGCAATAATATAGATAATATTGTACTGAAAGCATGGGAAAAGTGCGTGGGTTGCGGCGATTATACGTTGAATTCATCGCAAAATCCCGATGCCTATTTTACCGTCAAAAAAGAACGGACGTTTGGAGATATTTTTAAACGTAAAGCGGATTTTTTAGCGGAATAAAGGAAAACAACATCCCAGTGTGTATGATAAACTGCCTGCATTGAAGAAGGTGAATTAATGCATTACTGCAGTATAGTTCAGTAACTGAACAAAACATCAAAATGGATTTAATGTTCCATGGTGTAGCTTACATCATCAAGTAAATTACTTGATTGATTATTTAATTTTTTGGTTCTACTGCAAACTTAGTGGAAAACCAGGAATATCTAAAGGCAAAAAGTTAGGTGTAATGTTGTCGGGAGTCGGAAGTCAGGAGTTATGAATACTTCTTCCGTCTCCGGTCTTCG
>CAZTNS010000115.1:0-10285 GCA_964615585.1 uncultured Bacteroidales bacterium | reverse complement strand
TTGATTCATGTAAATATTGGGATCATATGTGCTATCTTTGCAAAGATAAACTTAAATTATCATTTTTGAAGTTCCCCTATTTTTTCCCAGGGGCGAGCACTGATTAGTTACATAAAGCGATGAAGAAATTACAAACAGGAGACATTCCGCGGCTGAATAAGGAAAACTATAGATCTTCAAAGAAATTACCCGTTACCATTGTCCTTGATAACATAAGAAGTCATCACAACGTAGGGGCATTTTTCCGAACAGCAGATGCATTCAGATTTTCCCAACTTATTCTCACCGGCATCACCGGTTGTCCACCGCATCGTGATATACGAAAAACAGCTCTCGGCTCAACCGAAACCGTTGACTGGACGTACGTAAAAGACATCCACAAGGCAGTAAAGCAATTAAAAACCGGCGGAACTAAACTTATTGCCGTTGAGATTTGCTCCAAAAGCACAGCATTGCAAGACTTTCATTTGGCTTCTGACACCCCTGTTGGATTAATATTCGGCAACGAAGTACATGGAGTTCAGCAAACAGTTATTGACATGTGTGATGAGTGCATTGAAATACCACAATGTGGCACAAAACATTCTCTCAATGTCAGTGTGAGCGGAGGCATTGTGATGTGGGAAATTTTCCGTCAGACAAAAAACCTTTTACCAGACGATCAGGGATAGGTAGGCTCTGTTGAAAAACAAACGGAATCAAACAAAAAAACGGGGATACGATAATCGCATCCCCGTTTTTTTAAATTAAAATTATGCTTATTCAACAATATTTTTGAATGTCTGTTGCTCAAAGTAATCAATAAACTCAACATCTTTGGCAGCATGCTTTTTCAAAGAAGCATCTTTTGTACAAGCAGTACGCAGGTTATTATACATCAGCTCAGTGTCAGCTTTGCGAGCACCTGCAACCGCTTTGATGTAATAATTCATGGCTTCATCTTTATCATCGCCACATTCAGCAAGACGCACAGCTTCATCTATATTTCCATCAAGTACGTTGGCAAGAGCAGCGTTGAAACAGCAGTTGTCACCAAAATACGAAACAGCCTGTTCGTATTCAGCTTGTTGGATTTTGATAATACCCATGTTATAAGAAACAGCATCACCAACACCTGTAGCGGAAGTGAAGTTTTCCTGAGCTTTGTCAATGTTGTCGTTGATGAGCTCTACAGCTCCCATGTTATTATGAACGGTGGCATTGGCATTGGCATTTTTGGCTTTCTCAAATGCAGTGGCTGCAGCGTCATAATTTTCAAGTTCAAACTGTGCAACACCAACATTGTTATGGCCTCTCCAGTCATCAGGATATTGGTTTACAAATTCCTGATAAATGGTCAATTTTTTATTGTTGTCATCAAACAAAGTAGCAGCGTACATTAATTCTTCTTTTTTCAGGCTGTCAATGTCTTCATTAACGAGTTGCTTGATTTCCTCATCACTGTGACCAATAAGCATAACATTGAGTTTCATTTCAGAGCGACGCAATTTGGGGTGAATTTCCTCTTCAAGTTCCTTGAAAACTTTGGTCATATTTCTGAATTCTTTTTCACGCTGGTCAACATCGCTATGCATTTCCAATACGCGAAGAATCATGTCTTTTTCTTCGAGACTTGATTCTTTGACCAGTTTTTTAAATCCTTCCCAGTCCTCTTTGGTAGCGTGCTTAACAAAAAATTCAGTCTCATTTAATTCTTCAATGTCTTTGAATTCATTGTCGATGTATTCTTTTGCCACTTTTGCACGTTCATCTGACAATTCATCGTTAAAATCTTGGGGGCCTTCGGGTGAGGCATATCCATGCACTTCCATCTTTTCCATCTTTTTTCTTTCATCTTCTTTCACAGATGCAATATAATCTTTCAGGTTTTTGATTTCATCAGAACGTTTTTCTGAATATTTCAGATGGGATTTATTTTTATCAAAGTGTATATCAGCCATTTCACTGGCAGGTACATTCCGCTGGAAATTATCTTTTGCTGCCACCACCTTAGGCGTAACCTGAAGGAGATCAGGTGTTGCAACAATGCCCTCAGCTAATGTATAAGGTGGAAATTCAATAGAATCATCACCTTTTGAAGCAGTAATCCTGACTTCCAAACGACTTCTCATCATTTCTTTCTTATAAGCCACCTTATCGGAATAGCTAAAATTACCGCCTTCCTGATATTTAATGGCTGTATTATTACCTTCTACTTTTTCGCCCTGCACAGTAACGGGGGTAAGTGGTGTTTCTCCACCTTCATATACCCATACCGGTGTTACAAGCGCTGTGGCCTTTTTGTGGAAATACTTTTCCGGAAATTTACCTGATACACTAACAGCAACTTCACCAGCATGCATTTCCGGCACTTCTGGTTCTACTGTATAATCTATCTCCTCGGAATTTTCCTTCATTTTTTTCAGGCTGGCACAGCCGGATACCAATGCTAATGCACCAGCAAATACGAATAAGTAAACAAGTTTTTTCATAATTCTAATTTTGTTATACGGTTACACTTTCAATTTTTATTCATTTTTACTATTTTACAAAAGTAAGATAATTTTTTATAAATAAAAACAGAATTAAAAATATTTTAAATTTAGTCATTCTTTTTTAGTTTCATTTCGATTTGTTCAACAATTTTCAAAAAATCATCATCAGATTTAACAAAGTCCAAATCTTCGGTATTGATAATTAAAACAGGAATATCGGGATGCTGTTTAAAAAACATTAAATAACTATCTTCTATGCTTTTCAGGTAATCAGTTGAAATGCTTTTTTCATACACCCGCCCCCTTTTATTGATGTTTGACAATAATTTTTCAGGCGATTTGTGCAAATAAACATAGACATCCGGCGATGGCAACCGCTTATATATGATATTAAAAATATTACGATACAGGTCAAACTCCTGACTACTCAGTGTAGAACGGGCAAATATCAGCGATTTTACCAGATAATAATCTGAAACTATACCGTTGGTAAACATATCCTGCTGATGTATTTCATTTTTTAACTGATGATAACGATCAGCCAGGAAAGACATCTCAACGGTAAATGCATATTTTTCCGGATCTTCATAAAACTTTGGTAAAAAAGGGTTGTTTTCAAATTGCTCATACACCCCCCTGTAATTTCTTAACTTACAAAGTTTTTGAACAAAAGAGGTCTTCCCTGCCCCAATATTTCCTTCTATGATCAAAAAATTATTTTCCATAACCCGAAAGTAAATAAAATTTATTTTTCTGTATTGGCATTTCCATTGGATAATGCCTTCTGTTTATACAGAGCTGCAGAAATATTTTATATGTTTTCTAACGCATAATCAGTTTTTACACATCCGTTTCAAGCACGTACCCGTCACGCCTTACTACCATGGGGCCTTCGTAGCTGTTTTGTACGCATAGCACCTTGGGTATATACAGCGAACTGACGATGCGGTAGGCGGTTTCTTTTACCGGCACGGGGGTTTCCTGTCCGTTTTTCAGCATAAAATTAAACGCTTCTTTGGGCGGGATGTTTTTACTGGTTCCTTTGTCAAGCAAAGCAGCCATGTAATAAATGGTACGGATGCCTTTTGAAATGAATTCGCCTGCTGCACTGCCTGCTGCACCGTGGAGACAGGCTTTTGATGCTGTAAATCCCGGAAATCCAGCTATAGGGATGTCTTCAGCCGCTGTGCCAATGTACAGAACGGTTTCTTGCAGCAGGGGAAGCAGCTTTTTGCTGATTTCCAGCGGGGCAAAACAATTTACCTGCATGATTTTATCCTCTCCGGGGATAGCCTGCTTGTTGAGGTTTTCGCTGATGCCCGCCGCATGGACAAGGTAATGTAGTTTATCTGTTTTACTTTGTATGGCATCTGCAAGGGCGTTGATATCTTCCTTTTTTGTGAAGTCTGCCCGGAAACACGTGGCTTTTCCACTGTGTTTTTTGACCTTATCAGCTAGTCTTTTTGCTGCTTTGGTATTGTGGGCATAATGCAGAAGCAATGTGGCACCGCGTTTTCCCATTTCCAATGCTATTTCCGTGCCCAGCGCACCTGTACTGCCCGTTATCAGGCAGGTTTTTCCTGCCAGGTCTTTCTGATGCAATACCGATGTTATATCCTGATGTCTTTCTGGTACCAGGTAACTGAAAGCACCGTATTTACCGCCGACCCCTGCTACAGAACTGAGAATCTTCATGCCCGGTTTCAACCTGTTTTCATTGTGCAGCAATGACAGGCTTATTGGGATGGTGGCCCCGGAAACGTTCCCATACATCTTTTGTGCATCGTTGTACAGTTGGTTTTCGGAAAAACCGATGTTTTTTGCTGTGGGTATCAGGATGGCATTACCCGTCTGATGGGGCACAAAAAAGTCAACATCAGAAGGTTTCCAGCCTGTGGTTTTAAGCATATCACTGCCTGCTTTGCTCATGTTGACAATGGCCCTGTCTTTGATCACGGCATCATCCATGTACAGGTTACTTTCTTTATCAACCCCAACAAAATCCACCATGTGCATGTCCTGAAAGTTGCTGATGTGCAACAATCCTTCCCTGTCAGGGGATTCGGTGCGGGATAAAACAACTGCAGCGGCAGCATCGCCAAAGGTCACCAGCGGAACAAATTTTATGCGTTCGGTGAGAAAATCCGACATGGTTTCAGTGTGAGCTACCACAACGTGTTTTGCTTCAGGATGCGATTTCAGGTATTCAATGGCGTGTTGCAGATTCAGGTTAAAACCTGAGCATCCCGAAGCGAGCGTAATTGACGGGGTATTGTTGTCAAAATCCGTAAAAAACGCTTTGATGGTAGCTGCTAAACCAGGTGCCTGTTCATGTGGCGATACGGTGCTGACAAACCATGCTGAGACATCACTGATTTGTAATCCTGAATCACTGATGGCATGGTGAATGGCTTTTACACCAAGCTCCAGGGAGGTTTCGGCATAAAACAATTTTTTGCGTACCGGCGGAAAAGGCCTGACATGCCGGCGCTTAAAAAAACCCATTTTGTATCCCGCAAAATAATCAAAAGGGGAGACATTGGGGTGTTTTTTCAGGAAAGCCCTGTAATTATCACTGCGGATGATTTTGTCTTCCCTGAATCCTTTCAAAAACTCTTTCCTGACAGCTTCCATGATATCGGTATTGGTGATTTCATGTTTGCCGGCAGCGTGTCCGTATCCGCTGAAAATGAAATTTTTCATGATAAATCCTCCTTTAAATAAGCATCCCTGCGTACCATCAACGCCCCTTCGTAATCGGCTTCCACGCCCTGTACTTTTGGCAGGTACAAAGATTTTACCAGGTTATCGGCAATGTTGTCCAGTTCAATGAGCCGGGTTTGACGCACAGTTTGCATGGATGTAATTTTTTGAGTTTCGCTGAGTTTTCCCATCATTCCTCCGTCAATGATCCCCGGCATGTAATACACGACACGTTTGTTGTGCTGATAATACCGCATTGCCAAATCTACAGCATAGGCATGAAGTGCCCTTTTTGAAGCCACATAGGCCGATGATCCGCTGAATAGAGCTTCTTCGGCAACAGAGCCCACAAAAAGCACGGCCTCTTTGATGTCATCAAACAAGGTTTCGATGAGGATGCGGGCTGCCCGGTGATTGACATGTTCCACTTCCTGCATTTCTTTGTCAGTGACCTCCGAGGCACGTTTCAGGTTTCCTGTAGCCGCTGCGATATGTATGACATAATCGGGTGCTATTCCCTGCGACTTAATGCCATTTGCCATGTTTTCAACGTCCTGTAAATTTGCCAGATTGGCTTTCAGATACTGTATGTTCCCCGCATGCTGTTTAAGTTTGTCTTTCAACCCTGCCATTTTTTTATCGTTACGGTAATGCAACAACAAATTGGCGTGCTGTTCGGCCAGTTTTTCAATGGTTTTTTGCGCCAGGTCGCCGGTGCTGCCGGTTATAAAAACCGTTTTCCCTTCCAGCATGCTGCTATTGGATTTGAACTTTACCGGTTCATTTACAATGTATGAAAAACCGCCGTATTCTCCTCCAAGCCCTGCAACGGATGTTAAAATGTGCATCCCCGGAGTAAGCTTCCCTTTGGTAAGCAGCTCATGATAGGATGCCGGCACCGATGCACCTGACAAATTACCATAGTTAAGCTGCACATCCTGGTAACATATTTCATCGGGTATCTGAGCGGCTTTTGTCACTGATTTAACAATGGCATGCCCGGTTTGGTGGGGCAGGTAATGATCATACTCAGCGGGTTGTTTTTTGTCTTTTTTGCTGATTTCCCTGGCTACATTTGCCATGTTTGGTACGGCACGGCTTTTTACCACCCGGGGTTCCATGTACAGGTCACCTTCTTTATCTGCCCCGAGGAAGTCAATCATGCGCAGGTCTTCATAGTTGCAGATGTGTTGTACACCCACCGGTTTTTTTGATTCAATGCGTGACAACACCACGGCTGCAGCTGCATCTCCAAAACTGGTGATGGGAACAAAATCTTTTTCATTGCACAGCATCTCCGACATGACTTCCGTGTGGACAATAAGGATGTGTTTCATGCCGGGATGTTGCTTCAGTTTTTGCATGGCCAGTTCCAGGTTGATGTTGAATCCCACACATGCAGATGTCAGGCTGTGTGTTGGGGTTTGATTTTCGAAAGGCACAAAATAACATTTAAGCGTGGCTGCCGTACCGGGTGCTTTTTCGTGGGGTGTACCGGTGCTTACCATCCACATGTCTATGTCCTGAGCTGATAATCCTGCGTTGTCAATGGCCTGTTGGGAAGCTTTAATGGCAAGGTCGAGGCTGTTGTCTGCTTTGGGATACGATTTTTTTGCCGGCGGAAAAGGCACCACATGCCGGCGCTCGCGGAATCCCATTTTGTGTTCCGCCATGAATGCAAACGGACTAAGCTGACCGCCTTGCTCAATGTAGGCATTATATGAATCACCCTGTTTTACACGGTCTTTGTTGAAACCGTACAGGAAACCTTCGTCAATGGCCTGTTCTATCTGTTGATTGGTGATGGTATGTTTTCCCGGTTCAAAACCGGTGCCGGAAAAAATATAAGATTCCATAATTTTTTATTGTCTTAACAAATTAATCTCGTAACAATAGATAAAGTTGCAAATTACAAAAAACAAATCTCAAATAAATGCCAATGAATAAAAATCCAATGAACAAAACAAAGCAAATATTGTATTCATTTTGGATTTTGATAGTTGACATTTACGTTCTTCTAAATCGTAAACAGGTTTTAATATATGTTTGCTCATTTGTATTTTGTCTGGTATTTATTTATCTTTAGTTTATAATATTGTGTCATTTTTTAATTTATGATTGAATAGATTTGCATTTTTAAAGGTAGAGGCCACTCTAAAAAAATAAAAAAAAGAAAAATGCCACCAAAACACCAAAGCTCTAAATCCCACAAAACACTGATTAGCAACCAGTAGAATTTTATTGGGATTTAGAGTTTTTATTTCGACTTCGCTCAATACAAATGTGATTCTGTGGCGAAAATGACTTTTTAGAGTGGACTCAAGGTATAATTTTTGGATTTTGAGTTTTGTTTTTTTACATACATGATGTTTCATAATTAAATGCTCTTAATGCTACATTTCTTTTTGTCTCTGCTCAAAAAAGGCGTTCATTTTGTCCCTGCCTTCTTTTTCAAGCAAATACCCGAACAGTTTGGATTCGTTTTCAAACGCTTTGGAGCGGGCAGGGTGATGAAAGAATTTTCCGGTTTGTTTGATATGCGATTTAATTTTTACCAGCGTATCTGTGTTTAGCGCCTGCAATTTTTGCATATACAATGCTTTGAATTTTTCCATGTCATCATTTCTGACAATATCCTGTATCAGTCCGCATGAATACGCTTCGGTAGGTGTCATTATCTTTTGGTATGTCATGGTATATAACAACTGCGATATGGTTGTTTTTTCCAAAAACCTGACTGTGCCTCCGCCCGCAGGGATAATGCCATAGCGCATTTCAGGCAGGGCAAATTTTGCTTTATCCCCGGCGATGCAAACGTCGCAACACAGGCACAATTCCAGTCCGCCGCCAAAGGCGATGCCTTGCACAAGGCTAACAGTAAGGCAGGAAAGCGATTCAATGCGATTAAAAATGCCCTGAATCAATGCCGATGCATTGCGTCCTTCTGCTTCATTCATTTTTGCCATGTATAGCAGGTCTCCGCCCGCCGAAAAAACATCGGGTGTACCTGTTATGAACAGGGCTTTGATGTCCTTGTTTTTTTCCAGTTTGGCAATGTTCTCACTGAGCTCCTGAAGCAAAACAGAATCCAAAGCGTTCATTTTTTCCGGCTTGTGGATGTGCAAGTCAGCGATACCGTCTATTATGTGCAGGTGAATAAACCGTTGTTCCATAAATCAAAATGAGTTTTGTAAAGCATGTAAAGATACAGAATTCGTTTTATAAAGTAAAATGGCGCATACCTTAACAATAAATCAGTATGAGAAAATATGTCATTTTATTTCAACCCATAATATGCATTTACTCCACCGCACGTCAAATAGACAAGGGGAATTTCACCCCAAGCCTCTCACGGAACCGCATCCCCAAAATTCGGGACAGGCTGTGACAGTCTCCCGACATACGGCTCTTCTTGACAGTTAATTGTTCATTTATATGTTTGCATGGCGCATGCAAACTATGAACACAATTTTGCCTTATTACATTTGGCAATGATAATTTCTTTTTTCATCTTTATAAAAATTGTATCTTACAAAAATAATAAGTGGCTCCGATTTATTCCAAAATTAGCCGTTAATATTTATTTTTTTCTTTTTTGTTACTGTTTCATACTGTCGCTGGGTTTTCTCCAATGAACGCCAATATAAAGCCATAAAAAAAATCTCAAAAAAAATTCGACCGCTTCGCGGTAATAATTAAATTGTTAAATAGATAAACCCTGTGAAATAAGATTTGAACTCATTGTGCTTTGTACCAATTCGCTAATCTGTTTTTGAGATACATTTTACCATAATGGGTCTTAAAATACTTCTCACGTTTCAGTGCATCTTCTTGATTAATACAAGCTTCAAAATAGATTAGTTTTAACGGAAGACGATGCTTTGTGCTTTCAACTTGACCATTTTTATGCTGTTCAAATCTTAATTTTAAATTTTGTGTATATCCTGCATAATTCTTACCGTCTTTTTCACTTTGCAAAACATACACATAATAGAAATTCATCGCTAAAAATTTAAAATTATTTCACAGGGTAAATGGTTAAAAAGCCCGAATAGCACGAACCCTATTCGTGTCGTCCTTACCGTTGGGGCCCATGGAGCCATATTCGAAGTCCTGTACCCAAGCGTTGATGGTATTGTACTCGGTAGAACTCCAATAGTGGGCACTAGCAAAACCGCCAACCGCAACTCTTTGAACGTATAATAAATTTAGCTCGTTTTTTGAAGGTAAGTACCAATCGCCATATCCACCACCTTGGTAGTTAGCACATAGTTGGGCTGCATAACTTCCAGTACTTTGATTTGCTATTATACGCTCTGTATTATACATTCCTGCACCAATACCATCTCTAACTGCATTTGTTTCAGTATTAGCTCCATTATACCATTGTATTCCTGTGCTTTGGTCGGCAGTGGCTGCTATTAATCCATGTTGCCCCGTGGCATCTAACCAAAATATAATACCACCTTGGTAGCTATCGCCAATGGCAAGGGCTCCTGTTGCATTTACAACATATGGACTTGCTGTTGTACCTGCTCCTGTTACGGTTACATTTGTTCCGGCTGTTACTTTGGTTTCGGAGCCGTCGGCTGGTGCTGGTATTTCGCTACGTATTTGTGCAGTAGAATCGCCCAAAGCAGTTTTGGTTGCCAGGGTGCTTAAATCCTGGTCGCCTGTGTTCGTTCCTGAAAGATTACCCAAATTGGTAATGTCGGTTGCTGTTATGTTGGCTGCTTCGCTGCTTGTAAATGTTGGGTCGGTTTCACTTGTTAAAAATCCACTAACATCGGGAATTTCGCTACGTACTTGTGCTGTGGAATCGCCCAAAGCAGTTTTGGTTGCCAAGCTGCTTAAATCCTGATCGCCTGTGTTCGTTCCTGAAAGATTACCCAAATTGGTAATGTCGGTTGCTGTTATGTTGGCTGCTTCGCTGCTTGTAAATGTTGGGTCGGTTTCACTTGTTAAAAATCCACTAACATCGGGAATTTCGCTACGTACTTGTGCTGTGGAATCGCCCAAAGCAGTTTTGGTTGCCAAGCTGCTTAAATCCTGATCGCCTGTGTTCGTTCCTGAAAGATTACCCAAATTGGTAATGTCGGTTGCTGTTA
>CAZTNS010000114.1:0-10434 GCA_964615585.1 uncultured Bacteroidales bacterium | reverse complement strand
TTATGATGTATTCTGTTCACATAGCAATGCCTTGGATTAAGGAGGCTTTACCGTATTTTCCTTTGCAATTTAAGGTATTGATTTTTTTAACAGTGAAATTCCTTCAGCCATCAGATTAAAAAACTCATGTTTAGTTTTTACACTGGCTAATCTTTTAATAATGTAGGAAGGCCTGAGATAAAATTTTCTGACGGCTTTGTGACGAAGTTTTGATAATTGAGTATTGTTTAATTTTTGATTTTTCCATACCGGATTGGATGCGGATGATTCTGCTCCAAGACTGGACTCCTGGTCAATAATGCCGTTTATAACGGATTCTTTCCGGAATTCGGTGCCAAAACGTGGAGACACGATATTAAAAGATGCATAATCAAGAGGGAGCTTTCTTGCGAGCTTTGATGTTTCCAATACAGAGCTTCTGTTTTCCCCCGGGAAACCTATCATAAAAAAGCCCCCAATACGGATACCGTTTTTTTTAATTCTTTTGATGTTTCTGAAAGTGTCGCTCAATTTAATGTTTTTTTTATGTTTTTTCATCAATGCATCATTGGCAGATTCAATACCCAGCATAACTGTATGGCAACCTGTGTTTTTCATCTTATGAAGTAATTCATCGCTTAAAACATCAGTTCTTGAAAGACATGTCCATGAAAATTTCATGCCTGAATCTTTTATTGCCTTAAGTAATTCTATACTGCGGGAATTATTTACCCCGAAAGTCTGATCTCTAATATAAAGTTCCTTGACACCCAGATTATTCAGTATCCCTAGCTCTGTAATAACATCATTTACCGGACGCATCTTAAAACCAAGACTGCTGACCGGGCAAAAATTGCAGTTATAAGGACAACCAAAGTCTGTAAGTATGCTGGCGAATGGCTTTCTTTTTGCAAAAGGGAAATGATATGCTTTTAAGTTTATCTTATTCCATATAGGAATTGGTACATGCCATGTGCCCGAATAATGTTCTTCTTTTCCTTCAATGATTTGTTCAGCATGACGGTATATAATATTCGGGATAATTTTATTATCTGTGTTTTCAATGTATTTTAAAATGTCATGGGTGGAGAAATCCAGTAGAATTGCATCAAGTTGAGGGTTTTCACGAAGTCCTCTGCTTCTATATTCCCGGAAAATATCCCCTGTAGCAATTATAAGGCAGTCAGGCAGTTTATTTTTAATTTTGTTAATAAAACCCATGTCTTCGGCATAGGAAGGTGCAGAGCTCAGGGAAATTATTGTATCAGGCTTTATTTTAATAATTTGATTTAAACATTTTTTACTATCCATTTTTTCAGCAATGGCATCCACAAAATGTACATTTGCCGTTTTAGCCAAACGTCCGCTTAAATAAAGTAAATCAACAGGGTGATAATAATACCTTGCTTTTGATACTTTAGCACAGTAATAGTCTCTAAAGTATTGTTTTTTACCTGGTGGGTTTAATAAAATAATGTTCTTTGGATTCCTGTTTTTCATGCTTCTGATCTGCCTGAGTCTTTTTCTGAATCAATGTTTGTGGTTTCACTGATATAATAATGCTTTATTTTGCCCTGCTGATGATAAATGCGTATCAAAACTTCAGCCTGAACACCCATAAGGGCAAGAAGAATGGTAATTAAAATAAACAACACTGTTAACAGGAGAAAAGGATTCCCTGTCATATCAGTTCCATAAAATATTTTCATACATAATACTGCCAGCCCTGACATGATACCTAAGAATAAACTTAACATAGCGAAACCTCCATAAAGATAGATGGGTTTTGTGCTGAAAGATCGCATAAATTGTACAGTGATGAGGTCAAGCAAAACCTTAAAAGTTCTGTTTAATCCATAATGAGATTTTCCATGCTTCCTGGAATGGTGTTTTACCGGTATTTCCGATATTTTGGCACCTGTTCTGGCCGCAAGTATAGGTAGAAATCTGTGCATCTCACCATATAGATTAATGTCTTTGATGATTTCACTTTTATAAGCTTTTAGAGAACATCCCAGGTCGTGGATCATTATTCCGCTTACTTTTCTGATTATCAGATTTGCAATAAAAGAAGGGAGCCGGCGGAAAAGCATTTTGTCCTTTCTTTTTTTCCTCCATCCGCTGACAACATCATATCCCTCATTAATTTTGTTTATGAAAGCAGGAATATCGGATGGGTCATTTTGCAAATCAGCATCCATAAATATAATGACTTCGCCCCGGGAATAGTTTATGCCCGCCGACATAGCTGCTGTTTGTCCAAAATTTTTCCTAAACCGAATGATTTTTATCCTTTGATCTGATTTTGCTACTTTTGTCAATTCAGAATAACTATCATCACTGCTTCCGTCATCAATACAGATAATTTCATAATCAAAGTCAACTTTTTTCAAGGTGATGAGAATATCATCAAATAAAGATGCTATGTTTTGCTCTTCATTAAAAACAGGTATAACTACAGATAAATATGGTTTTTCAGGTTGTTTCATAACTTCTTGAAATATAATTGTTTTATAAGGTTAACCTGTTAAAATGATAAAAATAGTAAAATATTTTTCATCTATGGATTAAAATGTTAATTTTAGTTTTCTTTAAACCAATGAAGCGGACAACAAGAAATATATTGCTGATCATTGCTGGTTTTATACATCTAACAGGTGCTTTTTTGTTTTTAGTGTATTATAGCCGTACAGAAGCAGTTTGTGGAGTTGAGTTTTTAGCAGATAATTCCTATGAAGTAATTGCTGAAACCCCAGGAGATAAGCGGCTTAGATTTAAACAATCAGCAAACGATACACTGTTTCTAAACCAACGCCCATGGAAAAGTATTAAGATTTCCGGTGCTGATGAAAATATAGAATTACTCCGAATTGATAATAAGTCCTTAACAAAAGAAATTGCAACTGATTATGATCTTCAGTATAAAATTGAATTTTCTAAAAAGAACAAATTTATAGCAACAGCAGGTTTTCTTCTTAGGATACTCCCTGTGATACCTGTATATTTTGTTTTAATGTCATTTTTGTTGATTCTGGCAGCATTTTTTAAGAGCAAGTGTTTTAAAAAAGCAGTTTTTATTAAGATTTGCATATTCAGGTTTATTTTAAAGGCCAAAAAGGGGTTGTTAGGCAAGAAGCTACATGCTTTATATCTAAAAAATTACCAGAAAATAGTCTTGATATCAGGAACTCTGTTAATAATCCCTGTTTTTTATCTAAATCTGGGAAAATATCCTTTTGCACAACAACCTGAGGAAAAACGCAGGGCCCTGGTAAGCCTTGAGATGAAAATACAGGATAATTATATTGTGCCGACTATAAGTGGTGAGGAGTATTACAATAAGCCGCCTCTATTCAACTGGTTGATTATCCCTGTTGTAGATAATGATAATCCCGAAGCTGGTACCCGTTCGATATCGGTGAGCATATTGCTTATATGTGCTTTGGTGATTTTTATTTTACTTAATAAGCACAGAGGCTGGCAACATGCATTGTTTGTTGCATTTTTGTTCTTAACATCTCTGCATATTATCACATATCTTTCCTTTATTCTAAATCTGGATGTGCTGTTTGTCCTTTTTCTGATACCGGTTTTTTACCTGAACTTCCGATTTGCCAAACAGGAAAAGTATTACAAATTGTTTGTTGTAGGTTATCTCTTAACCTCTTTGGCCTTCATGACCAAAGGTATTCCTGCATTATGGTTTCAGTTTGTATCATTAATGCTCGCTTTATTAATTCACAAAAGATTGCGTAAGATATTGAGTTTTGCTCATTTGTCAGGTATTCTCACATTTCTGCTTATTACAGGGGGGTATTATCTGTTATATGCATCTTACTCTTCGCCATTGCCATATATAAAGCAGTTATTTGATGAAGTGATGATTGCAAATAAATATTCATTTTATGTGATCATAAAGCATTTTGTATCTTTTCCGGCTATTAATATAAATGCATTTTTGCCGGCAGCACTGTTTTTCCCCTTATTTTTCATGCGCGAAAATCTGTATTTGATCATAAAAAACAAAGAACTTTCCTACTTGCTGCTACTTTCATTTATCGGAATTTCTGTATTTAGCATAAGTCCTTATTATCAACCATATTACAGTCTTATGGTTGTTCCCCTCTTAATTGATGTACTTTTATTTATTTTGCCAAAATTTTCAAAATACGGGTGGCGTGAAGCATTACGTAATTATGCAATACTGCTTATTCTGCTTATCCCCGGCATAATAACAGGATATGCAAACACTCATGTTTTATATCTTGCGCTTGTTTTAATCCCATTTATTTTCAGGAGACAAATTGTTAATATGCTTCTCATAGCCGGAATAGCTTTGGTTGTATGGAAAGGATCAGGAAAGACCTGGTATTATTCAGACACTGAAAATTTTAATATGGAAACCAAAGCAAAATGCAAACAATTAATTGACAAATATCCCGATGTAAACTGGGGAATTTATAGTAAAGAAACAAAAATAAACAATCTAACATTGTTCTATCTGACCTATTATACCAATGAAATTGTTCCAGTTACTGACAAAAGTTTTAAAGAAAATACCCTCTATATAATGGACAAAAAAGAAAGAAAGCATTGTTGTATTGTTTTAGATACAATCCCCCAACAATATTGGACAGCAGATGAGAATGAGCGTTTTAAAGGCAAAAGTGTCTATCATCCTCTATATGTTGCAAAACCTCAAGGTAACTAAAAATCAATCTAATAAAAATCCCTAAAATCCGTTAGCCAATGCAGCAATGTACTATGGCCTGACAACCTCTACCCACTGTCCTTTATTGCGCGCATGTATGCTGTTGTCGTACATGGCTTCGGTGTTGAATGCAGGGAGGTAAAATTTGCCGGCATAACCGGCGTTCAGCATCACACGGTAGGTTTTTGTTTTGCCTTTGTACAGATCAAAATAGGTGTAAACCCTGTCGTCGCGGATATCCTGATGAGTGTATGTAGATGTTTCTCCCATTTCGGTGCTGAACAACCGTGAGTTGATGATTTCCCAGCCTGACGGGAATATCTGCGATAAGGCCAGTTCTTTGAATGACGATTCAAAGCTGTTATGCGTAATCTTAACCTCGCAAATGAAATCGGTTCCCTGTTCAATCTTTGCCGGATTGATGACAGTGCCGTCGGGATACATGTATTTTACTTTCATGTTGATTTTATTGTGAGAGGCTGTCTCGCTTCCTGCCGGCGGAACACCTTCGTGTACCAACCTGACAAACAGGGTGCCATCTGTGTTGTTGGTAATTTGGAAACTGTTATCTTCGGGTTTGACACTGTGCAGGTTCATTTGTGCCACTGGGTTGTCGCTTTCAATCCGGGTTTTGTCATTTTGATTCAATTGATATGATACATCAATCTTATCGGAAACCGAATAGGCATCAATGTAGAAGGCTGTTGCAATCAGTGCATAGGCGGTTGTTTGTGTGCTCATCCAGTGGTCTTCGCCTAGTGATGTAGCTACGGAACGCAACACATCAAAGGCTTTTTCCTTTTCATTCATCAACACCAGGGTTTCCAGTATCATGGCCTGGTCGCGCACGGATGACCCAAAAGTACGGCCATAGGCATAGGGATTCACATTGGTTTCCAGTCCGTCGATCAGGTTCGTTGCAATGCGGTGTTTGCCTGTCATTTCATAGGTGGCAGCAAGCCTCCATGCAGCTTTTTCATACAGATTTTCGGTTTGCCTGAGCCTGTTCATTGCCGAACGTTGCGGATTACCGGACAAAGCCAGTGTGTATAATCTGTAAGCCTGAATGAACTGAGAGGTTTTACCGTCGTTGGTCCATTTCATGGCTTTTTCTTTCTGGTATTTTTTCCATTTGCTTAGCAGGATGTCAGGTACCTCGTAGCCTTGTTTTCTGGCTTCAAGCAGGAAATGGCCTGCGTAGTTTGTTGTCCACAGGCTGGTGTTGTTTCCGCCCGGCCAGTAGGCAAATCCACCATTGTTCATCTGGAATTTTCTGAGTTTTGAAATGGCGGTTTTGATGTTATTCTGATGTTCCATTTTCTGCTGGGGTGTCAGTTTGGTGAATTTTTCAAGATACAATTGAGGGAATGCAGCAGAAATAACCTGTTCGGCACATCCGTGTGGATAATTCATGAGGTATTTAAGGCGTTTGTGCAGGTTGATGGGAGGTATGGCATACACTTCGAGGTTGGTGGAAGCGCTTTCCGGTATGCCAAACTGGTCAAATTCCATGGTTTTTGTTTCATTGCTGCCAAGGCTGATGCCCTCTGTTTTGTTCATCACCGGATTGGGATACCGCACGTCAATTTCGATGCTGTAGGTTGATTTTTCACTTGCCGATGATGCAATGATGTCAAGTTTGGCTATGCCCGTTTTATCAGCAACATTGAGCGGGAAAGTGATGGTTTGTTCGCCCGGTTTACTGAATTTAATGTTCTGGCTGCTTGTCGATTGGGGAACCAACAGGTCATTGGTGTTGATTTTTACATTTACATTTTTCACATTGTCTTCCATGGCGAACACGTTTACCGGCAATTGCAGTGATTCCCCCGGTCCAAGTACCCTGGGCATATCGCCGAGTACCATCAGTGGTTTTGTTACCGGCGTGTTTTTTTCGGTGTTTCCATAAGCTCCTTTAGTATTGCCTGCCACAAGCATGGTGCGTACAGAACCTACGTAGCGGGGCAATTTTATGCTGTGTGTGTTTGTTCTGCCACCTTTGAGGTGAAAAGGCCCGATGAAACGCACCACCGGCTCAAAACGGTTTGCTTTGCGTGCGGCTTCTTTGTCGATACTGCCACCGCCACCAATGCTCAACAGCCTTTCGATTTTGCTGCCGTAAGCACCGATGACCCATTCGTACATGTCCCATGTTCTGACGCCCAGGGCTTCTTTGGCGTAGAAATATGACCATGGGTCAGGGTTTTCAAAATTGGTAAGCGACAGTAAGCCTTCGTCAACGATGGCTATGGTATATGTCATGTTTTTCTTGTCTTTTTCCTTCACTTTAATTTCCACCGTAGATTCAGCCCGGAGTTTGTCCGGCATGATGAGTTCGGGGTGCAAGTGTGTTTCCTTGTCTTCGATTTTAACGGGAATAACGCCATACATCCTTATAGGCCGGTCATTGCTGGTTTGTTCATGAGGTTGGATGAAGGTCACGTGTACATACACATTGGGACTCATCTCTTCGGTGGCAATGAAGGTAAATTCAGACTCTGTGTCCTCAGCGTCCAGCCAGTAATGGTCCAACACACGGCTGCCGTTTTCGATGGAAATGAATGCGCGCCCGTTTTTGCTGCCGGGCAATTTGATTTTTACCGATTCATCCACCTGGTATGTATCTTTTTCGGATTTGAATTGGAGGATATTGGCATTTTTTGCCTGTTTTCTTCCCACGCCGGCATATTCGGGCCAGTCGGCATATATGCGTTGGGATGTGGCATGACCGGATTGCAGGTCAATGATTTTCAGGATGTAATATCCCCAACTGTCCCGGTTGACTTTTAAATCCCAACTGGCTTTGCCGTTTTTGGTTTTTATGATGTCTTTTTCGATGATCTCAATGTGTTCGGAGTTGCTGTAATTGCTGCTGCTGTTGTTGTATGAATAATACCACCAGTTCCAGTCAGATTTGAGGAGTTCAATCCTCAGGTCATGTGATTTTCTGATGAGTTTGCCTTTGTTGTTAACGGTTGCGATATCTACCGTATGGGTTTTTCCTGTGGGTAGGTAATTCCCGTACCCTCGGGATGATTCAGGCAATTTCATGCCTACATAAGTAGAAAACGGGTGATAGGGGAATTGTTGTTCTTTGATGCTGAAATTGCCACCTTTTTCAAAGGCTTTTAAGGTGAGTTTGGCTTTTAATTCTCCCGGCGCATAACTGAATTTTGGCGTGGTGATGTCGGTCTGGATGTGGCCGTTTTTATCTGTTGTTGCATCAAGAATTTCGGTGGTATTAAAATCAAAAGAGTTGGTAAGGTCATCAAAATGGTAATCTTCAAAACCATCAAATTGGGTTACCATGTTATACAATGACAGAGAAACGGTGACTTTCAGGTTTTTCCCCGGAGCCCCGTGCAACCAGTTTACCCAAATATTGGCAGGGTTAATTTCATTGTGGAAAAGGGCGTCATCCTGCAGGCTCAATTCAATTTTTAACCGGTTTGGCTTGATGGTTTCAACAGGAAGCGTATGATAGAACCGTTTGCCGCCCACCGTAACCTGTGCTGAATAATTGCCGGTAACGGCATCATCTTCAGTAGCTGAACGGAACACATGAAATTTATTTTCATTGAGGTTTTGCACTTGTTTATCCACAAGCTGTGATTTTGGGTTGTACAGTTCAAACATAACAGGATGACCTTCCGGAAGTGAGTTATTAATATCATCAAGAATGAATCCCAGGTAAATGGAGTCCCCTGGCCGTCGTACCCCACGCTCTGTGTAGGTAAATCCTTTCATGCCATCGCTGATGTCAGTACCACCCACATCAAAATCACTGACTGAGAGGTTGCTGCCATTTTCCAGTTTTAAGTACCCTTTGTCATCGCCATTGCTTGCAACAACAAAAAATGCCTCATCCTTTTCTTCAGGAATAGTCTCAAATTCGGCAATGCCATTCCTATTGGTTTGCTGGCTCGAAATAAGCTGTTGTTGATAATTATAAAGATCAACCTTGACTTTTTCCAGTGGTTGTGCTTCAAGTAAATCGGTAACGATTACAAGTAAGGATCCGTTGTTGCCCTTTTTACCAATGATGCCCAGGTCAGAGGCATAGACATTTTGGGATATGGCCCTGCGAAAACCATAATAAGCATTATGGCACGGGTCGTCGCGGTGTTCCCAGTTTGACCAGTTTGCGTTGTAATAATGGTTTTGATAATTGTCCCAAAAATCTTCATCACTGGATCTTGTGCTTGTCATCGAATGGTCATTTTCTTCCGTGCTTGTTTCTTCGCAGGGATAAACAGAATGCTTTTTACGGAAGTTGATGTCAACCCTGTAAATACCGCCAGGGTCAGAATTGATGAGCTGATTCAAATCCAGGGTATAACGGTTCCATTTTCCTAAATCTGTGACGTCAGTCTGGTCGAGGGGAACGGTTTTTTTCTTTATCACTTTGCTCACACGGTTCAACTGATAATCCTGGTCAAAATCATTGACCTGCAGGTATTGTAAAATGTTGTTTTCATAAATTTTGCTGATGCGTACATCCACAGCCCTGACGTTGACCGCTTCGAAAGGGAATACCAGTTTGCCATCAGCTTTTGGCATGATAACACCGGAGCCAACAAGCCGTACAGCCGGTGAAATTTGTACAAAATCCAGCATTTCCAGGTAGGTGTCTTTGAAACGGTGTCCCAGTACATTTTTGATGCCGGGGTTAACCGTCAGTTTTCTTTCACCCTTTACCCGTTCAGATGGATACACTTTGATGAGGTTATCCTGGATGGAGAAATTGATCAAGGCATCATCTTCAAGTTGTATGAGGCCGTCGAGAAGTTGATTTTCACGAATGGGATCGGAAAACTGAAGTTTGATGTATTGCTGCGGCGATTGAATGATATCAACCGACATCAGCAAAAAATCACTGAGAGAAGGAATGGATATCTGCATTTCTCCTTTTTTATCAATGCCAATGGCTTTCCCGTTGTAATGAATGGTCATGGATCCGGGTTTTTCTGTTCTGGGAACAGAATCAACAAGAAATTCAAATTGATTTACGCCTGTCTGAATACAGGTGGTTTTCAGGCTCTTGTCTTTATAACTTGCGTCCAGCAATTTTTCGATGTTTTCAAGGTCTTCCGTGTCTGCTGTCTTTATTTTACCCCTGACTTGTTGCCACCGGAGGTGTTTTTTGTCAATGGTTTTTATTTCTGTGACGTCAACGGTGAAATTCTGAGGTTTTGTTTTGATGTCATATTCAAACATCCTGAATTTTCTGTCGATATCGGTATCAATGTCCACCAGCCTGAAACCGACTGTATATGTTTTATCCGATTCGAGGACATTTTCCGGTGTAAACTGAATGGTTCTGTAGTCTGTCCATCCGGCTGTGCCTTCGATGTGAGGTGAAAATTTAAACAGGTCTGTTTTTCTGTTTTCAATATCGCCGAGTTTCTTGGCAAAATCAGCGGACAACTGAATCTTTATGGGTGCTGATTTTGAAATGATACCCGATGTGTAACCTGAAATGTAAGGCCCGAATTCTGATATATCGGTGCGTGATTTACCAATGTCGAATAACAATTTCAACACGACAAACACAGCGAGGATAACAATGATAATGGCGGAAATCCAAATCCAGCTTTTCTTTTTCATAATATTGATTTTATTGATGCATGTTTAAAAAAGCAAAAACACGTAGGTTTTATCATGACAAATATAAGATTGTTTTTTATATAATTACTGAAGTTTCGCAGAAAACATAATCTGTTTATAAACAATTTAATATGAAC
>CAZTNS010000113.1:0-10534 GCA_964615585.1 uncultured Bacteroidales bacterium | reverse complement strand
TTGAAGCAGTATATGAGAAACGCTGAAAACCCTACGGGAACAAATTTTGTGCAAACGAGGGCAAAGCCAAGTTTACTTGAGCTATGCCGAGCGCAGCCAAAATTATGTAAATTTTGTTATTTTGACTTTTTTACGAGACTGAACTCATGCATGAGCAAAGAAAAAAAACCCGCACAATATTTATTATGCGGGTTTTGGTGTTTTCTTGTAGTCCGTAGGGGAATCGAACCCCTGTTACCAGGATGAAAACCTGGCGTCCTAACCACTAGACGAACGGACCATTATTTTAGGGAATGCAAAGAAACACTGATTTTTTCAAATCTCCAAAAAAAAAACAAGTTTTTTGTGCATTTTTTATGGTCTCCTGATGAAATGTGCTAATTACTTGCCATTTCCATGATTTCATCAGTCATTTCCATATTATGATACACATTTTGAACATCGTCATCATCTTCAAAAGCTTCAATCATATCAAGAATTTTTTTGCCTGTATCAGCATCTACTTTCGTTGTGTTGTTCGGAATACGTTGTAATTCCGCATTTTCGGGAGTAATGTTCATTTCTTCCAGTTTGCTCTGCACATCACCAAAAGCTTCAATCGGGCAATACAACATAAGGACATCGTCTTCTTCTTCAATTTCTTCTACCCCGGCATCAATGATTTCGAGTTCGAAAGCTTCCGGGTCAACATCCTTTTTGGGTATGGTAAAAACACCTTTCTGGTCAAAAAGAAAACTCAATGACCCATGTTTTCCAAGGCTTCCGCCACGCTTTGTAAAGATGGCACGTACCGAGCTTACTGTCCGGTTGTTGTTGTCTGTCAGGCAATCCACAAAAACAGCCACCCCTCCGGGGCCATACCCTTCAAAACTCACAGCCTGGTACCCTTCATCATCCGAGCCCCCTTTTTTTATGGCCCTTTCAATATTGTCTTTGGGCATGTTCTGGGCTTTGGCATTTTGCACAGCTGTTCGTAACCTGGCATTCATTTCAGGATCATCACCTCCGCCTTCTTTAACAGCGATGGTTATCTCTTTGGATAATCTTGAAAATATTTTTGACCGTTTGGCATCCTGCGCTCCTTTTTTCCTTTTTATGGTTGACCATTTACTGTGTCCGGACATAATCAATTTTTATTAATATGTTTTTAATCAATTACCAAGACACAAAAATAGGAAATTATTTTTACAGTTTACAAGCAGACTATATGTTCCTTAATCCGGTATAACATCATTGATGTCTATGCATTTGTTTGGCCCCCTCCCTGTACATATTTTTTCTTTAAGTTTTCCATCAGGATACGTAGAAAGTTTTACTTTTCTGTATGTTACCGTACCATCATCATGACGTTTTCCGCCGCGTATCATTATTTTTGCAGGCCCCGATGGTTCAGCTTCTTCAATTACCAGCTTGTATTCAAGATTATCTTTCCCCACAATGTTGGCACGTTTCCATTTAAAACAAACATTCTTGATGTATTCTTTTCCAGTTGTTTCGCCGTTTTCGAGGTGTTTTTTAATAATAGGGTTGATATCTTTATCAACGTCTAAATCAACACCTCCCACTGTTACAATACCTGTGGTAGGGCATGTGTTGGGACCTCTGCCTCTGCAGGTTTTCTTTTTCAAACACCCATCTGCATATGTTTGAATGGAAACGGTACGGTATGTCACTGTTCCATTCGGTTGTGCTTTACCTCCTTTTATTAATATAGTTACAGGCCCTGCACTTATAATTCCAATCCCCAAAAACAACAATGATATCATCAATGAAATTTTTTTCATGCTATCTTAAATTTTTGTGATTTATGCTTTTTTTTATATGTTTATGGTTTACCATCCATTGATAATGTTTCGTTTCAATACTTATTCAATTTGGTATATTAGAATTATATGGCAAATATAACTTAATCTGAGTTAACGAATGTTAATTTTTGGATGAAATTCACAGTGATAGTTTTAATCAATTAAAAATTCAACAACCATGGCATAAATTTTAGAAAATAAATTGCTTATTTTTGTGTTATAATCTGATATAGATAATAATGCTTATGAGAACATCAAATCCGGCCATCAGCAAACGTCTGTTTGAAAAAAGCCATGTACAAGGCCTTTCTGGCGAGATGACTGTTAAAGGGACCATCAACAAAAGTTTTCTTATGCTCGGGCTGATTCTAATTACCGGATCAATAACCTGGAAAGCAGCATTGGCAGGAGCAACCTGGATACAGGGAGGGTTGATCGGATCAGCCATCGTTGGTTTCATTCTTGCCCTGGTTACCATTTTTATGCCAAAAATAGCGCACATTACAGCCCCTTTATACGCTTTGGCAGAGGGAATTGTATTGGGGGCTGTTTCTGTTATGTACAACAGTTTTTACGACGGTATTGTGCTTCAGGCTATTTTGCTCACCGTAGCCGTGTTTTTGCTGATGTTGTTGTTGTACAAAACGGGCACATTAAAAGCAACGCCCGCATTCAGGCGCGGTGTACTTATTGCAACAGGGGCTGTTGTTGTTGTGTATATGTTTCAATGGATTGCCGGGATGTTTGGTGGTTCCGGCATTCCAATGGTTAATGGGTCCGGATTTACCGGTGTCTTGTTCAGCCTTGTCATCGTTGGAATTGCAGCGTTTAATCTCATCATAGATTTCGATAACATTACAAAAGGTGAAGAAGCGGGTGCTCCGAAACGGTACGAATGGTACAGTGCTTTTGCTTTGATGATTACCTTGGTATGGCTATACCTGGAAATTTTACGTTTATTGGCTAAATTGCGTCGTTAACAAGCATCATAATGGAAACAATAAAAATCTTAGAATTAAAGGATAAATACAGAAAGAAACAATTTTATGACTGCGCCAGAAAAATCTATGCTGACGATCCCCACTGGGTATGTCCGCTGGATGCAGAAATTGAATCCATTTTTGACCCTTCGCATAACACGGCTTTTAATCACGGTGCTGCTTTCAGGTGGATTGCCGTTGATGCAGATAATAACCCCGTTGGCAGGATTGCTGCGTTTTTTCATAAAGAAAAAGCAATGAAACACAAACCTTATGCAGGCGGCATTGGTTTTTTCGAATCCATAAACGACCAGGGCGTGGCAAACAAACTTTTTGACACAGCCCGTGAATGGCTGCTCCATCAGGGAATGGAAGCTATGGATGGCCCCATAAGCTTTGGCGAGAATTTCCTGTACTGGGGGTTATTAATTGACGGATTTACCCATCAGGCGTATGGGATGCAATACCATAAACCGTATTACCGGGAATTGTTTGAGAAATATGGATTTAAAATTTATTACAAACAGTATTCCTATCATGTTGATATGACAAAGCCCTTCAATGAGAGGCAGGTGAAATTTGCCAAATTTATTGGGCGCAAAAAAAATTATTCGTTTAAGCACCTTGAAATTAAGCATGCCGATAAATACATTGATGATATCGCATATATCTTTAATGCCGTTTGGTCAGATTTCCATGAAGATTACACGCCCCTGGAAAAAAAAGACATTGAAAAAATATTTGAAGACGCTAAAGATGTCATCATTGAAGATTTTATCTGGCTGGCTTATGACAACGAAAAACCCATCGGCCTGCTTGTCCCGTTTCCTGATATCAACCAGGTAATAAAGCCATTCAATGGAAAACTGAATTTATGGAACAAATTGCGATTTATCCGCCGGCTTAGAAACCCCAGGGTTCTGACACGTGCCCGCCTGCTCATCGGCGGAGTTATTCCTGAATACCAGCGTACCGGTATCATCGGGCCTTTGTTTATGAAAATGGCCGATATTTTGAAACATCATGGTATCAAAGAACTTGAAATGTCATGGGTTGGTGATTATAACGATACGGTAAACAAGCTGTATAAACAAATGCATAACACCGAACGAGCTAAAACACATGCTACGTACCGATATTTGTTTAACAGAAATGCACCATTTGAACGGTTTACCAATAAAAAAGCGCCGAAAGCAAAAAAATAACAAAAAGAATGCAAAAATATTTGATGTTTTACCGAAACATTCTTAAATTTGCAGCCCTGAATTTGAATACGTTAAAAACAATTGGATTATGAAAAAAGAAATACATCCCGATAACTACAGAATGGTGGCATTCAAAGACATGTCAAATGATGAGATGTTCATCACAAAATCAACTGTAAACACAAAAGAAAAAATCACCATTGACGGCAAAGAATATCCTTTGTGTAAACTGGAAATTTCAGACACCTCTCATCCTTTTTATACCGGTAAGATGAAACTGGTTGATACGGCAGGACGTGTTGATAAATTCCGCAATCGCTACAAAAAGCATTACGACGACAAAAAGAAAAAATAATTTGTTCTCACAATATTTATTATTATTCCCCCTTTTGCCACCTGGTGAAAGGGGGTTTTGTTTTTGGGGGAACGTTTGACTGAAGCCTTTAATAATGAGTCCAGTCTTACATGTAACTTTTCCAGTTACTTTTTGTTTAGCGTGATTATTTTTACTGGGGACTAAGAAGTCAAAAAAATGAAAAATCCCACACACTTGTACCGACGCATGACGGTAAAGTCACGAAGACACAAAGATGCACAAAGGATTGAATTACAATATTTTTTAACTTTATGATACTTTGAATCTTTATGTCTTGGTGGCAGGGTAATGACTTTTTAGACTGAACTCATTTGCTAAAGTTTCGCAGGTTGCAAACATTAGAATATAAACTACCTACAAATAAATCAATTAATATGATGTTTGCCTAAAATGCAAGTTAATAGTGATTTAGCTATTTTATTCAAAAACCCACCAAAAAACATAGATGAGATTAATAGTTCATCCGATGACCTTCTGTCCCACCTCATAGTCATCGGAAGAATTGAATAACAAGCCTGAAAGGCTTAAATAACCCAACTTGGGGCAGCGTCCCAAGCAACAAATGATATATATGCCTTAAGGCTGAAAGCCTTAGATAATTAATTATCCCAGGCTTTCAGCCTGCTTGAACCGACTATGGCTGTACCACTTGGGACGTTGTCCCAAGTTTCGATATTTCAGGCTTTCAGCCTGAAAAGTGAAACTAAGCTTTTCTCCGGATAATTGTATTACGAGAAAACCTTTGCAAACTTGGATGAATTCATTGTCATGCAAAATCATATTTATGGCATCATTGAAATTTATAAATCACAGAATTGTAGAGCTACTGCTGAAAGTTTAGTGTTTTTAAGCATAGCCTTTGTTAATAAAGCCAGAGATGTTTTGTGAATCCAGAATGATGATGTATTGATATAAGAACTTAAATAATTACCTTTGAAGTGTTTAAAATTTGCACCCCGTTATGATGAACATTATTCTTGCCGATGCAGGTAATCACACACAAATGAAGCCCCTCACATGGACACGTCCTGTGGGGGATATCAGAACAGGCATCCTCACCACAAAAGAACGATGGGAAAAGCTGTTCGACAGGGAATGCTACTTCCTTACTGAGCATTACCTGCAGGAAAAATTTCCATTAAAAACAGCAGATCAAAATTTGATAATAAACGCCGGTATTTTACCGGATGAAGCGTTTGTACAGGCCATAAAAAATCTAAAACACGGTACACTTGTTAAAAACGGTGAAATATTGGCTTGTGTTGCCGGCAATGAAGATGTGGAAAAATTTCCAGGGATCCAACTTGAGAAAAAAGAATACCCCGGGAATATTACGATGATAAATCATCCCTGGGATGTTTTTACCCATGCGGGCAACATGATCAACTTTGATTACAAATTGCTGACACAAAACAAAACAACAGCATCCATCAGCAATACAAACATCATCATTGGAGAGCATCCTGTTTTTGTTGAACCAGGTGCACGGGTAGAAGCCTCCGTATTAAATACAACAAACGGCCCCATATACATAGGAAAAGATGCGGAAGTAATGGAATCCTGTTCTGTACGCGGCCCTTTTGCCATGAACGAATATGCCGTTTTGAAAATGGGTGCCAAAGTGTATGGCCCTACTATGTTAGGTCCGTGGGTAAAAGCCGGAGGAGAGCTGAACAATGTAGTGTTTCAATCATATTCGAACAAAGCCCATGACGGATTTCTCGGCAATGCTGTCATCGGTGAATGGTGCAACATCGGTGCCGACACCAATAATTCCAACCTTAAAAACAATTATGCGGAAGTTAAAATGTGGGACTACAATGCAGAACGCTTTGTAAAAACAGGCCTGCAATTCTGCGGGTTGGTGATGGGAGATCATTCCAAATGCGGCATTAACACGATGTTCAATACCGGCACGATCATAGGTGTCAGTTGTAACCTTTTTGGACCAGGATTTCCGCGCAATTTTATTCCCTCATTTTCATGGGGAGGCGCAGGGGGATATACCGAATATAAATTGAATAAAGCTTTACAGGTGGCCGAAATTGTAATGAATAGGCGAGGACTCATACTTTCAGGTATTGAGAAGCGTATGCTGGAATTCATTTACAAACACACACAACATTACCGGAAGTACTAAATTTAAGCCTTACATATCAAACATAAGTCTTTGTAATATGTTATTGAGGTGTAATACAATTGAAAAGAAAAGTTTGTAACCATGAAAAACAACAAAGAGACAAAATTTAACAATATAATGTTTGGCAACAACCAGGAAAATGCCGAAGTAATCCCCATTGTAGCCGATGAAGATGAGCAATCATTAATGGACACAGAAATACCTGATGAATTGCCGATTTTACCATTGCGTAACACCGTGCTTTTTCCCGGTGTTGTCATGCCGTTAACAGTAGGCAGGAAAAAATCAAAGCAGCTGATAAATGATGTTAACAACGGATCAAGGTTGCTTGGATGCACAGCGCAAATCAATTCGGAAATAGATAACCCTACCCCGGAGGATTTATATGAAACAGGGACGCTGGCAAGAATACTAAAAATCATTGAGATGCCGGACAAAACCATTTCGGTTATTATACAGGGGCTAAAACGATTTGATTTGGTTGATATTGTAGCGTCTGAACCATATTTCAAAGCAAATACTACATCATTGCCCGAATTATTACCTTATGAAGAAGACAAGGAATTCACAGCAACTGTTTCATCGGTAAAAGATGTAGCCCTTCATATCGTAAAACTGAACAGAGCCATTCCCCACGAAGTTTCTTTTGCCATCCAAAACATTCAACGCTCAACTTTTCTGATTAATTTTATTTGCTCCAACAGCGACATCAAACTTTCTGACAAACAGGATTTGCTTGAAATTGACGATATTAAAGAACGGGCCACAAAATTATTGGAAACGCTTAAAAAACAAATTGAGCAATTGCGTATTAAAAATGACATTGAACAAAAAACCAAACAGGAGATATCCCAGCAACAGAAAGAATTTCTTCTGCAGCAGCAAATGAAAACAATCCAGGAGGAACTTGGTGGAAGCCCCATGGAGAAAGAGCTCAATGAACTGAAAGAGCAAGCCAAAAAGAAAAAGTGGAGCAAAGAAGTGGCGGAGCATTTTGATAAAGAAGCCAATAAGCTGCAGTTTATGAATCCGGCAGCCGGTGAATACTCGGTGCAGCTAAATTATCTTAAAACTATGCTGGAAGTGCCCTTTGGTGAATTTACAAAGGATAATTTTGACCTGAAGAAAGCAGAAAAAGTCCTGAATGAAGACCACTATGGTTTGGATGAAATCAAAGACCGGATTTTGGAACACTTATCCGTATTAAAGCTTAAAGGGGACATGAAAGCTCCTATCCTTTGCCTTATCGGCCCTCCCGGGGTTGGAAAAACAAGCCTGGGGAAAAGCGTTGCCCGGTCGCTGGAGAGAAAATACATTCGTATGTCTTTGGGAGGGCTTCGGGATGAATCTGAAATCCGCGGCCATCGTAAAACATACATTGGTGCTATGCCTGGGCGTATTATCCAAAACATCAAGAAAGCAAAATCCGCCAATCCGGTGTTCATGCTGGATGAAATTGATAAAGTGGGGAATGATTTCCGCGGCGACCCGTCGTCAGCCTTGCTTGAAGTGCTCGATCCGGAACAAAATGAAACCTTCTACGACAATTACCTGGAAGTGGATTTCAATTTGTCACACACCATGTTCATTGCCACAGGAAATACAATGGCAACCATTAGTCCTGCACTTCGCGACCGGATGGAAATAATTTACATCAGCGGCTATATCCCCGAAGAAAAAATTGAAATTGCCAAACGTCATCTTGTTCCCAGGCAACTGAAAAAACACGGTTTAAAAGAAAACCAAGTTGCTTTCGATGATAATGCATTGAAATACATCGTTGAATACTATACCAAAGAATCCGGTGTGAGGAACCTGGAAAAACAAATTGCCAAAGTGATCAGGCGGATAGCCAGAAAAATTGCAACAGGAGAAAAAGCACCGAAAAAAATAAAAATCGATCACATCAAAGATACCCTTGGTTTCCCGAAATATTACAAAGAAGATTACGAAGGCAATGAACTGGCTGGTGTTGTGACAGGCCTTGCGTGGACGCAATATGGCGGGGACATCCTGTACATTGAAACCAGTTTGTCGCGTGGCAATGGAAAATTAACACTCACAGGTAATCTGGGTGATGTGATGAAAGAGTCAGCAACCATTGCACTTGAGTATATCAAAGCACATTCTGATTCCCTGGAGATTGACCCTAAATTGTTTGATCATTGGAATGTACATTTACACGTGCCGGAAGGAGCCATTCCCAAAGATGGTCCGTCAGCAGGTATTACAATGGCAACATCTATAGCATCAGCGTTTACACAACGTAAAATAAAAAATAAAACTGCAATGACAGGTGAGATCACTTTGCGTGGACGCGTTATGCCCGTTGGAGGTATCAAAGAAAAAATTCTGGCTGCCAAACGTAGCGGTATCACTGATATCATCCTGTCAAAGAAAAACGAAAAAGACGTTGAGGAAATAAAGGATATCTACAAAAAAGGATTGCGCTTTCATTATGTGGACACCATACTTGACGTGCTGAATTTTGCTTTGCTTAAGCAGAAAGTGAAGAACCCAAGAAATATTTCCGTTCCCGAAACCAAAGACAAATAATCCTGTTCAATATTATGACCAGAGATGATATAAACCTCATGGCACCAGTTGGTTCTTACGAATCACTCACCGCAGCTATTCAGGGTGGTGCCGATTCGGTGTATTTTGGTGCGGGAAGGCTCAACATGCGTTCCCGGTCATCTCACAACTTTGGACTGGATGACTTACATGCCATTGTTTCTACCTGCCTTAAACACGGTGTTAAAACATACCTTACTGTCAACACGGTTGTTTATGATGAAGAAATTGAAGAAATGCAAAACCTTGTTGATACAGCAAAAAAGGAAGGCATATCTGCCATTATTGCTTCGGATATGGCGGTTATCAGGTATTGCCACAAAATTAATATGGAGGTACATGCCAGCACGCAATTGAATATCTCCAATGTGGAAGCTGTCCGGTTTTTTGCTGATTACTGCGATGTGATGATCACTGCCAGGGAGCTCAACCTGGCACAGGTGAAACGCATTACCGAAACCATCAACAAAGAAAACATCACAGGGCCATCCGGCAAGCCGGTGAAAATAGAAATATTCATTCACGGCGCTTTATGCATGGCAATATCAGGGAAATGTTACCTGAGCCTTCATGAATTTAATAAATCCGCCAACCGGGGCGCATGTTATCAAACCTGCCGGCGGGCTTACGAGGTTACCGATAAAGAAACCGGTTATAAGCTGGAAATTGACAACGAATACATCATGTCTCCAAAAGACCTGAAAACCATTGATTTTCTTGATGAGATTCTGGATGCCGGAGTCAGGGTATTGAAAATTGAAGGGCGGGCCCGCTCGCCGGAATATGTAAAAACGGTAACTGAAACATACAATGCTGCCCTCCATGCTTACTTTAATAAAACCTGGTCAGAAAACAAGCTTCATCAGTGGAATGACAAACTTAATATGGTGTTTAACCGCGGTTTCTGGAATGGTTATTACCTTGGCCAAAAAATGGGGGAGTGGTCTGAAAAGTACGGCAACAAAGCCACAACAAAAAAGATATACCTAGGGAAAGGGATGAATTATTTTGATAAAATACAAGTGGCCGATTTTTTGCTTGAGGCAGGAGCGCTTAAGAAAGGTGATAATATCCTGATCACAGGTCCCACAACAGGTGTCATTGAACACACCGTTGACGAGATTCGGGTTGATGACCAGTTTGTTGAAACGGCCCCCAAACAATCCCGGTGTTCGTTTAAACTCAATAAGCAAATCCGGAGATCTGACAAGCTTTATAAAATCGAAAGACAACCAAGGTAATTACCGCTGTTTTTCGGTCATTTTATTTGGGCGTGCCCCACCAAAGGGCGGGTCGGGCTATCCGCTAATACTCCTCACCGCCTGCCGGCGGTTGTGGGGTACCGCTTCTATCCCTCACGCAATAATGATAACACCCCTTCATAAAGATCAAGCAGCAGTATTAATACACAAAAAAAAGCCTTCCGCGGTAGCGAAAGGCTTTAAAAAAAGGCG
>CAZTNS010000112.1:0-10621 GCA_964615585.1 uncultured Bacteroidales bacterium | reverse complement strand
TGTTTTCGTACTTCAGAATTGAAACTTACCGGTATTACACAATAGGATTAGGTAAGCAGCGGGTTAATCATAACCCATTAAAAATGCAGTAGAACCTGTTTTTTAGATTTATTAACAATCTGTTATTAATAAAATAACGCCATTTTTTATATCCTTAATCTTCTCTTGATTATTTTTACATCCAATTTAACATTGGTTGACTAAATAGAATTATTGATGGAAAAATTAAGAACCATATACCGTTTGAGAATTTTAAGAGGTGGCTTATTACTTTCATTATTAAGTATTTTGTGGGGTATTGGATTGTTTTCTGTGTTGAAAATTTTTCCTGAAGCAATGTCCTCTCATTTGAAAACACTCATTTGTGATGCCAATAACATCACCACTGAAGCTCAAATGGATTCTGTTTATCGTAAGTTTAGTATGGCTTATGGGGATTTTTATAGTGCAGCTACCAATGCTGTGTTATTTGGTGTTATGAGTGTTATGTTTTTACTTTTAATTATCAGGTTAAACGGGAACAATTCTTTCAGAAAAACCATTGCCTGGTTGATGGGAAGCGGGGTTGTTTTGTATTCCGCTGCCGAATATTTTCATGTCATAAGTTTTGTTAATAGTACCAATTTGAATGTTGATTATAACACCGGTGAATGGATATTAATACCAGGACTTGTCCTGCTTTTTTTAGGTGTATTGCTATGTGTGATAAAAATTGTAAAAGACATCACTGAATCCAGGGGGGTGGATTAAAGCAATTATTATTTTTCGTATATCATGACATAAGGCCATTTTTTAGTTAATTGGTTTTTATGCTCTTGCAGGTAAAATGAAGTAATTGATGTTTTTTTAAATAAATGATTCATAAAAAATAAAATTTTTCAATTATCAATTATATAATGTTTATCTTTGCAAACTTAAAGGATAATTAATTGATTAATTAAATATTACAACGAACAGATTATGAAAAATTATTTGGATTCAGAAAAGAAAAGCGAAATTTTTGCTAAGTACGGGAAGTCTAACGAAGACACTGGTTCTCCTGAAGGCCAGGTCGCATTGTTTACCTACCGTATCAAACATCTGACAGAACATTTGAAAAAAAACAAAAAGGATTTTGCAACACAACGTGCTTTAATGAGCATGGTTGGTAAACGCAGGAAATTATTGAATTATTTACAACACATAGATATTGAAAGATACCGTGCAATCATAAAGGAACTTGGATTAAGAAAGTAAGTGCAAAATAAGTAAAATTTAATAAAAGAGGCGAAATATGCCTCTTTTTAGTATAATTAATATATGATTATGAAAATGTACAAAGAAGTAAAAACAATTACCAAACTTCCGGATAACCGGGAAATAGAAATTTCAACTGGAAAATTGGCCAAGCAAGCTACCGGTTCGGTGGTGGTAAAGATGGGGAAAACAATGTTACTGGCTGCAGTAACCGCATCAGATAAACCCAAAGAAAACGTAAATTTCCTTCCTTTATCAGTAGATTACCGTGAAAATTATTCTGCTGTAGGGCGTTTTCCCGGTGGTTTTTTTAAACGGGAAGGCAAACCTTCCACCCACGAAGTGCTTGTCTCAAGACTTATTGACAGAGCTATTCGTCCCTTATTCCCGGATAATTTCAGATACGAAATTTTTGTCAACGTATATTTGATTTCTGTGGACAAAAATGACATGCCCGATGCGCTTGCAGGGTTGGCAGCATCGGCAGCTATTGCTGTTTCGGATTTGCCATTCAACGGGCCCATGTCAGAAGTCAGGGTATCACGCATTGATGGGGAGATAGTTATTAATCCCGTTGCTGATGAAAATAAAAAAGCTGACATTGACCTAATTGTGGCTGCAACTCAGGACAACATCATGATGGTGGAAGGCGAAATGAAAGAAGTGCAGGAAGCCGAAATGCTTGAGTTGATCAAAGCGGCCCACGATACCATCAAAAAACAATGTGCCGCTCAAAAAGAAATTGAAAAACTAGCAGATAAACAACATAAACGTGAACTGGAAGAACCGGAATCTGACGAAGAATTGTATAAATCCTTGTACGATGAAACCCATCAAAAATGTTATGAACTTGCGCTGAAAGGCGTTGCTGATAAGCACAAAAGAGCAGATTTGTTTAATGAAATTCTGGATGCTTATATGGAGCGTTACGAAGGCATGGAGGAAGAAGATATTCCTGTGGATCTCATCAAAGGCTATTTTCATGACATCCAAAAAGATGCTGTCAGGCAGGTTGTGTTAGACAAAGGCACCCGGCTTGATGGACGTAAAACGGATGAAATCAGGCCTATATGGAGTGAAGTCGATGCCTTGCCTTCTGCACATGGATCTGCTATTTTTACAAGAGGGGAAACACAGTCTCTTACTACAGTTACACTGGGAACCAAACTTGATGAGCAGCTTATAGATGATGTCATGTATAAAGGCTACGAAGAATTTATTCTGCATTACAATTTTCCACCTTTTTCAACAGGTGATGCGCGTCCCATGAGGTTCACATCCCGCCGTGAAATTGGGCATGGAAACTTGGCTTTCAGGGCATTACTTCCTGTTATTCCTGAAAAAAATGCCGATTTTCCATACACGTTAAGAATCGTTTCCGATATCCTTGAGTCAAACGGGTCATCTTCCATGGCTACGGTGTGTGCCGGTACGCTTGCACTTATGGATGCCGGCGTAAAAATATCAAAACCAGTATCCGGTATTGCCATGGGAATGATTTCTGATGATAAGTCCGGTAAATATGGAATCCTTAGTGATATCCTGGGCGATGAAGATCACCTTGGCGATATGGATTTTAAAGTCACCGGAACGCGTGATGGCATCACAGCAACACAAATGGACATCAAAGTGGATGGCCTTTCTTATGAAGTGCTGGCCAAAGCATTGGAGCAAGCACGAAAAGGCAGATTGCACATCCTCGACAAAATTGAAGAAACAATTAGCAAGCCCAGGGAAGATTACAAAGAACATGCCCCCCAAATTGTATCTATCAATATCCCAAAAGACATGATAGGTTCTGTCATTGGCCCCGGTGGTAAAATCATACAGGAAATTCAGGAAGACACTGGCAGTGTGCTTACCATTGAAGAGGAAGATAATCAGGGCAGAGTGGAAATATTTGCTGATAATAAAGAAAGCATTGACAAAGCCCTTGACCGGGTCAAAGCCATTATAGCAGTGCCTGAAGTGGGCACAGTCTATGAAGGAACTGTTAAAACACTGGCCTCGTATGGTGCTTTTGTGGAAATTTTGCCTGGTAAAGACGGCTTGCTGCACATTTCTGAACTCGACTGGAAACATGTCAAATCCGTTGAAGATGTGCTCAGCGAAGGAGATAAGATCAAAGTCAAAGTGATTGGTATTGATGATCGTTCCGGTAAAATTAAGCTTAGTCGCAAAGCCCTGATTGATAAGCCTGAAGGATACGTTGAAACGAAACCTCAGGATAACAGGAGAGGTGGTAACCGGGATAATCGTAAAGGTGGTAACCGGGATAACCGTAAAGGTGGTAACCCTCACCGTAACTCAGGCAATCGTCAATAATAATTGATATTGTACTGAACTATCAAAAGCGAAACCTGTTGGTTTTGCTTTTTTAGTATTACGTAGTGTTTATGTCATTTACAGCGTTTAATATTTACCCTGAAATGAAAAAATATTTTGTTTTTTCGGCATCTAAACAGATTTTTATTATTTTTATGTTTAAAATGATATTATGAATTTTAAGATAAGTGCTTTATTATTTACATGCCTTTTGAGTTTTAATGCGTTTGCACAGAATGATTTCCGTTGCAGCACACCGGAAATGAACCGTATTGAACTGGAAAAAAATCCCGAAGCCCGTGCCCGAAGGGCTGCACTCCGGGAATTTATTGATCACTATACCGAAACAAAAGAGGATAAAAATGATGTTTATATTATTCCGGTGGTGTTTCATGTTGTACACAATTATGGAAGTGAAAATATTTCCTATAACCAGGTGGCTGATGCAGTCCGGATTTTAAATGAGGACTATCGCAAAATGAATTCTGATACAAGCTATATCATTGATGAATTTAAGCCATTGGCAACGGATGCCAGGATTGAATTCCGGCTGGCTGCATTGGATCCGTCAGGAAATTGTACCAATGGCGTTACAAGAACTGCGTCACCACTGACCTTAAATGGCGGGGAGCAAGTTAAAGACGTTGCCCCAGGATGGCCATGCGCTAGTTATTTAAATATTTGGGTTGTCCGTGGAATTGGCGGGGGCGTAGCCGGATATGCATATTACCCGGGAACTGTAGAAGATGGCAGGGATGGTATTGTTATTCTGCATACTTATATCGGCTCTGTTGGCACAGGCCAGGACAAACACACACTCACACACGAAGTTGGTCATTGGCTGAACCTGGCTCACCCGTGGGGAAGCACCAACGATCCCGAAGTGGCATCCAATTGTGATATTGATGATGGCATTGATGACACCCCCCTTACCATTGGTCATACATCATGTGATTTGTATGCCAATACTTGTGGCAGCCTCGATAATGTTCAGAACTATATGGAATACTCTTTTTGTTCAAGAATGTTTACACACGGACAGGGAGAAATGATGCGTGCAGTATTGAACAGCTCTGTTTCTGATCGTGATAATTTGTCAACAGAAGCCAATCTCATTGCCACAGGGACACTCAATCCGGATGAAGCGGATATATGCCAGGCCAATGCTGAATTTTCTTATGATGTTTCCCGTGGTTGTGAAGGATTTTCTGTGCAATTTACGGATATGACCTATGGTACCGATAGCATTACCAGTTATAACTGGACGTTTGAGGGTGGTACACCAGCTGTGTCTAATGAACGGCATCCGGTGATAATGTATGAAACTGCCGGGTACTATGATGTTGAACTTGAAGTGGTCAATCCGGCAGGAAATGATATATCCCTAAAAACAAAAGTCATCCGGGTGTATCCTCCTACAGCAGGAGAATCACTGCCGGTGGTTGATGGATATGAAACGCAAGAATTCCCCGAGGGACAAAATTCTGCTGATGATTATTATTTCATTACGCAGGGTGTAAATGGTTTCAGCAGAACTTCTGCAGCTGCTTTCGAAGGGGAGTATTCTATGTTTATAGATCTTAAAAATGAAATTGAGGGGGATAAAAATGCATTTGTTATGCCGGCAATACAATGTGAGCTTCCGGATTTTCCCTTGCAGGTAAATTTTGATTTGGCTTATGCTCAATCTGAGGAGAACGATAATGATATATTAAAAGTGTTTGTTTCCAACGATTGTGGTGAAAATTGGGTGATCAGATATTACAAAAGCGGAAATGCCATGGCTACAGCGGATAATTATTATCCGGCAGGGACATTTACACCTTCTTCAGATGAATGGAACACTGAAAGCTTCGATATATACGAATCCTTGTTTGATGAAACGGGTTCCCTTCGTCTGAAATTCGAAGCTGAAAGCAAAGGTGGAAATGCTTTATACATAGATAATGTCAACATCACATCCCTGACACACCTCAGACAGAAACCTGATGCAACATTTGATCTTTATCCAACTAATTTCAGTGATAAATTGTTTTTGCAGTCGGATATGCAGTCAGATGCCGTTTTATCGGTGTACGATGTTTGCGGGAAATTGCTTGGCAGTGCTGAAATTGATCTGAAGAATTCACAAAACATTGCAGGGCACATACCTGAAAATCATTCTGGCATGGTAATTATTAAGATAAAAACGCAAAACAATGTTGCGGTTTTCAGAGCCATCGCAGCAGATTAATACCGATTTGATATCAAGTTGCTTAATATAATTCACTCCGTTTTTATATTAATATTGATAGTCAGTCGGCATTAACTAAACCAGCTAAAAGATTTTACTACGTTTATCTTGTTAGCGGTTTAGTATAAAAATCAATTTCAGGAAGCGGATTTCATCATTACTATATGCACAACACAAGTGAATAATATTTCTATTTATCAAAAATATTATTATCTTGCGTAAAAAACATATATCATGAAAGCTTATGTGAATATATTTGTTTTTTGTGTGTTTCTGTCTTTATCTTCTGCCTTGCATGCGCAAAATCAGATATTTGAAAACCATAACAAACAAAGAATCCTTCATTGCCAGGGAGTTACAGCATATCCTGGCGTAATAAATTATGTACAACCTGATGGCAGCGAACTTGATTTGTACTATTTTGGTGATGCTGTGGTACACTGGGCTCAAACCACGGATGGTTATACCGTTTTAAAAAAGCCAGACGGACTGGCATGTTATGCAATAAAAAACAGGGAAGGAGCATTGGTTTGTTCTGATCAGCCTGCTCATAATCCGAATCAGCGTAGTCAATCAGATGTGATTTTTTTAAGCCACATTAACAAAGGACTCAGGTTTTCCCCGGATCAAATCAGTCGCATAAAATCACAACATCCGTTTTGTGCAAAGAAGAACTATAAAATGCCCGGTAGCTTGCACTCTACAGGCACCCAAACCATACCTGTTATTCTTGTCAATTATTCTGATGCAAGCAATGTGTTTAGTTCAGCTCAAATCACCCAACCTTTCCTGCATAGCAATTACGGGGGTAAAGGTTGTATTCAGGAGTATTTCAATGAAGTAAGTTTTGGACAACTTAACCTGCAATTTTCATTCAGCAATTGGCTTACCTTGCCTCAAACGCATGACCATTACGGCCTTGATGCGAACTATGGGCAATTTGCATGGGATGCCATTAATGCTGCAGATGCAACGGTTGACTTTTCGCAATACGACAATGACGGAGATGGCATTGTTGAGGCTGTTTCTATCATACACCAGGGTTCCGGTGAGGAAGCCAGCTATGATACCACGGATATCTGGTCACATATGTGGACATTGGAAGAAGCCGGTTATTCTCAGGCACAGCGTATGTTTGACGGTGTAGAGGTCAATGCTTATATTGTGCAGCCCGAGGATGATGCCACGGGAAACCTCAATCAGATAGGCATCATGTGCCATGAAATAGGCCATTTACTTGGCGCCCCGGATTTTTATGATACCGATTATACAAATCCTGATTATCGTGGAACGGGGTTTTGGGACCTTCAGGGTGATGGTTCCTGGAATGGTACGCCAATGGGCTCTCGGCCTGCTCACCCAAATTTGTTTACAAAAATTTACTATTATAATTGGCTCGAGGCTGAGGAATTGAATAGTCCGGTAACGGTTAATATGCTGCCAACCATGCAGGAACAACAAGCCTATTATTATACAACAACCACCAGCAACGAATATTATTTAATTGAAAACAAAGTGTATAATGGATTTGATGCAGACCTTCCGGGACAGGGGCTAATAATATATCATGTGGATCAGGATTACATTGACAGCCATTTTGACAGCAACGATATCAATGCAACAAGCCACCTTGGCCTTAAAATCATAGATGCAGGCAACAACGGAAACATTGATGATGACAATTGTCCTTTCCCCGGCACCAGTAACATTCAGGCTTTTACAGATACAAGTACACCTTCATCCTTGTCTTGGGCAGGAAACCCAACTAATAAGCCGGTAACAAGTATTGCGGGTAATTACACTATGGTATCTTTTGATTTTATGGGAGGAAGTGGTTGCGTGCCTCCGCCATTGCAATGTGACAGCCTTGATGCTACAAACATTACAGATAACAGCATAAGTTTGCAATGGGTACGGGGGCTAGGCGAAAAAGTGCTTGTGCTGGCCAAAGAATCAACTGACATCACATCAGAGCCACAGGTAAATACTGCATATATTGCCAATTCTGAATTTGGATTAGGCGAAGGCCCTGACCCGGAAACCTTTGCTGTTTTCTACGATGATGATGATCATTGTACCATTACCGGGTTAAATCCCGGAACAAGCTATTATTTTTCTTTACACGAGGCGTTTATGACCAACGATTGTTACCGCCTGCCCGGATTGAAAGGTGACTTTATGACCACCGGAACATCAGACATATCAGGGAAAACACATATTGAAAGCCTTGATGTTATAAACGATGGCAAATCACATACCCTGAGGCTTCAGTATGATGAAAGATTAAAAGGGGCACGGCTTGAGATCAGGGATGTAAATGGGCATTTGTTGAAACAATGCAACATCCGTAATCAAATCTCAACTGCCGGTTTTGCACAAGGGTTTTATATACTGAGGGTGTTCAACAATCAAAAAGTTATCACAAAACCATTTGTCAAATAATTGTTTTGTGATCTGCAATTTATGTGCAAGGTAAAATTATCCATTGCATGCGTTGAAAATTCCTTACCTTTGTTCTGCTATGGATAACAATAGAAGCTGGTTAAAGCTGGACAATGCAGCTAAAATATTCCCCGCAGTGACTGATAGTGAGTTGACTTCAGTATTCCGGATATCAATAAACCTTAAGGAACGCATTAAAATAGCAGAATTGCAACGGGCGCTGGAAAAAACGTATCAACGGTTTCCATATTTTAATGTACACCTTAAACACGGATTTTTCTGGCACTTCCTGGAACAACATGAAGGGGTACCAACGGTGGAAATGGACAAATGGCCTCCGCTTCAGGTTTTTTATACCACTTTTATTCATGACAGGTTATACCGGATTTTGGCCAGAGGAAGACAGGTTTCTATTGAGATGATGCACAGCCTGAGTGATGGTGGAGGTGCCATGCAACTTCTGAACAGTTTGTTGTGGATGTACCTCCGGGAATGTGGGTATGACATTGATAAGCCTGAAAATTTCTTAGACATCAATTCCGATCCGGATCCGGAAGAATTTGAGGATGCATACAATAAATATTTTATGAAAGGCATTCCTCCCAACCATCCCAAAAACAAAGCCTGGTCATTGCCGTTTGAATTAAAAAATAAAAAACCACGGTTGAGTGTGATACAGGCCGAAATGTCATCAAAGCATATCCTTGATAAGGCAAAATTTTATAAAGTCAGCGTCACGGAATTTTTGGCATCAGTATATTTAGATGCGTTGCAGGAGATATTTTTTATATATGAAAATAACAATATCCCACAACAATTAACAATGTTGCGAATGCAGGTGCCAATCAATCTCAGAAAAATTTTTCCCAGTAAAACCATGCGTAATTTTACATTGTTTGCATTGCCCGAAATAGATTTGCGCATGGGTGCTTATGCTTTTGAGGACATAACACAAATTGTCCATCATTACATGAAACTAGAGTCATACCCACAACAAATACATAGACTTATTAGCCGTAATGTGGGTTCCGAGAAGTTGTTTTATGTCAGGGTGATTCCGTTGTTGATTAAAGATATGATTCTTGCGGCTAAACATAAAAGTTATGGCAATGCACAATATTCGGGTGTTATGACAAACCTGGGGCAAATCCGGTACCCCGATGCCATTGCCCGTCATGTGGATTCAATTTCATGTTTGCCGCCACCTCCGAACAAACGAACAAAAATAAACTGCAGCATTGCTTCTTTTGAAAATAAAATGATTGCAAGCTTTTGTAACGTAACAGCATCCACTGAGCTGGAACGGATATTTTTTACAAAGATCACCAACATGGGTGTCCCTGTAAAAATGATTGGCTGGAACGATGTGAAAATCTTAAAACCAGAAAGTGATGAAAAAGATATGTAAATATTGCGGGGTGGAGCTGAGCCCTGATATGGACAAATGTCCTTTATGTAACAATTCCCCGGGAGAAGAATTGCCTGTGAAAGATAAAAGGAAAACAGATGCCTTTCATATCATGAAACATACCCGGAACTTATGGGAGGCGTTTGGTGTGATAGCAATTGCTGCCATTGCTTTTACCATACTTTTAAACCTTATCATTGACAACAGCACCACATGGTCATTGTATGTGGGAGGAAGTATTGCAAGTGTATGGTTGTATTATACCATCTATCATTTTGCAAGGCATTACCTTTTGATATGGGCACCTGCTGCCCTTGCTGTGACGTTAGGAAATCTTTTGCTTATTGATGTGCTCTCAGGGGAGATTAGTTGGTTTTTAAGTTTGGCTTTGCCAATAGCATCTGTTTTTTTTGTGTTGTTGGCTGTTTTTATGTTGATTATTAATCGTGTAAAATATCAGGGGTTTAATGTACTGGGGTTTGCTCTTCTGCATATCGTTGTTTTTTGTATTGCCTGTGATTTGTTCATTAGCTTGCATCACGATACACCTGCGGTTTTAAGTTGGTCATTGTTTGTTATCATCTCAGCAATCCCCATAGCGATTATTCTATTGTTTGTGCATTACCGCCTTAGAAAAGGCAATGACCTGAAAAGCTTCTTTCATATTTGAGGTTTGTGATTATACTGTGCAGATAAATTGAGGCCTGTACATTTTTAATAAGGTTCTACTGCAAACTTAGTGGGTAATGGTAATGATTGAATTATTACTGTTGAGTAAAAATTAAGAATTAGAAAAAATAAACGCTCGTCAATCTAAATTATACTGTCAGGGCTAAAGCCCATTCCATCCTTCATGTTCTTATCACCCCCGACCTGAAGTATGGGTGTACTTAACCAGAGCCGATTAACCCCGGCATTTATGTCAACGATTTTATTAGTTGTAATAATATTACAAATGTAACATTTTCTAAGCTTTC
>CAZTNS010000111.1:0-10707 GCA_964615585.1 uncultured Bacteroidales bacterium | reverse complement strand
TAATCATTAAGTCCATTTTTCTAAAGAGTTATTTTCGCCACAAAATCACACTTGTGTTGAGCGAAGCCGAAATAAAAACACAAAATCCCACGAAATTTCTAAGGGTTGTTAATCTGTGTTTTGTGGGATTTAGAGCTTTGGTGGCATTTTTTTTTATAAGTACTCATCATTTCATTTAATGGATTGAAGAATATTAAAACGATTAATTAAAATCACATAAATTTTTACCTTTAGATATTTTTGGTTTTCCACTAAGTTTGCAGTAGAACCTAAGAAATAATACAATATCGCAACCGTTTTTAATTAGTGTTAACCGATGTTACCTGCCTATATGACCAATTTTTCCATTTCTCGGTTCGCCGGTTCCTGACTGCCTTGCTTACAGGGCCACCACGTCGGCAGGCAGGACAGACGGTTAGCGTCTCTGCGTTCGCGGTGAAAATTTTGTGCATCTGTTTTTAAATTTTAGCACTGAGTAGTTACAAATATCCTTCTAATATTTGTTGCACATCAAATTAATAAACAACCTGACTGCGCTATCAGTAAAGATGGTTAATATCTCAAATCTGCCGGGGGTTTGCATTTTAGACATTCAGTGAAAACTACTTGCGGATCAAAGGGAATATCAGATAAATTTGCACCTTGTATCCTATTCATTAAATTTGCACAAAAATTGCATAATTTTGGTTTCATGAAAGAAAAGAATAAAAATAGACTCTATAAAACAATAATATTATGAAATCATTTATATTCCCCGGACAGGGAGCTCAATTTCCGGGCATGGCCAAAGATTTATACGAGAATCATCCTGAAGCTAAAAACCATTTTGAAGAGGCCAATCAAATTCTTGGATTCAGAATTACAGACATTATGTTTCAGGGAGAAGCAAATGACCTGAAACAAACCAAAGTCACCCAACCGGCAATTTTTTTGCATTCTGTTATTCGCACAATGGTTATGGGTGATGATTTCAGACCTGACATGGTAGCAGGTCATTCTCTTGGTGAGTTTTCAGCGCTTGTTACCAACAAAACCCTGACATTTAAAGATGGACTAAGCCTTGTATATAAACGTGCTCTAGCCATGCAAAAGGCATGTGAAAAAGAAAAATCTACCATGGCTGCTATTATTGGTTTGAATGATGATGTCGTTGAAAGAATATGTGGCAACATTGATGAAATGGTTGTTCCCGCAAACTACAACAGTCCCGGTCAGGTGGTGATCTCAGGATCCCTGGAAGGTATTGAAAAAGCCATTGAAGATGCAAAAAAGGCTGGCGCAAAACGTGCAGTACCTCTGGCTGTGAGCGGAGCTTTTCATTCACCCATTATGGAATCTGCAAGGGAAGAACTTGCAGTGGCCATCAATGAAACAGATTTTCATACAGGTCTATGCCCGGTATATCAAAATGCTGATGCCAAAGCACATACCGATACTGACGAAATACGCAAAAACCTCATTGCACAGCTTACAAGTCCGGTCAGATGGACTCAATCTGTAAAAGCGATGATTGCTGATGGAGCAAATGAGTTTACAGAAATAGGCCCCGGGAAAATATTGTGCGGGCTGATCAAAAAAATTGACCGGACCATGCAGGTAAATAATCTATCCTAGTGTCATGTGTTTTTCTTACCAATTGTGCCCCTATCAGGAGGTGTTAATTCAGGAAAAACAACCATTGATAAATCTGATAACTATAGAGTTTTGAGCATAAAAAAACACCTCCGTTTTTCGAAGGTGCTTTTTTTATGCTCCTGATTGTGATCATTGTTTATCCATGGTCGCCAGAAATTCCTCATTGCTTCTTGTATGAGGCAAGCGTTGTCGCATAAATGTCATGGCTTCGATGGAGTTCATATCTGACAAGAAGTTTCGCAATACCCAAATCCTGTTGAGCAATTCTTTTGAGTGCAACAGTTCTTCGCGTCGTGTGCTGGAAGCAGTGATGTCCAGCGACGGATAAATCCTTCTGTTGGAAAGCTTTCTGTCAAGCTGCAATTCCATGTTACCTGTGCCTTTAAATTCTTCAAAGATAACATCATCCATTTTGGAACCGGTTTCAGTCAAAGCTGTTGCCAGTATAGTCAATGAGCCTCCTTTTTCAATATTACGTGCAGCACCAAAAAAGCGTTTGGGATTGTGCAACGCATTGGCATCCACACCACCGGAAAGCACACGCCCTGAAGCAGGTGCCACAGTGTTGTGGGCACGTGCCAAACGGGTTATTGAATCAAGTAAAATAACAACATCATGGCCGCTTTCTACCATCCGTTTTGCTTTTTCCAGCACAATGCCAGATACTTTTACATGGCGTTCTGCAGGCTCATCAAAGGTGGATGAAATGACCTCTGCCTTCACATTTCTTGCCATATCAGTTACCTCTTCTGGTCGTTCGTCAACAAGCAGGATCATTAGATAAACCTCCGGATGGTTGGCTGCTATAGCATTAGCAACTTGTTGCAGCAACACCGTTTTTCCAGTTTTGGGTTGGGCTACGATCAAACCACGCTGCCCCTTTCCAATGGGTGAAAAAAGGTCAACTATACGCGTGCTTAGATTGTCCTGCCCATTACCAAGGATATTGAACTTATTGTTTGGAAATATTGGGGTAAGGTGATCAAAAGGAATGCGGTCTCTCACAAATTCGGGTGTACGCCCGTTGATGTTTTTTATTTTGATCAACGGAAAATATTTTTCCCCTTCTTTTGGAGGCCTGATGGTTCCTTCAACAGTATCTCCGGTTTTGAGTCCAAAAAGTTTAATCTGTGACTGGGAAACATATATGTCATCAGGGCTGCTTAGATAATTAAAGTCAGATGATCTTAAAAACCCAAAGCCATCAGACATAATCTCCAGCACCCCTGTGCTTGTGATCAGCCCGCTAAAATCAAACAGGGTATTTTCCTGCCGTTTGTTTTTGCCGTTTTTCTGTTTGTAGATATCTGGTTTTTGTTTCTGTTGTTTTTCCGGTTTGTTTTTTTGTTGTTCCAGCTGTTGATTGACTTTTCTTACTGGCTTACTATCTGCCTTTTCAGGCTTAACATCAGGTTTACTAACAGGTTTACTAACAGGCTTACTAACAGGCTTACTCTCCGGCTTTTCTTGAATTTTTTGTCCGGATGTTTTTTTCTGCTTTTGAAGATCATCCTGCGTTTTTTGTTGTTCTTTTTTATTATCAGTTTTCTTTTTTTGTGCTACATCTGCTTTTGTTTGCAACTGATTATGATCGTTATGCAATGTGGGTTGATGCCTGCGATGTTTTCTGTGGATAACCTGTTTTTTTGTGGTTTTTTTCTTTTTCGAGTCACTGTTTTCTTCAGCGGAATCATGCTTTGTGGCAGAACCATTTTTGTCTTGTTGTTTACTGAATGTTAGTTTATCCTTATCAGGGTCAGCAGAGGCAATTTTTTGTGATTTCTTTCTCGGCCGCTGTGCTTTACGTGCTTTCTGATCCGCCGTTTTATCCTGTTTATCCCGGTTCGGATTTTGTGATTCCTGAATTGCCTGAGCATCTAATATTGCATACACCAACTCTTGCTTTCTGAGAGAATTGTAATGCTTTACATTAAGCCTTTTGGCAATCAACCTTAACTCAGGAAGTTTTTTCTGATTTAAGTCTAAAATGTCGTACATGTGTGTTGAATGTTAAAAAATTTCTCATTATTAAACAATAATGAACAAATAAATGGTGATTACTAATTTGAAAATTTTATTTGAGTGCTTTGATTTGAAAGAGGTAATGTTACTTTCAATTACAAATTCTAAATATTATAGTTTAAGTTTTGTTCTTTTTCAGATGGCAAACATACTAAGGTTTTTCTAATCTACAAAAAAACTTATTAACAATTTTTGTTATTAATACATTAAAACCAAATACAGGGGTTTAAACTGTTACTTTTTCATTATTATGAGGCAACCTTCAGAAAATGTTTTGCGTCTTATTAACAGAAATTATAATTTGCATAAAACAAATGGAGATTGTTGTATATTATGAGACAACTTAAAATAACAAGACAAATAACAAACCGTGATACCCCGGCCTTTGAACGTTACTTACAGGAAATCGGGAATCTTGACATGATAACCCCTGATGAGGAGATTGAGCTGGCAAAACGCATTAAAGATGGTGATAAAAGAGCATTGGATAAGCTGGTGAAAGCCAATCTGCGTTTTGTTGTTTCTGTAGCAAAACAATATCAGCATCAAGGACTGGGTTTACAAGACCTGGTTAATGAAGGCAATCTTGGACTGATTAAGGCAGCTCAAAGGTTTGATGAAACACGTGGTTTTAAATTTATATCTTATGCTGTATGGTGGATACGGCAATCAATTTTACATGCTCTGGCAGTACAGGGGCGAATGATCAGGTTGCCTTTGAACAGAATTGGCACCATACAAAAAATCAGTGCTGCAAAAAATCAATTCGAACAAGAATTTCAACGCGAACCTACCGATGATGAGATAGCTCAAATCATGGAAATGGGAATCAGTGACGTGAAAGCGCATTTAAACAACGTGGCCAAACAATTGTCAATGGACAAACCTTTAGGGGAAGATAGTGATGATGGGACATTAGAGAATGTGCTTCAATCCGAAGAAGCTGATCCGCCGGATGATGTATTGATGCAGGAATCCCTTAACAGGGAAATTAACAGAACACTGAGTGTTCTGAATAAACGGGAAGCTGAAATTTTAAAAATGTTTTACGGCCTCAATGGCTATTATGCCCATTCACTTGAAGAAATAGGTGAAATTTATGGCCTGTCAAGAGAAAGGGTACGTCAACTCAAAGAAACCTGCATCAGAAGATTAAAGCAGACCACCAGGCATAAAAATCTAAAATCATATTTGAAATAAACCCCGGAATATTTCCGGGATTTTCTTTTCTTTGTAAATAAAAATGATAGTTGCACCTTCTTTACTCTCGGCAGATTTTCTTAATCTGGAATCAGAAATACACATGCTAAACAACAGTGAAGCTGATTGGATACATCTTGACATCATGGATGGGATGTATGTACCAAACATAAGTTTCGGCTTTACCATCATCTCACAAATAAAATCTGTTGCTGAAAAACCCCTGGATGTACATCTTATGATTGAAAAACCGGAGCGTTATATTAAAGCATTCCGGAAATCCGGGGCAAATATTCTCACCGTACATTATGAAGCAGTAACACATCTGCATCGTTGCGTCCAGGAAATAAAACAGGAAGGCATGAAAGCCGGGGTATCACTGAATCCTCACAGCCCGGTTTATTTGCTTGATCACATTTTGCATGACCTTGACCTTGTTCTTATTATGTCTGTCAATCCCGGATTTGGCGGCCAGTCATTCATTTCTGAAAGCATTAACAAGATCCGCACACTGCGTAAAATGGCAAATGAAAAAAATCCTGAACTCATCATTGAAGTTGATGGAGGTGTATCTCCCGGTAATGTGAAACAACTGTCAGATGCAGGCATGGATGCCGCTGTTGCAGGATCTGCAGTTTTTAAAGCAGAAAAACCAACAGAAATAATTTCACGGCTGAAACATTTCAACCAATAAACCTGCCCTGTCAATTGTTTGTTTAAAGAATGAATGAAATTCCTTTAAATGCTTCCGGGCCTACTGGAAGTTTTTATTCTTTTTCTTCCAGAAAATCCTGAAGGTAAGCAAAATCCTCCGTTAGTTTACCATCTTTACATATACTTGCCCTCATTATAACATCATTGTCAGGATTTTTAACATCAAAAAGGTAAGGAAAAACGCGCTCTAAAAGTGTTTTGCCAAAATCCTTCGTAGCATCACGTGGCAATTCTCCGGGCAAATTGTCCACCGCCATCACGGTGACATTATGATCATCAAAAGCATCTCCTTCTTGTTCTGTGGTGGGATTATATCCATAAAACGGGTCAGCTATTGTAGATGCCCTAAGTGTGGATGGGATGGGATCCTTAATATCACAACTGACATCAGCAATGACTTTGATGTTGAAATCTTTTTCTTTATAATCTTCCGGGTTCAGAAACACAGGGCTGTTCTGATCCCAAAAATGGCATGCTATCCACATATCAGTAACTTTACTATAAGGTTTAAAAGTGGATTTGTATTGGTGTGGGTTATTAAAAAAGTGTTCAAAAGATTTCCAGCCACCCCTTTCTAATTCAACATATTTATCAGCATCGACCTGGCAATATACAGGTTCATCAAAGGTTTTGCTTAGAAAATCTTCAGGGCTTACTTTATGTAGATTCAATGGTTCAAGGGTCTCCAATGCACCACCGGCCACCCTTCCGCCACCGGTAATAAGAATCTTAGCCCTTGGTGATAGTATAACATGTTCAATCTGATCAAGCATTTCCTGCATGTCAAAACAGTCTTTTGCCCTGATCAAATCATAATCACCAGAACGTTTACCCCATGCAATGAGCCCGTTGTATGCTCCGACAATGCCTGCCCATCGCCCAAATGCCACCAGCCTGACTCCGTGATCATCCGTAAGGCATTCATGATCAATCATCTGTATGTTTTTCTTTACCATAGCCTGAAGCAAGGGACGGTTGTATTCCTGTTTTTTGTGCGTATGTGAAAAAAACAGGTATTTTTTTCCTGGTATCAATGTGGAAATCTTCACTTCTTTTACTCCCATCAGAATATCACAATCTGATAAATCATCTTGCATACCAATGCCAAGCCTTGCGTATTCTTCATCTTTATAACAACGCAGATCACTTGGTTGTACTACAATTTCCACATGCGGAAACTTTTCTTTTGCCTGCATAACCTGTACGGGAGTTAATACCACCCTCCTGTCAGGTGGGGTTTTGGTTTCTTTAAGCAAACCAAGTTTTATTTTTTGTGTCATACCGCTTCAATGTTTTTGTTTGCCACTAAATTAATGAATGTTTGTCAGTTTACATAATCATTATAATAATATCACTATAAGCTTTGAGTTATGTGGATGAATTACCGGCAATTCTGATCACGGCAAGCTTGATAAAACACAATACAACATCCATAAACAGACGGAAAACAGGTCATTCAATAAATTTCCGATAAACAAAAAACATCCCGCCAAATGACGGGATGTTTTTATTACAGTGTTGATTGTATCTCTGTTTTATCTTACAATGATCTGGCGGGTATAATATGTATCACCGGCATTGATTCTCAGGTTATACAATCCTTTGGCCACATCATTCAGGTCAATGGATTTTCTGAGTTGATCAACATCATCGAATTTATAGTTGCGCACTAACTGACCGCTGCTGTTGATGATTGTCAATACAACATCCTGTTTCTCAGCAAGTGTCATATCAACTATAAAGTCACCTTCAGTCGGGTTCGGATAAATAGCAAGCCCGGCAGCATGTTCACTGTCAAGTTTGTTGTAAGAAGCAACATACACCGAATCTTCTACTGTACATCCTTCAGTGGTTACTTCAAGTGTGTACCAGTCGTCTGCACTTACTGTCAGATCAGAAGTGGTTGTAGTACCGTCACCCCAGAGATAAGCCGGTGTCAGGGTTGAATCCGGTGTGTAAACCACCTCGGCCTGTATGGTATAAGGATAATCAGTAGAGTTGATTGAGATGGTATCATTGACAGCATCCACAAATTCAACTTCCTGGCTGAAATGGACAAGGTAACCATCAATGGTATCGTTGTCTGGATTAGCGTCATCAAGGTGTGTGATGGATGCTTCATACAGGTAGGTTCCCACAGCGGCCAGGTCAATTTCAGTATCTGTGAAACCATCATATATCTCTCCGGGAGCCAGGTCTGAGCTCAGGTAAATGTACTCATCAATCAGTATGGTGCCTTCGTTGTCAAGCACAAAGTTGATTGAATCACCCGATGCAATGGTAGCATCGCCAACATTTTCAATCTCAACATATACTGATTCGGCATTGGTGAGATCACAGTCAAATCCACTTGTGGGCTCAATGAGCGCAAGGTCTGTTAGCTGTGTACATTCAGAAGTAAATGTATGGATGACTTCTCCATCGGTATAGCTATCTCCGTCACCTGTAACAATCACATTATCAAATGGATCATAAACTGTAAATGAAGTTTCATAGGGATATGAGCCTGTATGCCAAATCAGTTCTGTTACAAAACCGTCGCAAAGTGTCTGATGAATGGTTTCAGCAGAGCCATCATCCATAGTTATCTGGGCAACTTCCAAACCATCCTGAACAACACTGATATAGTTACCGTTCCATCCGTCACCATAGCTATCCTCAAGATCAAAAACATAATCACACTGATCAGCAAGATCACAAAGTGCAGTATTGAAACTTACAGGCCCTGTTAAATCACTAAGATCACCGCCACCACAATCAGCCTGTACATATACGTCATAATCAGTGCCTGCAGTTAAATCGGTGATTGTGTATGGAATAGCAGAGGCAGCTTCTGTTGTACCTTCAGTAGCAGGATCAAAACCACTTTCACCATAAATTACATTCCAATCGGTTGCAGTTCCGTATTCTGTCCAGCTTACAGTTGCTGACGTTGAGGTTATATTTTCAACGGCAATATTAATAACCGCCTGACATGCAGGGATTTCAACAACTTCAACATTATCTACAAAGAGATCATTGTCTGCATTGGATGCGGTACTTTCACCGTAAAATGCAATTTTAACCGTGTTTGTATATCCTGTTAAGTCCAGAATAACCTGCTCTCCTGTGTACGATATGTCATTGTAAACATATGGAGAACCGGCATTGTCCCAACGGCGTAATACATTGGCTTCTTCCCAGGTGACACCACCATCCGTAGAAATGACAACGGCAAACACATCATCGTCACCGTCCGTATCCGGAGCAGCAGCGTTGGCAAAATCTGTCAGTGCCAGGTCAAATTCGAGCTGATACGACGTAGATCCGTCACCAAGATCAATTTCCGGTGAAATCAGCCAATCTTTTTTGGCCGTTCCATATATGTTCAGTCTTGCCGATTGTGGGTTGGATGTGTTGTTGGCAAAGTCATCATCAATCCAATCACTTGTTGGTTCTGTTGTCAGGTCAATCGGGTCTTCCAGTAATGCTTCTGATTCAGACCAGCATTCAGGGAACCATGTGGTAAACTCTTCAAGGAATGGAGGTATAAAAGCCTCACATTCAGTGGTAAACATACCTTCGGGTGACCAGTCAGAATCACAAGAGGATTGTACATAAAAATAATAGGTAGTATTGGGTGTCAGCCCTGAAGCAGGATAAGGTTTTGTTGTTGTCAGTTCATCAACAATCTCTCCCGGATCACTTGCCGGATCAATGGAAACGGTATCAACCTTGATGTTCCATTCGGTTTCGCCGTAACCTGTCCAGTCCAGTTCAGCATAATCTGAACCAATGGCTGAAGCAAACAGGTCTGTGGGTTGCGGGCAGGCAGATGGCATTGTGAATGTGTATTCGGTTGACCAGCCGGATCCGCAATTATCCTGTACATAGACATAATAAGTTGAATCCGGATTTAAGCCGGTAAGGGACTGCTCAGGATCGGGTGTCACCTCATCATCAAATATATACCCATCATCTGTTGTTGGATCAATGGAAGTGGTATCCACTTTCAGTTGCCAGGAATCACCCATTGATAAGGGTGTCCAGGTTACATCTGCAGAAGTTGGCGATAAAATAGTAGCCTCAACATCTTCGGGTGGAAGACAACTAGCTTCAATTGTCAAATCATATTCAGGGATGCATTCAGTGTAAGACGCATAACTGTCAATCATGAGGTAATAGGTACCCGGTGTGAGTAAAATACCTTCCAATACCCTTGGGTCTGAAGTTGAATTGCTTTCTTTTTCAATCAACAGGTTGTCATCCGGGCAGGTTTCAAATATACCAATACCTGAATAGGTTGTTAACATTGGATTCAAAGTAATATCCACAACCACATCTTCGGTAACGGTAATTTCATAGATCGCATCTTCACCGTTATCATAAGAATACAGGTCGGTGTCTTCAAACACATTACCCAGGCCGCAGGTGGTTTGACTAAGATGTTCATAAGTCAGCTCTGCAGGGAGTTCAATTACATAAGGATTGTCGCAGTTTGCACCGAGTGGGGCATCAGCAACTGTTACCGTCACTGTGTAATCCTGGGTGGTTGTCCCATCTTCAGCGGTGATGGTATATGTTACCGGATCAGTAAAATCGTTGGCGGTGACGCCGGATTCCTGAACTGCACCTCCTACTTCGGCAGTAGCGCCATAAGACAGCTCAAATTCAGCCACGAGGTCGGTTACATCCGCCATAAAGTTCACTTCAATATCCACGGTGTTTGCCACAGTATCAATGGAGGCGGGCCCGGTTTCTTCGGGGAAGCTGTATTCAAGAATTTCAGCTTCAGAATAGATATCAGCTACAGTGACGGTAACCTCCCAATCCTGGGTGGTTGTGCCGTCTTCAGCAGTGACCGTGTAAGTCACGGGTGAACTGAAATCGTTGGCTGTAACGCCGGATTCCTGAACGGTACCGCCCACTTCAGCTGTAGCGCCGGTAGAAAGGGTGAAATCAGCCACAAGGGCCGTAAGATCAGTGCCGTTTCCGACTTCCACCTCCACCGTGTGATTGACATCGTCAATATCAGCAGCGGTGGTTTGTTCGGGGAAGCTGTAGGTGAGGATGTCGGTTTCTGTGTTGAGTTCTCGTACAGTGACATCATCAATGTACATCCAGTTAAAAGAAGCATTATCGGCCTCTGTAACATAG
>CAZTNS010000110.1:0-10720 GCA_964615585.1 uncultured Bacteroidales bacterium | reverse complement strand
TTTTGAAATTATTATATGCAGTCGTTGGATTATTCTGTAAAGGCTCTTGAGCAACCGCTTAACCATGACCTTCAGTTCGGGTTTAAGCGGCTTTAGAACGTGGTACATCGACTCAAGTAGTAAAGTCATCAATCTCAAGCAGGCTATAAGCATGGGGTGATTTTTATTGATGAGCTTTTTATTTCTAATTCCTGATTCTCACTCAACAGTAATAATTCAATCATTACCGGCTAAGTTTGCAGTAGAACCAGTAATAATAAGTTTACAAGCTTTCTTTCAGGCTCTGACCGATTTCGGCGGCTGTATCCGCCACGTTGACGCCTGCATTTTTTAAGGCTTCAATTTTTTCAGCAGCAGTGCCTTTGCTTCCGGCAATAATAGCGCCTGCGTGTCCCATGCGCTTGCCTTTGGGAGCTGTTTGCCCGGCGATGAAACCCACAACCGGTTTTGAGATGTTTTCTTTTATGTATTCTGCGGCTTTTATCTCCATGTCACCACCAATTTCCCCAATCATTACCATGGCTTTTGTTTTCGGATCCTTTTCAAACATATCAAGCAAATCAATAAAGGAATATCCAATGATGGGATCACCACCAATCCCCACAGCGGTAGAAATACCAAAGCCTGCTTTGACAACTTGGTTAGCAGCTTCGTAAGTGAGTGTTCCGGATTTTGAGATCAGACCAATTTCTCCGGGTTGAAAAACAAAACCGGGCATGATACCAATCTTGCATTCATCAGCGGTGATGATGCCCGGGCAATTGGGGCCAATCATGTTGGTATCCGAATTTTCCAGGTATTGTTTGACATAAATCATGTCTTTCACCGGAATGCCTTCTGTGATGCACACCACCAATTCAATGCCTGCATCGGCAGCTTCCATGATGGAATCGGCAGCAAAAGCCGGGGGCACAAACACAAGTGATACATCGGCACCAGTGGTTTGGCGTGCTTCTTTCACGGTGTTAAACACCGGTTTCCCCAGGTGCGTCTGGCCGCCTTTGCCAGGCGTGACGCCTCCCACAATGTTGGTTCCGTAATCCATGCATTGCTGTGCATGAAAACTGCCTTCTTTTCCGGTAAAACCTTGTACAATGACTTTAGAATTTTTATTGACTAAAATACTCATGATGTTAGTTTTTTACAATGTGAACAACTTTTTCGGCACCCTCATTCAGGTCTTTGGCAGCTACAAGCTGGGGTATTTTTGAATTTTCAAGGATATCCATCGCTTCCTGTGAATTTGTGCCATCTAACCTTACCACCACCGGCACGGGGATATCCACGTGTTGGGTAGCCTGGATGATGCCATTGGCTATCCGGTCGCAACGGACAATGCCACCAAAAATATTGATAAAGATGGCTTTCACAGCAGCATCATTCAAGATGATTTCCATGCCTTTAGCCACAGTTTCAGCGCTTGCACCCCCGCCTACATCCAGAAAATTGGCCGGTTCTCCCCCTTTGTATTTTATGATGTCCATGGTTGACATGGCCAAGCCTGCACCGTTGACCATACACCCAACGTTTCCGTCAAGTTTCACATAAGACATACCGTATTTATCCGCTTCGGTTTCTGTGGGTTCCTCTTCGCTGAAATCCCGCATATCAACAATGTCTTTTTGCCTGAACAGCGCGTTGTCATCAAATCCCATTTTGGCATCCAGGGCAATCAACCTGTCATCGTCTAACAAAGCAAGTGGATTGATTTCAATGAGGCTGGCATCGTTTTCAATATACACATTGTATAAAGCCGCAGCAAATTTCCCGAAATGTTTCATTTGTCCTTTCGACAAACCAAGCCCAAAAGCCAGTTCACGTATCTGAAAAGCACGCAATCCATACAAAGGATTGATGGTTGCTTTCAATATTTTTTCAGGGGTTTCTTCTGCCACCTTTTCAATTTCCACCCCGCCTTCGGTTGACGCCATCATCACCGGCATGGCCTGTTGTCTGTCTAATGTTATACCAAGGTAAAACTCGCCAGTGATGTTGGTAGCGGCTTCGACATACAATTTTTTAACGGTTTTGCCTTCGGGGCCTGTCTGATGCGTGACAAGGGTTTTGCCCAGCATTTCTTTTGCAGCATCATGCACCTCCTTGGGAGTGGATACTATTTTCACCCCTCCGGCCTTTCCCCGGCCTCCAGCATGTATCTGGGCTTTTACTACAAATTTTTCAGATGACAATTTTTCGGCTGCTTTTTCAGCCTGCTCCGGAGTCTCGGCATGATACCCTTCAAGTACAGGCACACCAAATGTTTTGAATACCTGTTTGGCCTGAAATTCGTGAATGTTCATAGTTTAGATTTGCTTGTTAAGTTTGATATTAATCGATGTTAAAAAGCAAAATTAATTTTTTTTTCGTACAGATGATAATATCATGTAAGAAAATTTATCATGCTAACAATATTTTGCTTACATTAGCATAATTAAAAACCAAAAATTTATACCATCATGAAAAAAATAATATTCCATTCGATTTTGGTGCTCTCTCTAACCAGCCTTGTGTTGTTTACCGGATGCAAGGACCCAAATCCTATACCTCCAACTATTATTTTTGACCAGCCACAGGACACCACCATACTATTATACACGGTATTTGAAGATCCCGGTGTTATAGTGGAGGACAACAGTGATAATTCAGAAGACATAGAAGTAACCAGCGATTTTGATGATGTTATGTTACGGTTAAGCACAGGAGAAGTGCGGCGTACGGGTGATTATGAAATCACTTATACAGCGACGGATACAGAGGGGAATCATGCCGAAGACATCCGCACAGTACAAGTTGTCAACCCGGCGGAAATCATAACGGGTTCGTATGAAGTGCAGGGGACGTATGATAACATTGATAACACAACATTTGTTGCCAACATTACAGCGGATGCCGGCCAGGCCGGGAACGTTCATTTTTCAAAAACATACGTCCATGATGTGGATGGAAATAGCGTTTATTTGAACCTCACAGGCTTGTTGTATTCTCCCGATCACTCCCCGGACATAACCGACCCTGCCATAGCACCGGATGATAATATAGGCTGGCTCGGCACCTCTGACGATCCCGGCACACCCTTTTACGCAGGCATGTATCATTACGAAACCATGCCACTGATGCCCCGGTATAATTACATCCACATTCCATCTTATGAGGTCACTGAAGAGGCTTCGGACATAAATTACATCATTACAGGAAAAAAAGACACTGACACGGATTTGCCCTTGTCCAGAATTCATTATTCCGGTGACAACATAACGCAAATAGAATTGCATTATAATATTAGCGACCAGGACAATCCCGCACAGGGAGCAGACAATGTTGATGAAATATATACGCCACATTGATGATATGATATTTAAAAGCATCCATCGGAAGACGGAAGTCGGGAGTCAAAAGCCGGAAGATATTTTCGCAACAAAATATAAAAATATTGTTTGTACAAAAAAAAATATTATCTTAGCAGTCTATGTTTAACTAATACATTATTGCCATTATGAAACGTTTTTTAACAAACATTATCGTATTGATTTCAATTGTTGGGTTGATAGTTTTTACAGGCTGTCCGAATGATGATACCATAAAACCCAGCATTCATTTTGATCAGCCACAAGATACAACAGTCCTTTTATACACTGTGTTTGAGGATCCGGGTGTACTGGTAGAAGACAATAAGGATTACGCTGAAGACATCACTGTTGAGAGTGATTTCGAAGATGAAATGTCTTTATACAATTCAGGCAGATTGCGTAGTGCTGGTGAATATGAGATCACTTATACCGCTACGGATATTGCCGGCAATACCTCTGAAGACGTACGTACCGTAACCGTCGTTAATCCCGCCGAAATAGCAGCGGGCTCATACATTGTAACGGCTGATTATGAAAGGATCAAGGATACATCATTCAGGGCACGAATCTCTGCAGACCCAAGGGAAGCAGGCCGAATCCGTTTTTCAAAATCATATTTACATCTCTATGAAGGTGAACCCACTTACTTAAAAGCAGAAGGCAGGCTTTATTCTTCTGAGGATTCTCCCGACATGACAGATCCCACTGTGGAACCAAATGATTTTTTCGGTTGGCTGGGTAGCAACGAAGACGCTGAATTTCCTTTTTATGATGGTATGTATTATACTGAAACCATGCCCCTGATGCCAAGGTATGATTACATCCATCTCCCAACAATTGAAAAGAAAGACTCTGTTGCTGATATCAACCACAAAATTGTGGGAAGAAAAGACGACGATGGTTATCCCCGGTCGAAAATAACTTATAATGGTGATTTTGTCACTAAAATCGAATTGTATTACACCGTTACAAATTTAGATGATCCCGGACAAGGGGCTGAAAAAGTAGAAGAAATTTTTATTCCTTATTAATTGTTACAAACCTTACTACAACAATATAAAAGGCCGGAAGAATTCCGGCCTTTTTTCTTTTCCTCTATTTTCCAAAAAAAAGTTTGTTCAACTCATCACACAATGCGGGTGAATGATGACGAAAATACCGTTTTTTCAGGTATCCGACTACCCAACGTATTCCATCAACGGGATCTAAAACGATTATTTCGTTTGCAGATTTGAGGTCATCCTGATGAATAATACAATCGTCAAATACCTTTAATTTTAAGTTCAAACAAGCTTCTATCACCTGTTGCCTCATGATATCATCAATTGCTCCTTCCTCCAACGCCGGTGTATAGGCTACATCATCATTGATCATCATAAAATTAGCACCAACAAAGCGTGACACATGGTTTACTTCATTTAACAACACCAACTGATCGTATTTTCCTTCATGCATATCGAAAAGAGCGGATGTTTCTGTAGCGGATAAACCGGTGTCGTATATTTCGGCAGATCCTGAATATAACCGGTGCCTGCGGAACACATCAATCAAAAACCCTTCATCATTCAATATAAATTGCTGATTGGGTTTTGATGTTGCCGTCATTAAATAGGAAGCTTTCCCACCTTGGTTATCAGTAAAAATCACCATACGCAACAATCCCCCCTGATATATTCTGTTCATCTGAAACAAATGCCTGATGTCCTGAGAAAAGGTATTTGACGTCATCCATTCAGGTAAGGGTAACCCTTTCTTGGTTGCGATTTTTTTTATGCGACGAAATTCATCCTGATAAAATGGCAATGCAGATGATACCACAAACCACTCAAAACGCAATGTATTGGTGCCTTGTATTAAAGGATGCTCTGCACTAAAAATGTGCTCATTTTTAATCAGTTCCCCATTATATATAATGTGTCGTGACATACAAATTAAAAGGTATTACCGTTAATAATCTGCTTAACTACAGGCATGATATTGCTGTTGGATTTGATTTTTATTCCCCGGATACCTGCTCTGTTGGCTGCTTCAACATCCCTGTCAGCATCTCCAATAAAAACTGATCTTGATTTATCAATATCAAAACGGGCGATTGCTTTTTCCAGCATCAGCCCTGATGGCTTACGGCACAAACATTTCTCTATGCTGCTGTGATGGGGACACACATATATCTCGTCAATGTCGGCACCTGATCGTCTGACTTGTTCAATCAAAAGATCATGCATACAGTCCAGTTGGTCTTTGGTATATAAGCCTTTGGATATACCTCCCTGGTTGCTCACAATAATGACTTTGTAGCCTTCGGATTTAAGCAGTTTTATCGAATGCAGAATTCCGGGATTAAGCCGAAAATCATCTAAATGCTGCACATAGTCACCTATCTCCCGGTTGATCACCCCATCCCTGTCAAAAAGAACTGCTTTATTTTTCATAATTTACATGTTTACAGCCAGCAATTTAGTAAAAAATTCCTGAATTAAGGCAGGATTCACCATCATTGGATAAGCAAAGCCAAAAACAGCTCCCCAGAAATGGGCATCATGGCCTACATTGTCTTTGCCTTTCTTATCCATATAATATGAATAGGCAAGGTAAATTGCGCCGAAAATAATACCGGGAATGGGCAACACAGCAAAAAAATACACCGGCTGCCAGGGCACAAAAAATATACTGGTAAACACCACAGCAGAAACTGCACCAGACGCTCCCACAGCGGAGTATGAGGAGTCATTCCTGTATTTGGCAAGGCTAAACAGGCTGGAAAACAAAATACTGCCGAAATACAATATCAAAAAATGACCTGATGCAAACCCCGAAAATGAAGGATGCATGGAAAAATAAATCAACACCACACGACCAAATGAATACAACACGAGCATATTTATTAACAGGTGCATCCAGCCTCCGTGTAGAAATGCATGGCTTATCAACCTGTAATATTGCTTGTGGTTATAAACATCATAGGGTTTATACAATAGTTTTTCAAACCAATCGGAGTGTTGCCATGTAATGAATGACACAATACCTGTTAATGCAATGATTATGATAAGTAATGTTTCCATATGTATCTTTTATCTCATTTTCTAACATATTATGACAGAAAATCCCAATTTTAAAAATCAAAGTTCAAAATAAATCGCAAATCCCAAAAATAAAATCATAAAAATAACTTTATATTGGTTAAATTATCGTGAGCCGATTCGTGTTTCATGTTTCGTCCCCCTCAACTCCGCTCCCTTCGACAGAGCCAGTCCCGAACTTGGCTCAGAGTTCAGCGCAGGGCGGCAGTATCGTGTTTCATGTTTATTGTTTGTTTTTTTGATATTGTGATTTAGGATTTATTTTGGATTTTGTGTTTTGAGCTTTGAACTTGGGACACCATCTTCGCTAGTGCTACCTCGTGCAAGTTTTTGAACTTCCTGCCTTGCCGACAGGCAGGCAAGTCAGGTATGTAGTATTTTATAGATCATTTCTCGCATCAATTCAGCTTCAGACATATTAACGGCACCAACGCCTTTTACTTTCATATCATATTCCCTCAATACGGCAACGATGTTGACCAGGCTCTTTAAGTTATAATGTTTTGATGCCTGCACATATTCATTCACAAAATATGGCGATACCCCCAGTGAAGCTGCAACAGAATTACGGGATTTGTCTTTCAGGTTTTTCAATATCAATAAGCGTTTGAAATAAGCGAACAACATCATAACGGTAAGCACTGCGGGGTTGTTTTTAGGGTTTTTACCAAAAAAATCAATAATAATGTAGGCTTTTGATTTATCACGTGTTCCCAATGCCCGCTGAAGTTCAAAAATATTAAAATCCCGGCTGATGCCGATGTTTTTTTCTACCATTTCCGGGGTTACCGTATCAGCACCTTCGGGCATGGTAATGATGAGTTTATTGAGTTCATTGACAATTTTGGACAATCCTGTACCAAGGTTTTCTGAAAGCAACATGGTGGCTTTGGGCTCAATACGTAAGTTTTTGTCAACCAGGTAAGATTCAATCCATGCCGGAATCTTGTTTTCATACACACGTTTTGATTCAAATACCAACCCGTTTTCTTCAATCTTCTTTGTAATTTTCAGCCGCTTATCAATTTTTTTGTACTTAAAAGCAAACACCAGGATTGTACTTTTTAAGGGATCAGAGACATAGGATTCCAATTTTTTAAAATCTTTCAGTTCCTGTGCTTCTTTGACAATCACAAGCTGATGATTGGCCATCATTGGGAAACGCCTCGCTATTTCATTGATTTCATAAGCGTTGGTATCTTTTCCGTACAATACAGTTTGGTTGAAAGACCTTTCACTTTCCGTTAACACTGTTTTTATAATCTTATCAACAATAACATCAATAAAATATGGTTCTTCACCCCACAACAGATAGACAGGCTGAAATATCCGTTTGTCAATATCTTTCAGTATCTGATTTAATGTCATATTACCAGTTTCAAGAAAACAAAAATACCAAAATCTGCCGGTTATTTCAACAATTGAAAGATAAACAATTTTTGTCCAAATCAGAATTTTGGTTGGAATCTGAATCAGCAGTGTTATCTTTGCCCCGAAATGCAGGGTTTACAGTCAAACATACCTCGTCTGTACCTCATCAAGGTAGCCAAATGGTTTATGATGACCATGCCTATTATTGTGCTGTTTTACCAGGAAAACGGATTGGGGATGCGTGAGGTACTCACCTTGCAGGCAGTATATTCTGTAGCCATTGTTGTGCTGGAAATACCATCGGGATATGTAGCCGACACCTGGGGCAGGAAGACAACCCTTATTATCGGTGCTGTACTGGGTTGTCTTGGTTTTGTGGTTTACAGTTTCTCGTATGGGTTTGCCGGCTTCCTCATTGCCGAACTGGTATTGGGTGTGGGACAAAGTTTTATTTCAGGATCGGATTCAGCCATGCTTTACGACACATTATTAAGCCAAAATAAGCAATCATCCTATCTTAAATACGAAGGCCGTGTGCTTTCGCTGGGAAATTTTTCTGAAACCCTGGCGGCTTTGGCGGGCGGTGCACTTGCGGAGATCAGCTTAAGGCTCCCGTTTCAGGCGCAAATAATAGTTGCAGCCATTGCCATTCCTGCTGCCATTACTTTAAAAGAACCACCCCGCCACAGAGGCCTGCAAAAAGGCAATATCCGGAAAATACTCAGCATTGTAAAACAAGCACTTATCAGCAATAAAGTACTCAGGTATAATATTTTATTTTCATCAATAGCCGGTTGTGCTACATTGACTATGGCATGGTTCATACAACCCTATATGGATACAATACTTGGTTTTTCTAAAGCAGAAATTGGTATTACCTGGGCTGCACTGAACCTTACGGTTGGGCTCACCAGCCTTATCGCCTACCGTATTGAGTACCTGCTTGGCGATATAAAAACCATATTGGGCATTATGTTCTTTATCGGGATCGGATACGTTTCCCTGGCTTTTTTAAGCACATTGTGGGTAATGCCTTTTTTGGTATTGTTTTATTTTACCAGGGGGGTAGCCACACCTGTTCTCAAAGATTACATCAACCGGCTTACCAAATCGGATCAACGTGCTACTGTGCTTTCTGTCAGGAATTTCGTCATCCGTATTTTCTTTGCCATAACAGGCCCATTTTTAGGGTGGTATGCTGATCTGTACGATTTGCAATCTGCATTGTTGTTATCCGGGATACTATTCTTTGTATTCGGGTCGATCAGTGCCATCATTTATTTGCACTGTCACAGATTAAAAAAGAAAGGTAACTCATAATTCCTGCAGGGGTGTAAACATACTTTAGGCGCTTACTGCGAAACTTTTACCAACATGTTGTCGATAAATTCCAAGCACCAATTACCAATTTTCAAACAATATTCAAATTAAAATAATGGTTCTACTGCAAATTTTGTGCAACCAAGGGCAGAGCCAAGCCGATGTCCTGCGATGTACTGAGCGCAGTCGAAGTGAGCAAAGTCGAAGGGTTGCTTGAGCTATGTCGAGAGCAGCCAAAATTATTCAATTTTAATGGGTTGTGATTAGCCGGCTGTTTACCTAATCCATTTGTGTAATGACCGATAGGTTACAAGTCTGAAGTCGGAAGACCGGAGTCGGAAAAAGTATTCACAACTCCTGACTTCCGGCTCCCGACTCCCGACAACATTACATCTAACTTTTTAGCTTTAGATATTCCTTGTTTTCCACGAAGTTTGAAGGAGAACCAAAAACATAAACTGCACTCAAACAGTCTGCTTTTTTGTTTGGTGATCTTTCTGTATTTTCACGCCAAAAATAAAATAAGAAATATGATAAAAAACGTTATTTTTTCTTTGATCGTATTGGGTGTGGTTTTACCGGTTACTGCTCAAAACGACAAGCTACAATACAAAACTTATGAACCTGGCTTTTATCAGGAGTTTATACTCAAAGATGTACGACAAATAAAACAGAATACAGACAAAAAATCAACTGAGAAACATCTTGTAATGGATCAATCGGACTTAAAATTGCCTGATGATCCGGATGCCTATATTACCATTTGGGCTCAACCTACGTTATCTCAGGGAAATGCCGGAACATGCTGGGCTTATGGTGGCACCTCGTTTTTTGAATCCGAACATAAGCGACTAGGGGGTAACCCGGTAAAATTGTCTGAAATTTATACTGTGTATTGGGAATATGTTGAAAAAGCAAGGCGTTATGTGAAAACCCGTGGAGAATCTCATTTTTCCCAGGGTTCACAAGCTAATGCAGTAACCAGGATGATCAAACTTCACGGTGCTGTTCCTTATGATGTTTATTCCGGACTTACAAACGACCGTAAATATCATACACATGCCGAGATGATGAAAGAAATAAAATCTTACCTGAATCATGTAAAAAAGGTGGCAGCATGGAATGAAGAAAAAGTTATCTCTACCATCAGGTCAATAATGCACCATCATATAGGAGAACCACCATCTGAATTTGAATATGAGGGAAATAAATACACCCCTGACGGTTTCAGGGAATCCTATCTGAAGTTTGATGTGGATGATTATGTGGACGTTATGTCAAGCATTGAATTTTCCTATAACCAACAAGCCATATACAAAGTACCGGATAACTGGTGGAAATGTGATACCTACTGGAACCTTTCTCTCGAGGATTATATGTATTTGTTGAATACATCGCTTAAAAACGGGTATTCTGTGGCCATTGGTGGCGACGTCAGTGAAGCCGGCTTTTCCAGAAACACCAATGCGGCTGTTATTCCAGATTATGATATTGCCTCCAGGAACATCAATGCCAATGCGAGAGAGTTCAGGTTTGATAACAATTCCAGGCATTTTTCAAAATGTCATAAAAGTAGTTAACAAATATAATAAGCATTTGATT
>CAZTNS010000109.1:0-10808 GCA_964615585.1 uncultured Bacteroidales bacterium | reverse complement strand
GGAGTGAATTATATTAAGCAACTTGATAGCATGTCGGTATTAAAATGCTTTTGATGCAATAAATATGGAAAGCATAAACATCATAAAATCAAAATATTATATGAATACAATGTTCATATTAAATTGTTTAAAACAGGTTATGTTTTCTGCGAAACTATAGTAAGTTAGTGACAAAGTTGGGATTATCAAAAAAAAGTACTAAATTTGCTTAATATAGTGAGTGAGATATTGGTTAATTCGAAATTTAGATTTGACAGGAAGGAATGAGCGATATTTTTCGGATAACACCTTTAGAATGAATTGAAGAAATAAAAAGGAGTAACCATAAAAACAGGAGGTATATTATGTATGATTTTAAATGTCCACACTGCGGAGCTTTTCTGAATGTAAGTGATAATATCATTTTCACTGTTGAAAAATCCGACGGCAACAAAGGTCTGGTATTACTAAATGCAGAGCCTGGGAACTACGAGGCCAGCTATCACCCGGAGTTTGCTCCGGAAGAAGGTGATAAGTTTACATTCAAATGTCCTGTCTGCCATGCAGACCTCACCTCAGATAAATCTGAGAATCTTGTAAAAGTTCATATGATAGATGAAAATGGTCAGGATTATGAAATACACTTTTCCAAAATTAAAGGGGAAAAATGTACTTACAAAATTTTGGGAGAAACTGTGGAGGCCTTTGGAAAAGATAAGCAAAAGCACATTAACTTTTTTAATTTAAGTCAGTTAACTTAAAAATATATTGCCGCGATTTTATATCGGTATTCATTTTTTCACAGGTAGAGAAAATGGTATTTGAGATGTTTATGTACAAGGTTATACTGTGTTAATCTATGTGCTACACTGATCCATAGGTACATGGCACTATGAATTAGGTGCTTTTGCGTAGCTTTTACCAACATGTTGTCGATAAATTCCAAGCACCAATTACCAATTTTCAAATTAAAATAATGAAAAAATGTTTTAAACAGCAGCCGGGTTTATGATTTATCCCCACGCTCCGATTTTTCCGCTATTGTTGTTTCTTTCATTTAAAACTTTATCATTATAATTTGTTTGTTAATTGGGGCTTGTGATCCGTTTCCGCTAAAGCTTCGCCGGACAGGTTTTGGTGCTTGTTTTTCCCCGAAGGGCTTTTTTCTATCCGGTGAAAATATAGTATCTTTTCTTAAAAAAATACATCTACAATGCAGATCAAAAAAAACGGTTGATGATATATCCGGGAAGGCTTAATCTGAATAATAGCCTGATTTTATGGAAACTTCCGGCTTTTTGATGGTCAATTTTGTATTTGTCAAGCAGTTTGTCAAAAACAGAGCCTTTGATGGTGCGCAATTTAGAAATGCGATTTCTGCGCCATTCTTCGTTCACCCAATGGATAAAATACCAATGTTCAGGAATGTCCATGTTTTTTCTCAAAAGCAGACGTATCACATCCCAACTGTCCTGATTACTGAAATTTTTAATGTAGTTTGTTAGTTTGTGTTTTTCAACATTATCAGCCAGTATTTGTATCGGCAGGTGCCAGTCTCGGTTGTATTCGTTGATTTTTTGTGATGCTTCTTCATAGCATGATTTCATAAGGTCGGAGCGGGGTGGTACTTTCATGATGTTGCCTACCAAAGGAAGCGTATGGTGTGTACGGAACACATAATCATCATCAAAATCGGGCGCTTTCAGGCAGGTTACATCCATATCTGTCCACCAGCCGCCGTATTCATACAACAATTTATAACGAAAGATATCAGAAAATCCGGCAAAACTGCCTTTACCGTGGCCAAACTGGTTTTTGAACCTGTAATTGAATACATCATGTCGGGGAATGATATCGGATGCATCCCTGATATTTACCTTGTCAGGAACAGGGGTGATAAGTGGATTGTACAACCACAGGTGGAAATCAAACCCATTGTCAAGGAATGATTTGATGGTCAGCTTTTCAACAAAAGAAAGCTGGTTGCCAATCCAGAGGCCATGAACGGTCTTGCTTACATCCATAATGCAAAGATACAGAAAGCCTGTGGAAAATCAAATGAGAGAAATGATTTAAGGTAATAAAGGTTTTGTGATCTGCTACCGGGAAAGTTTATGTTTGAGATACACCGTGGTGCCAATGACAATCAATTGCCTGTGCAAGTATCATTCTCTAGGAAATGTTTGGTTATCAATGAAATAATTAAACTTGTTAATGAGGGTATCCACATCATTGTTTTCAAGTTCCCGAATGAAATCTTCTTCCTGGATATTTGTTAGTTGTAATAACTGATGTTTGCTGAACATAACGTTGTCGGGCAATTTGTTTATAATTATTGCCAGCTTGTCATGCGCATTGGGGGTATCGCCCAGTTTGGCGGCAAGAAGGGCATGCAGATCAGCCCTGGAGGTGTTTTGATTTTTAAGGTATTGTTCCTCCTCGGTTTTTGTTTTTTTCCACCAGGCATGGATTTGGGTTATAAGTGACTTGAATAATTTATGATTTCTTCGATGGATAAAGCTAGTGTGTTGTAGTGTTTCCAGTGACTGTTGATAGAAAAGGAGCAGGCTTTCAAGTTCTGATGCAACCAGTTCCCTAAGATTAAAGCCTTCGGTATAAACTGTATTGAAATACACAAACACCTTTTTATCGTTACAGAATCTGACCAGGTCCGGTATTTCATAACGATTTTGCTGCATGGGGCAAACAGATACATTGATGTGATGACCGGATCTTTTTCCCACTGCAATGAATTTATCCACATTGTCCATAACGTTTTCAAAAACCGCGTTTTTGCGTATGGTCTCAAATTTTTCTTTTTCAAGGGAGTCAATGGAAACGCCTATTTGAAAACGGCCGCGTTTCAGGAGGGATGCAATTTTTTGATTGAATACTGTGCCATTGGTTTGCAGATTGATGATGCAGCGTGGGTTAACCTCAAGAATGGCATCCCAGATTTTGTAATGAATGTTGATGAGAAATGGTTCACCCCCCATAAATTTGGCAACTTCGAGTTTGCTTAAATGAGGTTTTATTTGTTCAACAAACTTATCATCATAGGGGCCTGGTTTATAGATTTTATGTTCCCTGTTTTTCAGGATAGCTGACGAGAATCGCCCTTCGCACATAACACATTCAAGATTGCAGGTATTATCAAGCTCAAAGATCATTTCTGACGGATGCCAGTTTTTATTGATTTTAAGGCCATCGTATAAACGGGCTTCCACACCTTCGTAATTACCTGCATTGATCAATTCAAGGCAATGTTTACATCCAAATGAAAAATCCTGATTATCAAGGGCTTGTTGAAGCTCTTTTCTTTTTGCTCCATGGAGGATGCTATCAACAGATTGTTCAGGGTATTTCCCGTACAGATGCTCCCTGTTAAAACAGCATGGCTGAACTTTACCATTGAAACCAAAATAAACGCTGCGGTATGGCGCATGACAAACAACAGGATTGGGGCCGGTAACACGGGAAAATATGTATTTCCTGATTGCCGGTTTGTTTTTGTTTTTACTGCTGATAAAAGGAAAAGCCAGTTGATTCCATAACCAACGTTGTTTTAACCTGATGATTTTTCGGTATGTGCGCGTATTAAAATACATTTGTATTTCTAAAATATGTTGAAAAAACTGTGTTTTTTGTATTGTTCAAAGTTTCTTTTAATCATCTCAACATCTAATGTATGCTGTTCTTTTTATGTGGGATGATTATGTGTTTTCATTTTTACATCCTCTATTTCATTGTTTGTTCATTAATTCATGTGTTAATTTTTATCAATAATGCTGCAATTTACAAAAAAACCATCGTATTGTGGCCTTGTTTCTAATTCCCGTTTTTAATGTTATGCCTGTCTGGCAAATTTCTTCCCTTTTAGCCCGTTCAAGGCAGGCTTGTCTTGAATACAGCCGGTGCTTTACGTTGGGACTGACTTTGGTGTTCTTTCTCCCTGAAAGTAGCGACAAAGAAGCTGTCCTGCTATGTGCTGAGCTTACCAACACTGTTTGCTGAAGTGTCAAAGGGTTGCTTGGACTATACCTTTATTTCATCTGTCAGTGCCATGGATTTATCTCCTTTTCCAAACATTATATTTTATAATACACCATATTGCCCATAAACCATCATGCCACTTTACTTTTTTACCATCCTGATATGTTCTGCCGTGATAAGCTATTCCAATTTCATAAATACGCACGGCTTTTATGCGGCTGATCTTAGCTGTTACTTCAGGCTCAAACCCAAAGCGGTTTTCATGGAGACTGATGCTTTTTAGTATAGTGGTGTTGAAAGCCTTAAAACATGTTTCAATGTCTGTCAGGTTGAGCCCGGTGAGCAGATTGGACAGAAAAGTAATGAATTTATTCCCGGCATTGTGCCAAAAATAAAGCTTACGTTGGGGTTTGGAACCAATAAACCGTGAACCATAAACCACATCTGCATGATCGTCAATTATGGGTTGGATAAGTTCATCATATTCTGACGGATCATATTCAAGATCAGCGTCCTGTATCAGGACAATGTCTCCTGAAGCATGTTCAAGACCTTTTCGTACAGCACTGCCTTTTCCTTTGTTTATTTTGTTTTGTAACAGGATTATTTTTTGATCATTGTATTGTTTTGCATAATCAGAAGCAATGTCAAAAGTGCCATCTGTTGATCCATCATCCACAATGATAATTTCTTTTTTTACAGGAAGTTGCATTTTAGTATCTGCAACAAGTTTGATCAATGAACCGATATGCATAGCTTCATTGTATGCAGGGATGATGATGCTGAGTACCTTTTGAACCATTCGTTTTTAATTATTGTTTACTGTAAGCATGATAGTTATCATAACATTTTTTTTATCCATCCTGTTATAAACAGGCACATTACGGATTTAAGGTTTGAATGATTTTTCAATTTAATGAAAAATATCCGGCATGATTTTATGCATCTAAAATAGTCAAAATATCCAATATTGCCTTGGAGTACCGTTTTTTATGTCGTAATGGCCGTTGATTTACCCTTTGCAATGAATACATTACTGAATTTGACATTGTTAATGGTGACTGTTCATAAAAGTATGTAAGCAACTATATTTCCACCGAAGCAAAATTTATTTGTCATGCAATGTCAGTCTTTTTTTCTCAATATGCGCCAATTGGTTTTGTTTTCATAATCCGGTTGTTCGGTTTTATGATACAGAAAATTATTAATCACAAGATAATCCATTTCTGTTGCCATAAAACAGCGGTATGCATCATAAGGAGAACAGACAATTGGTTCGCCCCGCACATTGAAACTTGTATTGACAAGTACCGGATATCCGGTATGTTTATTAAATGCATTTATCAACCTGTGATAACGTGGGTTGGTGTCTTTGTGTACTGTTTGTATTCTGGCAGAAAAATCCACATGTGTGATGGCCTGTAACTCGCTTCGTTTGCAGTATAGCTTATCAAATACCGGCAATTGGTCATAATTCACAGGCAATTTATATCTGAGTTCCTTTTTTATATGAGCCACAAAAAGCATATAAGGAGAGTTGTGGTGCAGATTAAAAATGGTTTTACTGTTTTCTGCCAGGACAGAAGGTGCGAATGGCCGAAATCCTTCCCTGCTTTTGATCTTGAGGTTCAGTTTTTTTTGCATATCAGGATTTCTGGGATCAGCCAGAATGCTGCGGTTGCCTAAAGCCCGTGGCCCGTATTCCATCCTTCCCTGAAACCAACCCACAACATTGCCTTCAGCCAGTTTTTTAGCTACCTTCTGTGCAAGGATTTCAAAATCAGGGATGTGGACGGCAACAGCATCATTTTTGCGATTCATCCTGCTGACATCTTTATCATCATATTCTGGTCCCAGGAGTGTTCCCTGCATTTTATCTTTCTCTGTAACCATTATCCGTTCCCTTCCAAAATACATGTATTCTGCCGCCAGTGCAGCTCCCAGAGCTCCACCTGCATCTCCGGCTGCCGGTTGAATAAAAATACCTTTAAAAATTCCTTTCGCTGCGAGTTTTCCGTTGGCTACACAATTCAAGGCCACCCCACCAGCCATGCACAGGTAGTCAGCATTTGTCAGCTTTTTGGCTTCATGTGCCATCTTGATGACAATCTCTTCAGTTACTATCTGAATGGCCAGTGCCAGATTACATTGTTGTTGTGTTATTTCTGATTCGGGTTTCCTCCGTGGAAATCCAAACAATGTTTCCCATTTCTTTTCTTTGATCATTTTCAAGCCCGTAGCATAATTAAAATATCTCTGGTTTAACCACAAAGACCCATCTTCTTTGATGTCAACGAGATGTGCTTTGATCAAATCAATAAAATCTTTGGTTTCCTGTGTGTTTGGATTTCCGTAGGGAGCAAGGCCCATCAGTTTGTATTCTCCTGAATTTACCCTGAATCCCAGGAAATATGTGAAAGCACTGTACAGCAATCCGGGAGAATGCGGAAAATTTAATGATTTTATTATGTTGATGTTATTGTCTTTTCCTGTCCCGACAGAGGCTGTACACCACTCCCCGACACCATCCATTGTGATGACAGCCGCTTCATGAAAAGGGGATGCAAAAAATGCACTGGAAGCATGGGAGAGATGATGTTCCGAAAACAAGAGTTTTAGGTCATTTTTGTGATAACTGCATGCCTGTTTCAGACCGTCATATATCTGTTTTTTGATGAAAATTTTCTCGTTAAGCCATACCGGAATGGCTTTTAAAAAAGAAATTATCCCTTTGGGAGCAAAGCTGTAATAAGTTTGTAAAAGACGTTCAAATTTTAAAAACGGCTTGTCATAGAAAATCACAGCATCCAGGTCATCAATACTTAGACCTGAAACATCAAGACAATACCGTATGCTGTTGACAGGAAATGCCGCTGTGTGTTTTTCCCGTGTAAAACGTTCTTCTTGTGCTGCCGCAATAATTTTTCCACCAATGGTCAGTGCAGCTGCCGAATCATGATAAAATGCCGATATGCCAAGTATTTTCTTCATGCTGCCTTTTGTTGCCATTCTGTGAACGTCTTTTTTATTTTACCAGGGTTTTTCAAATGATGATGGGGTAAATGTTCTCTTCCGGCTTTCAAACATGCTGTGTTTCCTGTTTTTCAATTGTAATTGGCCTTTTTTATTGAACATCCTGGAGAGAAGGGCAATGGGAACAAGCACAATATAATAAACCAGGCTAAGGAGAATGTTTGGCATGATCAGGTTTAATAAACGTGCCAATTGCATCCATAAAAAATCAATTTTACGGGCCAAATAATCTGATAACATGCCACAAAAACCGACTACCACAGCAATCCATAACGCCCATAGCCATTCACTGATAAAGTAAATAATGATGAATCCAACAGTTATAACCAAAATGGTTTTTAGTGCTGATGTTTGTCTCTTGTATGCCATGATTTAAAAAATCGTATAAATAAAAGGAGCCACGGAACTGCTGCCACCGATGATAATTAATATCCCAAGAAGCAGCAAAACAATAATCACCGGTATCAACCAGTACTTTTTACGTTCTTTTAAGTATTGCCACAGGTCTTTGAGTAGTTCAATCACGTCAGATATATTTGTTCGTATTAAATTTTAGATAAAAGTACAAAGAAAATGATGATCAGGCTAAATAATTTTTTTAATATAGCAGTAGAACCGTATTTGGAATTCGATAATAACATCATTACTTTTGTTTTGTAGTCATAAATAACAGGCCATGTTAAATTTTATCGCCTGTCTGCTAACGGGCAGGTAAAGCATATAAAGTACTGTAACTAAAATTTTTACAATAGCATGAAAAAATCATTTATTATTTTATTCTTTTTTATCTTGTCAAATACTGTAACTGCACAGTTTCAATGTGGTGTGGATAGTGTACAGGATTATGATGGTAACTGGTATCAGACAGTACAGATAGGGGAACAATGTTGGTTAGCTAAAAACCTGCAAACCACCCATTATTCTGATGGTACAACTGTGTCTGGTGTATATACCAACCCCGAAAGCAATGTTTCACTATATGGCCGATTGTACACCTGGGATGCTATCATGAACGGGGCATCAGCATCAGATAATAATCCGAGTGGAGTTCAGGGGATATGCCCTTCAGGGTGGCATTTGCCCAGTGATAGTGAATGGAAAGAGCTCGAAATGTTCCTGGGGATGTCGCAGGCCAGTGTTGATTCGATTGGGTTTAGAGGTGCCGATGAAGGAGGAAAATTAAAATCCACAGGGGAATCACATTGGAATGCTCCCAATGCAGGAGCAACAAATTCCACTGGTTTTTCGGCAATGCCTGCCGGGTCATATGATGAAGGGGAGTTTTATGCAGCAGGTAGCATTACTGATTTTTGGAGTGCTACCAATGATGCCATAGATGCTTACCTCCGGGTTTTATCGTACAACGACATGCGAATAAGAAGAATAAACGGGAATACAAACACGTCATTCGCTCGTTCAGTGCGTTGCATCAGGGATGATTATGTAAACAACACCAGCATGGAAAAAGATAAAATAGACATATACCCAACGGTGACCAATGGGAAAGTTAACATAAAACTTCATGATGGAACACAAACAAAAAATGTAATTTTATACAATGCACTTGGAGAAAAGGTGTTTGTGGAAACCGGTAATAAAATATGCTCTGAATTAATGTACCTTGATTTATCATCATGCAATGCAGGAATGTATTATGTTAATGTAAAAACAGAATCAGGTTCATTCAGACAAAAAATATTAATTGTCAAATAAAAGCACGATACACGTAAAATAATTGAAATATATACCGATTACTTGGAATCATGTTTAAGGTTGCGTGGGATAAAGATTCATTATCCCCTTAATATGCTGATGTAGTTTGTCTGTTTTTTCCTTATCCAGAGCGTTTTTAAGGTCTTCTTTGCTGATGGTGTGCAGTTTTTGAAGCAGTATGTTGTAGCCCGGGGTATCCTGATAATATTGCAGCAGGTTTACTAAGCGGTCAAAGGCAGGTTTTGACAGTGATTTTTGGAGGGAGGAAATGATTTCTCCGGCATCCATTGGTTTCTGATGGTCTGGTGATATGCTTTCATGTTGCCATGTTTCCAGCAAATTGATGAGGCTTTCATAATTTTCAGCGTTAGTCCGTTGTTTGCTGGATTTTTTCAGTGGGGCATAGTTTTTTAAGTAAGCAATGAGATTTGATAAATAACTTGTGGATTGGTATTTTAATGACAGCTCCCGGGGTTTTACCACTGTATGAAAATACACACAAATATCATGAGCGTTGGCAAATTCAATCAAGCCCTGAAAATCTCGGCTGTTGATGGTTAAGGGACAAACAAGCAAGTTGCAGGAAGTGTTGTTTTCATGGCAATAAGCGATCAACCGTTTTGTGTTTTGGATAACCTGATCAAAATCAGCGCCCCTCCGTATTTGTTCGTAATGTTCCTTGTTCAGGCTGTCGAGAGAAATGTTAAAATGCAAATTTTTATAAGTATTGAGCATGTTTTCAATCCGCTTGCTCATGGTATTGGCATTGGTGGTAATCAATATCTGGCATGTGGGATTCATGTCGTGTATCAGTTCCCAGATATCGTAATATATGGGTATCAGAAACGGGTCACCGCCGGTAAATTCAACCATTTGCAGGTGAGGAATGAACTCTTTCAGCTCTTCAACAAAATCCTGATTGTAATGATCGGGCAGGGGAGGTTGTTTTTCCCTGTTTTTACGTATAGCGGAGCTCAAATTGCCATCACACATGATGCATTCGAGGTTGCAGCGGTTGCTCAGCTCAAATTCCATGATCTTTGGGTAGGCCTGCTTGTTGATGCCGTAGGATTCGTATTTGTTGGAAAGCAAACTCCCAAAATTGTGGAATTCAAACACAGGCTGGCAAAACTTGCAGGCATACTGCAGGTTATAATGTCCAATGTGTTTTCGTATGTTTTGGAATTCCCCGTTAAACCACGAGTCCCTGATGCTTTTATCCGGCCATCGATCAGATTTTTCACCATAAGTGGCATAACAGGGAGACATATATCCTGCCCGTGAAAAAAACATGCTTGTAAAAGGGGCATAACACAATTCCTGCCTGTATCCGTAAGGTCGTTGTTTGTTGTATGATTTTATTGTTTCTTTTGGTAGCGAACTGGCCGGTGTGTCCTGAAAACGGATGATCCCCATCTTGTATTTTATGTATTGCCAAGCTTTAAAAGCGTTGATATAGCTTCGTTTTAAAAATACGGGGCTTATTTTGTATAAGGCATCAATCATTTACCCAAAAGTACAATTTTGTTGAAAATATCAGGCAAGTTAAGCATTTTTTATGATACCCAAAAGTCAGTTTATATATGCCACTTTTTGAGGAATGTAAAATTTTTGCTCGCCTGGTTTTTAAGTTTTGCATATTTTTGCCAATTGTTTGCCTCATTGAGGGGTAGATGTCTTATGCGCATATATAAAAATTAAAACAGAATACAAATATTTATATATTCTAAAATGAATTTAAAAAATAAGAAAAACAATATATTAAAAATAATAAATTGTACTTAATCATAAAAATCATTCAAAATAAATTATCTTATGTTAAATTAAAAAGGATTGAAAATCAGATATAAAATCGTACGTAACGGTTAAGAACGGTTAATAACCGTTAGCAACGGATAATATTATAAATAATAAAAAAGTAAAAAAATATAAATATAAAGCACTAAAGTTTCGCAAGTTGCAAACATCTGTAAGCAAACCTTCTACCAATAAATCAATGAAGTATGATGTTTACCCACAAAGCAAATTAATGGTGTTTTAGCTATTTCATTCCAAAATCCACTAAAAACATAGTTAGTGTCATGTTCAGC
>CAZTNS010000108.1:0-10855 GCA_964615585.1 uncultured Bacteroidales bacterium | reverse complement strand
TCGTTGTTACAGCAAGTGCTTTTGCACAAACAGTGGATTACTGGTGCGTTGACGGACGCATTTATTTTAAGATCAATGATGATGTTAATCTGAATGTCAGCCATGATGAAAACGGCCAGATAAACCCGAAAGATGTGTTTTTCCTTCGTGATTTCATTGAAGAATACAAAATCACAGATTTGAGGATGCCTTTCATGACTGCAGAATCAGACATTCTACAACGTACTTTCCGCATGGATTTTGATAAAATTCATGAAGTAGAACAACTGGTTAAGGAAATGAACGGTTTACCGGAAATAGATTACGCTGAAAAGGCGCCATTGTTCAGAATTTCACTGGTCCCAGATGACCCCCTGTATGGAGAAACCAGCGGCACGTTCGGAACAGCAGAAGCAAACTGGCACCTTACCAATATCAATGCAGAAGCAGCCTGGGATATAACCACAGGAGATACCAACATCGTGGTCGCTGTGCTTGACAATGCCATATATGTTGATCATCCTGATTTACAAAATAAAGTTGTGGCACAAGTTGATTTAGGCAATGGGGATAATGACCCCACACCACCGGAAGACACTTATATATGGTCTCACGGAACCCATGGGGCAGGATTAATAGCCGCCGAATCAAATAATGGTGTAGGCGTAGCATCCATAGGCTATGATGTCAGCATCATGGCTGTGAAACTTGGTGATGATGCTTCCGACGGGCAAGCCATGGCTGCAGGTTTTGAAGGCATTGTGTGGGCTGCCGATAATGGTGCTGATGTAATCAATATGTCATGGGGCTCACCCCAATTCTTTGAAACCATGCAAAATACCGTAAACTATGCTTATAACAAAGGATGTGTAATGGTGGGAGCTGCCGGCAACAATGGAAATGGTATGGAAACTCAGATGAATCCTGACATTCCAATCAACTATGTAGGATATCCTGCCGCCCTTGATCACGTAATTGCAGTTGGTTCTAACGATGTGGGTGATAACAAATCCGATTTTTCAAATTACGGCACATGGATTGATGTCCTTGCTCCCGGAGGATATTTTAATAATGGTTTTATGGGCATTGGGGCTTTCACAATGTTATCAACAACATACAGTGAAGCCGGTGACATGAATTCCCTTCTCGACGGAAGCGGTGGTGGAGCAGCCGAGTATGGCGTGAGCGGCCAATACGATGTTATGCAGGGAACTTCAATGGCTGCACCGGTAACATCCGGATTATGCGGTTTGATGCTCTCAGCCAATCCCGATCTTACTCCGGAAAAACTCACAGCCATTTTAAAAGCCACATGTGATAACGTTGATGCTGAAAACACAGAATTTATTGACAGCATCGGATCAGGTCGTATAAATGCTGCAGATGCAGTACAGGCTGCACAGGATTCAACAGTGGGTTTGGTTGCTGATTTTGAAGCCAGCCAGGTGGTTATTCCTGTGGACGGTACTGTAGATTTTACCGACTTAAGTACCGGAAGCCCAACATCATGGTATTGGACTTTTGAAGGAGCAATGATATCATCCAGCATTGAACAAAACCCCAGCAACATAAAATACGATGAAACCGGTGTTTTCTCCGTTACCCTGGAAGTTTCTGACGGAACCAATACCAATGTCGAAGAAAAAACAGCGTTCATCATTGTCACTGAGGGTTCAGGAGGCCCTGAATCAGCATGGATAGAACAAAACACAGGGTTTACAAGCCCTTACCGTGGCATATTTCAAGTTGCCATTGCAAACACAAATAGTGCCTGGGCATTAACATACGATGGAACAGGTGGTTCTATCACAAGTGACTTTGTCAGGACATCTGATGGAGGAGACCATTGGACTGCTGATACTATAGAAACACCTTCTGGTCTTTCCCCCGGATGCATTTCTGCTGTTGACAGCCTCAACGCATGGGTAGCCATGTACAATGTTAACGGTGGTGGTGGCATTTACCATACTGACGACGGAGGTCAAAACTGGACAGAGCAAACAACCGCAGCTTTTGACGGAACTGCATCTTTCCCCAACGTTGTACACATGTTTAATGCCAATGAAGGTTTTTGCATGGGGGACCCCGATGGTGGTGAATTTGAAATTTATACCACATCTGATGGAGGAACCAACTGGACACGCGTTGACGGAGCCAATATTCCTGATCCCGAAACAGATGAAATGGGATGGACAGGCGTGTATGATGCCGTTGGGGATGTGGCATGGTTTGGAACCAATACCGGACGCCTTTTCAAAACAACCGACAAAGGAGCTACATGGGAAGTACTTACTACCGGAGAAGAAAACGTCAGCCGTATTTCAATGACCGATGATGACAATGGTTTTCTCATCGCACAGGTACAAGATCAGACAACAGGTGAAATTACCAGCTGGGCTATGCTTAAAACCACCGATGGTGGTGCCAATTGGGATGTCATTGCTATTGATGAAGCAGATCAACCTTCAGACATTTCCGCAGTTCCCGGCGAACCAGGCATGGTCGTTGCCGTTAAAATCAGCCAGACAACTGAAGAAAATAAATCAATGTATTCACTTGATTACGGTGATACCTGGACACAAATGGATGACTCTGTGCAATACACATGCGTGCAAATGTTAGATATCAATACCGGATGGGCAGGAGGATTCAATCAGGATGAAAACATTGGCGGTATATACAAATGGCCCGGAATGCCAGGATCTACACCTTATTTTACCTCTACTCCTGTAACAGAAATCGGTGAGGGAGAAACATACACATACAACGTAACTGCTGAAGATCCCAACACTCTGGATTTAACTTTTACAGCTACAGACATTCCTGCCTGGCTAACACTTACAGACAATGGCGACGGAACGGCAGACCTCAGCGGAACTGCTCCGGACATTACAACCGCTTCTGAAAGTTATGATGTTACATTGGAAGTCAGCAATACTGATAACGATACAGCATCACAACCATTTACAATTGATGTGTTGACAGATAACATTGTTGATTTCGGTTACGGGGATGTGAATGTATATCCCAACCCCTCAACCGAACAATTTATCATTGAAAACTGCCAGGATGTTGATTATAAAATTTACACCTGTCAGGGACGCCTTATTGACAATGGCATCATCGGAGATGCGATGTTCAAACTCAAGCTTAATAAGCAAAAACAGGGCATTTACTTTTTGAGGCTTACCAAGGAAGATCAAGATACCATGCTAAAATTGCAGATCGTAAAATAAATAGTAAGTTTTCATAACATTAAAAAAGGCTGTCGTTTTGGGCAGCCTTTTTTTTTGTACTTATCCTTAATCCTGATAAAGAAAATCACTAATCATCCCAGGGACTGTAATTAAAACCCACTCTCTTTCCTGTTTGTATCTTTGACTTATTGATCCGTTCACGCATTTGTGATACCGAAGCCACTTGTATATTATCAATGGGAGGCACCAGCAAATCAAATTTCAACGCAAACAACAAGGTGCCTTCTAATATTTTTTTGAGTGCATCACGGCTTACCTCATGGTCTTCAAACGTAGGATATGTATAGCCGATTTCTTTCCTGCCTTCAATGAAGTATTTATTTTTTCTGTTGATAAATATCCGGCCGATAAGGTATCCAAGGTCATCCGTACGGTTATACTTAAAGCTGTCTGCAAGAAAATTATAAATATTTATGATCCCGGCATACGTATTGAGTTTTGATTCCTGTGCACTCTGAGTTTTCCACACCTGGTGATCGGAAGGAAATTCAAATACATTTGAGTGCATATTAAAAATTAAAAGATCGCCGGCAATACGCACTTCAGCTTCAAACAACCCCCGGTCACGGTACTCCAACAACACGCGTTTATCAGCATCATCCAAATCTGCATTGTATTCACTGACAATATCCTGCAGCAACATTTTCAGTTGTTTAAACGCATTTTTTGTGTGATCGTAGGCAATTTGTTTCGTCTGGGATTTTTCCAGTAAGGTTTTTATTATTTCTGTTTTCATCTGTTTATTTTTAATACGCTTTAGCAAATAAAACCCTGCCTTTGGATGGCTGGCCGGTCACCATGCATTTTCCTTCTTCCGGTTCAATATCCTGGGGGACGCATCGGATGGTGGCTTTTGTTTCTTCCTTAATACGGGATTCGGTTTCGTCTGTACCATCCCAGTGAGCCATTACAAAACCAGGTGTTTCCTTCATGTGTTTTTTAAAGGTTTCATAATCATCAATTTTCACTGTATTGCTGATTAACCTGTCTTTTGCTTTTGAATAAATATTGTTTTGAATATCATTCAGTAAAGATATTATTTCATCCACAATCCCGTCTGCCGATATCACATTTTTCTCAAGCGTGTCGCGCCTTGCAACCTCAAATGTATTGTTTTCCAGGTCCCTGGGGCCAACAGCAATTCGTACCGGATATCCTTTCATTTCGTATTCAGCAAATTTAAACCCGGGACGTTGTGTATCCCTGTCATCAAAATGCACTGTAACCCCTTTGGCTTTTAAATCTGCCATGACCGGATTCATTTTTTCCCGGATGGCATCCAGTTGTTCCTTGTTTTTGAAAATAGGCACAATGGCCACTTGTGTTGGTGCCAGTTTTGGTGGCAAAATCAAACCCTTGTCATCAGAATGAGCCATGATCAGAGCCCCCATCAAACGGGTTGACACTCCCCACGAACTGGCCCAAACATATTCTTCTTTGTTGTCTTTGGTCAGGAATTTCACATCAAAGGCTTTGGCAAAATTCTGCCCCAGAAAATGCGACGTGCCGCTTTGGAGAGCTTTACCATCCTGCATTAAAGCTTCAATGGCGTATGTTTCTACAGCTCCGGCAAAGCGTTCACTATCCGTTTTTGTCCCGATAATAACAGGAATTCCCATCCACTTCTCAGCAAAATCCGCATAAACATTGATCATTTTTTTTGTCTCTTCAATGGCTTCTTCTTTGGTGGCATGTGCAGTATGGCCTTCTTGCCATAAAAACTCTGCAGTCCTCAGGAAAAACCGTGTGCGCATTTCCCACCTTACCACGTTAGCCCACTGATTTACAAGGATAGGCAGATCCCTGTACGATTGAATCCAGTTTTTGTATGTATTCCAGATGATGGTTTCCGATGTCGGGCGCACCACAAGTTCTTCTTCAAGCTTAGCTTCAGGGTCAATCACAATCCCCTCTTCTGAATTTTTCAACCGGTAATGTGTTACAACGGCACATTCCTTAGCAAATCCCTCTACATGTTTAGCTTCCTTGCCAAAAAAAGATTTCGGTATAAAAAGCGGAAAATAAGCATTTGAATGGCCGGTCTCTTTGAACATGCCATCCAGAACTGACTGCATTTTTTCCCATATAGCGTATCCGTATGGCTTGATCACCATACATCCCCTGACCGCAGAATTCTCTGCCAGGTCTGCTTTTACAACCAACTCATTATACCACTGTGAATAGTTCTCGCTGCGTTTTGTTAATCCTTTTGTCATATCAATCTTGGTATGAATTTTGTGTCTTATTAAGTGAAAATTAGATTTCAAAACTAAAAAAATAAGATATAATTATGAAACTTTTAAAATTATTATCACTCGCAATTATAATCTTTGCTACAAGCTGCACCACAAGTGTACATTTGGGCGAAGGTTACGGCTATGATGATGTTTACTATTCACCAGGTGATGAAGTAGCATCCGAAAAGCCCGATCAATATTCCGAATCTTATGACAACGAATATGAAAATCAATATGAAGATCCCGCACATCAGGAGGATTATTATGCTGATGATCAATACACCGATGATGAATATTACTATGAAGACACAGCATATTATAATGATACCGCCTATTATGACGATGGATACTATGATGACGGATACTATGATGATGAATATTATGGTGGCGGCGGTGATGTTGTAAACAACTACTATTATGGCAATTCATATTCCAGCCGCTTAAGGCATTTTCATGATTATTATTATGATCCCTGGTATTATGATAACTGGTACTGGGGCATAAATTACAACTGGTATTCTGGTTGGGGTTTTAACATAGGTTGGGGTTATCCTTATTCTTACAACTGGGGATACAATCCATATTATTATGGTGGATGGGGATACAGCCCTTATTATTCCTCATACTGGAACGGTTATTCTCATGGCTATTGGAATGGATACCATGATGGTGCGTATTCCGGCAACTATAATGACTGGCTTGCCTATGATAATGATGATGTGTATTACGGACACCGCGGATCAGTAGGTGGAAACGGTACAGGTCAACGTCCGGGTCCCGGTGGTGATACCGATGAGAATGATGGAAACAAACGAATTGATTCAAACATTCCCGTTGTGAATAACGTAGATAGAATTCAATCAGATGACGATGACAAACCCGTTGCTATACGTCGTGGTGAAAATAGTGATGTAAGCAGGGCAGATAAAGAATCATCTGCATCCGAAGCAAGCCGTGATGACAAATCACGTTCAAACAGATTAAATGTTGAGGCGGCAGACTCTGAAATTCAGGATGCCGACGCCAGCAGGAACCAAAAAGAGAACCCTGCTGCACGTCCTGCATACGGCGAAACCAGAGATAACAACGGACGTAATTCTGCTGCAGATCGGGATGACAATAAAAGGGTAGATAATCAAAGTAGTACCAATAAAACACCCAGGTATTATCAACGTCCCGATAACAGAACCGGAAACAGATACAATACAACCCGTAGTTATAACCGGACACCCTCAAGTTCAAACTCAAGGGATAATTATAATACATCAAGGGATGTGCAAAACAACTCTCGTTACACAAGGCCTTCCGGGAATTCACGCAGCAACAGCAGTAATTCATATCAAAGGTCAGGGAGTTCCAATAACAAGCCTGCGCAAACACGGCCTACGAGAAGTTACAGTAGCCCGACAAGGAACAGTGGAAGCAACAGCAGGTCAATTAACCGCTCTTCCTCAAGTTCATCACGGAACAGCAGTTCAAGCATCAACCGAAGCAGCAGTAGCAGTAGCCGTTCCTCTTCAAGCTCCGGTAGCTTTAGAGGTGGTTCTTCAAGTGGATCATCAGGAAGTTCCTCCGGGGGGCGTTCATCCGGTGGCAGCTTCTCTGGCGGATCATCAGGGAGCCGTGGCAGATAATATTTTTGCAGCTAAGTAGTTTATTAACATGAACAAAACAATAAAACAATGAAAAAATATATCATAACTACAGTCTTACTGGCACTTAGTTTTGGCCTTTTTGCCCAGAACCAGGTAGATGCCCTCCGTTATTCATGGCTTAATCCTTCAGGAACAGCCAGATACAACAGCATGGGAGGAGCGTTTGGAAGCCTTGGTGGTGATTTTGGAGCCATTTCGCATAATCCGGCAGCACTTGGCGTGTTTCGCAGATCGGAGATTACATTTACCCCCGGCATAATGTACACCCAAACCGATGCCGCATACATTGATAAAAAATCCAGCGATTTCACGTACAACATGAACATCGGCAATCTTGGGTACGTTGGAACCATGCTGTTTGAAAGTGAGGGAAATGCGCTTAAAAGCCTGAGCTTTGGCTTTGGTTACAACCAACTCAGTAATTTCAATCAATGCATCAAAATCAAAGGCATCAATGAGAATAATTCCATGGCTCAGTATTTTGCTGCCATGTCAGAAGGATATACACCTGATGAGTTGGGAGAATTTTATGGACGGCCGGCATATTTTACCTACCTCATGGACCCTGCCAACGCTGATTCGACAAGCTACATTTCCAACATTGGTTCTTTCGGCCAGGAACAAAAAGAAAACATCCAACGCAGTGGAAACGTGGGGGAATATGTCTTCTCTGTGGGCATGAATTTTGACCACACATTTTATGCAGGTGCCAGTTTGGGTATCCAGCAGGTGGATTTTGAACAGGGCATTTTTTACTCTGAAGATGATGTCAATGATGTCATCGACAACTTCAATTCCTTCACTTACGAAGAAACACTGAAAACCAGCGGCACAGGTTACAATTTCAAAATGGGAGCCATTTACCGCCCCTTTGATTGGTTGAGAACCAGCGTGGCATTGCATACCCCTACTTTTTATAACCTGCACGATGAATATTCCACCTATTTCTCCTCACAATGGGATTCGACATGGATGAGCAATACAAAAGAATCTCCCCTGGGGCTTTACGATTACAAGCTTACATCGCCTTTCCGTGCTCAGGCCGGCCTGGCAACTGTGCTTTTCAACAGCACAATTCTCAGCGTGGATTACGAATATGCCAATTACGGCATCAGCAAACTCAGGGCATCAGATTACGCTTTTGATGATGAAAATGAAATCATTGCAGACAGCTACACAGCAACACATAATATAAAAGCCGGTGCTGAATACCGAATCGGCATGGTTGCTTTCCGTCTGGGATGGGCATATTTTGACTCTCCCTATGCAGATGACACCTTTAACAGCAATGCCGGTTTTATGCAATATTCTGGTGGGATCGGTGTCCGTAATGAATCTTTCTTTTTCGATCTCGGCTACGTTTACCAGGACAGAAGCGAAAAATACTTTCTGTATGAAGGGTATGGTCTAAGCAGTCCGGCAGCCAACATGGACATTCAACGGCATGCAGTGATGGCAACCATTGGCATCAGGTTTTAATTAGGCTCTGCTGAAAAACACTAAACACAATAATAGTCAATGTTTTATATCATTACCTCCTATTATAAATGCAAGGTTTTTGCGTTGAATTCTAAAAAAAGCATGCATTTATAAATAACATTACGTGATAAAATATCCATTAATTGTGATTTATTAAACTAAATTTAACAATCAATATAATTGTAAAAACAAAAATATTGTGTTTGTTAGCCTGATGCACACCATATTCATCGTTGACTGCGAATCGAAGTATGAGAATACATCTTCTTCTTGTCGCCTTGAATATGGTGCACCTCAGACTTTTTCAGCAGAGCCTAATTATCATTCTTTAAATCATTAACAAAGTCATTTGTAACACACAAATGGCTTTTTTATGTTTAATACAGTGACATTTTTGTGATTTATTTCCAAAATTTACTATATTTGCCTTAAAAAGGAAATGTATTTGGAATTTAGACATAAATTTTTCAAGCAATATTGTTTTACAAACCATCAAGTTGAATTGGTATTTCCTGGTTTTGACACTAAAAACCTGTTCAGGTGGCAGCAAAAAGGGTATATTCTAAAATTGCGGAATGGCTTGTACACATTTCCCGAACACCTTGTGGATACTTTGAATTGAATCTGTAACACATCCTGTTTATTTATAAAGTAACAGATGCATTCCTCATTTACTCCACAATCATGTTTTCGCTGTCAAGCACGGTGCCGTATTAAGGTTATTGAATAAAACAATAAACACAATAAATTTTTCATATCTTAATAATTTTATAATATTTAACCATTTGTTTATTTCTTAATTCTAGTATTAATAAGCCAGATGGGAAATTACTTAAATCAATTTTATTATTCCCTTTAAACAATGATATAACTTTTGTAGTATAACCAATTTTATTCCTAATTAATAGTTTGCATTCATATTCTGTATTTATTATTAACATTTCATTAGCTGGATTTGGATAAATATTAATATATTTATCTGAATTGGGTAAATTTACTTTAGTTTCGTAATCACAAGGATATCCTTGATAACTCCACCCCGAAGTCATATAATCAATTGTTGAATCTTTATAACATCTTAAAGAATTTTCTTCAGGTAAAGTAGCTAATTCAATTAATACTTGTTCAATAATATCTCTTTTTGATCCGATTTTTTCTGTATATACATAACCTGCTGGGTATATATCTGGATAAACCGTATCAATGTAATGTAAATAAAATCTTTTTAAAGTTTCTTTACCAAAGGATATATTAGATACAGAATCAACAATTAATTTAAGATTTAAAATGGTATCTTTTATTTCAGTTGAATATAATGTATCAAGGATTTTTACCCTTGGTGTTAGTACAACAGTGTCATTTTGGTTTAAAGTAAAATCAAAAATAATATTGAATTGGTCATATTTCCAATAATATACTTTTTGATTGTCAGAATACATAAAAATATTGTTATTGTAACCATATGAAATATTTTTACAGGTTTGGCTATTTATTATGGTATCTCCAGTACTTTCATAAATTAAAACACTGTCAAAAGGATTACCCGAACCTAATTCGGGTACACTATAAAACCACTTAGCCCCAACAGGCGCCCACTCCCAGTCAAGTTTTGTGCTGTCGTTTTTTGGATTTTGCGCATATCCTGCTGTAACTAATACAATAAGCGATGCTAATAAAACTATTTTCCTCATATCCAAAATTTTTTAAAGTTCCCAACCGCCCTCATTTTCCATCTTCCATTCTTTATATTAATACGGCTAAAATAAGCAAAAAGTTTCAAGAATCCAAATAAAAAGACGAGGAATTTAGGGAAATTATACGTACCCCCCTCCCCTCTTATTATACAAGCACCAAATAACAAGCACCAAAATGCAAAATAATTCAGAACTCCTGTCCCATTGTTAATAGTTAGTAAGTTAAAATGATATGTGAGTAAATAATGTTATTGTAAATTAGTTAGCCCCGAAGGATTTCCCTACGGGGTAAACAGTTGGCAAAAATGCAGTTGGCAATTTAATCACCTTGCCAATTGCCTTTTGCCAACTAACAAAATGTACTTAATTATTGTGACACGTTAATTTACCGCTAAGTCTGGATATCTGAATTTACAACATACAAGCACCAAACCTGTACCTAAGGATGAGGGTAACTCAAACAATATCCAATATTCAAACACCAAATCTGTACCTAAGAATGACGGTAATGCAAAGAAATTCCAAATAACAAGCACCAAATAACAAATAATATC
>CAZTNS010000107.1:9419-11082 GCA_964615585.1 uncultured Bacteroidales bacterium | reverse complement strand
CTGATTTTGGCTGTTAACTTCATCATTCGACATTCCTTGTTCAGTATTCATTATTTCCTTTTTGGTTCTGGCCCTAAAGGAGTTCCCTTCAGGGTAAACTTGGCCAGGTTAGGAGAACAAAGATATTGAAAAAAATATAAGTATGTTAATCGCCATGATGTTAGCCGAAGAAGGCATCATCATGCGAATTATAAGCGATGATTAAAAACAGCGGGAATCAGTAATTTATAAAAACGGTTGTATATACATCGCCGCGTACCCTGAATGCAGCTTCTTCAAATTTTGGTTTTCCCAATTTGGCATTTGCATTTTCGGAAAAACAATATCCCTCTTTTGGTATGCCCAGGCAATTTTTATCCATCTTGTCATTGTTATTTTCATCGTGCAATATGGCCATAGCGTATTTACCAGGAGGAATGCTATCAAAGCTTACCGTGGTGCTTCCCTGGCACGCTTTAGCTTTTTTTCCCATGAAAATATCTTCTTCTTTGTCTGATGGGAAAGTTTCAGCACTGTCATAAAGAGCAACACTGATGTATCCATCGTCTGATTTTACATTGTTCACTTTTACTTCTACGGTATATGTTTGAGCATTTATCCCTGAAGTAATTAACATCATAATAAAAAGACGTAAATATTTTCTCATGTCTCAGGTTTTTAATTGTTTAATATTTGAAAAGCGAAAACAAAAAAATTATTTTAATGGTGAATCGGGTTCGTTTTTCATGGCTTTGAAAAATGCCCTGTCAAGAAACGCAGGCCAGAATTTCTTGACAAGATTAACGGTAACCCCGGCAGTTGTCAATACTATAAACCGCCGGCGATGCCGGATGGCTTTGTAAATTTTGCGGGCCACTTTTTCAGGAGACATCATGTTGCTTTCATCGCGCGGTGATTTTCCCTGCGGGAGGCCGTTGGCAGTGAGTGCTGATTTTCTTACGTTGCTGGCTGTAAACCCGGGGGCAATAATCAGTACATGAAGGTTTTTGTGTAAATTTTCAATCCGCACGGCTTCGAGAAATCCCTGCATAGCAAATTTGGAAGCGCTGTATCCCGAACGGGCAGGTAAACCATGTATGCCTGCAACGGACGTGACACCAACCACAGTTCCTTCAGATTTTACCAGCCATGGCAAAGCATATTGTGTGCAATATACCGCTCCCCAAAAGTTGACATCCATCAGGTGGCGCATTACCATGAGGTCCATGTCATCAAACAAGGCACGCATGGAAATACCTGCATTGTTAATGAGAATATCAATACGGCAAAATTTTTCAATGGCTTTTTCGATGAGACGTTTACAGTCTTCCTGTTTTGTGACATCCGTTGTTACCGCTAAAACAAGTGTTTTATCTGACAATTCATTTGCATATTTTTCAAGCTTGTCTTTGCTTCTGGCAGCCATTACCACAGCGAAATCTTTACATGCATACTCCCTGGAAAGTGCCAGTCCTATACCGGATGAAGCACCTGTTATTACTACTACTTTCTTTTGGTTCATAATACAGAGATTTAATATTATATACGCATAAAGTAAAAAAAAGTTGTGTTATGTGTATTGTGTTTTTTGAGTAACCAGTTGAATGTGTGAATTTTCCTTCTCACCCAATCTCCCCATCACTCTATCACTCCATCTCTCTATCACTCCATCACTCCATCTCTC
>CAZTNS010000107.1:0-9319 GCA_964615585.1 uncultured Bacteroidales bacterium | reverse complement strand
ATCTCCCCATCACTCTATCACTCCATCTCTCTATCACTCCATCACTCCATCTCTCAATCTCCCCATCACTACAGTACCAGAGCAGTTACTTTTCAGATAACCTCCCATGAAGGTTCTCAAAACTTTCGTACGGGCCTTTGCATGCAATCATCTTTAAAATAAAATCCGGAATACGCTGGGTGATTTTTATGGTTAAAAAATATTGGGCTCTTACCTTGTTTCCATCAGGAATCAGATACCAATAAACTTCTGAAAAATCTTGCCTTTGATAATTTTCTTTTTCAGGAATGTAATCAGGGACAGAGTAGCTGTGAAGGATAATTTTTTTTCCTGCAATTTCAGGTTTTTGCATTTTGGTTACCACATCCCTGTCGGGAAATGGCCAGGGGATTTTTGAAACTGTATATAATATTTTGTGGTCCCCATTTTTCTCGATCCATTTGGCTTCCTCGCATCTGTATATCCATTCCGGGTAATCGGCTATGTTTTCATAAAGCTCATCAATCAACACTTCATGAGGGACTGGAAACGTGGTAACAACTTTAATGCAATAGGTTTCTTCATCGGATTGCTTAAAATACACCTGTATGTTTTCAGTTTCTTTCTGCAATTCCCATTCTGATTGAGCATGGAGGCTTTTCCAACCAAAAAAGGACAGCAGTATTATGAAAATTATCTTGTACTTTTGCACTGATTAAGAATTTTTATACATTTATATCCATTATGATGCTGTACAAAAATAATATAAAATTGAACATGAAAATAATTATTTCTGCGGGCGTGCTTGCCTTTGTATTTACATCATGTGAAGTACTGAAACAGCTGCCGGATTCCTACGGAACGACATCGGGGCTTTCAGAAACAGAAATACGAGAAGGATTGACAGAAGCTTTGGAAATTGGCATTAAGAATTCTGTAATGGAGGCATCGAAGACAAACGGATTTTACCACAATCAAAAAATCAAGGTGCCTTTTCCCATGGAGGCTCACAAAGTGCGGGATGCTGCCATAGATTTTGGTATGAAAAAGCAGGTTGAAGAATTTGAGAAAACTTTGAACAGGGCTGCTGAGAATGCTTCAACGGAAGTAAAACCTATTTTTATGAAAGCCCTTAAAGAAATGACAATTAAGGATGCCCGCAACATTTTAAAGGGAGAAGAAGATGCGGCTACCCGGTATTTTGAGCGTAAAACCAGGGATGAACTTGAAACTGTTTGTTATCCTGAGATTGAAAAAGTGACTTCCCGGGTGCAGCTTACCAAACACTGGGAACCTCTGATAAAAACATACAACAGGGTACGGGTAATGTCTGGTGATCCCAAAATAAATCCGGATTTAAATCAATACGTTACTGAAAAAACAATTGATGGCCTGTTTGTGTTAATAGCTAAAGAAGAGAAACAAATCAGGGAAAACCCTGAAAAACGGGTGACCGATATTTTGAAAAAAGTGTTTGGTTCATTGTAAATAATGCAACCATTCACAGTAAAAATAATAAATGTTAATAACGGTTAAAAAAATGGCGCCTTACGAAAAATTGAAATTTTATCAGAACATCTGTGAAATTCGCAGAATAATTTCTAAATTAACGCAAACTTTTACAAAGCAGTATATACGATTAATCAGTCAAATGAATGATGCAGCAAGAAGTGCAAAACAAAATATAAGAGAAGGTTACAGGAAGGATTCAGCAGGTGAGTTTGGTCGCTATATAAAGATTAGCGCAGGATCGTTGGAAGAGTTAGAGGGTGATGTGGATGATTGCTTTGAAGATGGTTTAATCATGAAAGTTGATTATGACAAACTCAAAGATTTATTTGGAAAGACAAAGTATCAAATTGACCGTTATTTGGATTCGTTATATAAATTAGATAAGGAAGGGCAATGGAAGTCTCGTTTCGATCGTAACCGTTATTAACCGATCGTAACCGTTATTAACCGATATTAACTAATGGTAACTGTTTTTAACTGTGATCTATTATAAAAAATATTTAATTTATTAGAAACTAAAAATACAAGACATTATGAAAAAACTAATCGAATGTGTTCCCAACTTCAGCGAAGGATCTGACATGTCCGTGATTAAACAAATAACAGATGCAATCGAATCGGTTGAAGGTATTTCATTGCTTGATGTTGACCCCGGACAGGCTACAAACCGGACAGTGGTAACTTTTGTAGGAGAACCTGAACCGGTTATGGAGGCGGCTGTAAACGGGATAAAAAAAGCATCTGAACTCATTGATATGCGTAAGCACAGTGGCGCTCATCCGCGTTTTGGGGCTACTGATGTTTGTCCATTGGTGCCTGTTAAAGGCGTTACCATGGAAGAAACGGTGGAATACGCCAGGAAACTGGGCAAAAAAGTAGGAGAGGAACTGGGAATTCCTGTATATTGTTATGAATACGCTGCTTACAGCGATGAACGTAAAAACCTGGCCAATTGTCGTGCCGGAGAATATGAAGCTTTGCCGGATCGCATAACAACTGAAAAATGGAAACCCGACTTTGGGCCGGCCGAATTTACCGATTCCGTTGCAAAAACCGGCGTTACCGCCGTTGGTGCACGTGATTTTCTTGTGGCGTTTAATGTCAATCTGAATACCACTTCAACAAGGCGTGCCAATGCAGTGGCTTTTGATGTGCGCGAGAAAGGCCGTAAAAAGCGCAAAGGCAATCCCCTTACCGGTCCGCTGGTGAAAGATGAAAAAGGAAATCAGGTGTGGATTCCCGGTACGCTTAAAGCGGTAAAAGGCATTGGATGGTTTATCGAAGAATATGGCATAGCTCAAATTTCAATGAACCTTACGAACATTAAAATTACGTCGGTGCATGAAGCTTTTGATGAAGCTTGTGAAAAAGCCAGAGCAAGAGGCATCCGGGTGACCGGTTCGGAGCTTGTTGGGCTTGTTCCCCTTGAAGCCATGCTCGACGCCGGACGGTATTTTCTGCGTAAGCAAGAACGTTCACTTGGGGTTTCGGATAAGGAATTGATAAAAATTGCTGTAAAATCCATGGGGCTTGACGACTTGTACGAGTTCAAACCTGATGACAAGATCATAGAATATGCCATGCAGAAAGGTGATGACACCAAAAAACTGGTGGATATGAACCTGTCGGATTTTATGTGGGAAACTGCCTCTGAATCACCGGCTCCGGGTGGCGGCTCTATTTCTGCATACATGGGATCACTCGGTGCTGCACTGGGTACCATGGTGGCCAACCTGTCATCCCACAAGCGTGGATGGGACGAGCGCTGGGAAGAATTTAGCAAGTGGGCGGAAAAAGGCAAACATTACCACGATGAACTGCTGCATCTGGTGGATGAAGATACCAATGCCTTCAATAAGATTATGGATGCGTTTGGTATGCCCAAAAAGACCGAAGAGGATAAGGCAGCCCGAAAAGAAGCCATCGCTGAGGCCACACGCTATGCCATTGAAGTGCCGCTGAAAACCATGAAAGTGTGCTACGAAAGCATGGAAGTAATGAAAGCCATGGCTGATATTGGCAATCCCAATTCGGTATCTGATGCTGCCGTTGGTGCCATTGCTGCTGTCGCCGGTGCCCGTGGTGCTCATCTCAATGTACGCATTAATACAGGTGATTTTGAAGACAAAGCCTTTGTTGATAAAGTGCTGAAAGAAGCCGCTGACATTGAAGATAAAGCCATAAAACTCGAAAAAGAAATTTTGGATATCACAGAATCTAAATTATAGTGGTATTGTATTTTGTAATGGCGTCGGAAGTCGGAAGTTATGAATATTTCTTCTGACTCCGGTCTTCGGTTTTCCGACTACGGACTTCCGATTTCCGACTTCGGTCTTCCGACTTCAGACTTCAGATTAGATAAACAAACGGCTATTCTTTAAACATTATATGGAAAAATAGCAGTCTGAATGTGGATTTTAAGAATTTTTATGGGTGGAACGCCGGCAATAATTTTTTTCAGGCAAAAAAACTATTCTTCTTTTTCAAGTATAAAAGGCAATTCTTGTTTTCTTTTATTGTATTCAGTAAACAGCAGGTTTTTTAGCTTTTCGTTGTGACGCATATACATGTACATGGCACCCTGAGCCCTGAGTAACTTTTCGCCTTCATCAACTCCAAGGTTAAGGTTATAAACGTCTGTTACCCCGTTTACCAATTCATCATACACAATGTTTTCATCAGACTGGAAATTGGAAAAAATCACGGAAAAACAAAACGCTTCCAATTGGGGGATTCTGTCCTCTAAAGTTTCTTTAATCCCGTTTATGCCTATGCAAATCTGGGCATTGTAATATCCTTCTTTCGTAATACCCTTGATGTAAAAAAACTTGACAGCAACATCAAGCATTTCATCCATGGTGACCGTATCGGTTATGTGCCTTTTTGTATTGACTGTGTTGGACACAAAATCCTGCATTAATTTGTTGAAATTTTTGTTGTTTTTCAGGTATTCAATGAACGCATCCTGAAGCTGGTTCTCGTTGTCTATCTCATATAAATCTTTTTGTTGTGTGTAACCGGAAAAGTGTGTCAGCAAATAATCCAGGTATTTTTTATTGTTGTTTATAAGCGATGCCAATTTGCTGTTGCCGGACAAGTCATTTATGTTTACCAGTAAATATGCTCTTTCATTGTTAAGTTTTTTTTCAATGGAGAACATCTCATTGTAGTAGGTAGTAATGTCATTACTTTGCTGAGCGTAAACAGAGCAGGCTAAAATGATTCCGGTTATAATAATCAATGTCGTTTTCATGCTGTGAAATTTTATTAGGGTATCGTTGAAACCAAATCTTAAAAATCAATCATATCAAAATTAGAAATAATAAACCATAAATAAAAATGTTTATTTTGCTGCTTGAAAAAAATGTTTTATCTTTAAGTCATGAAGCAGGAGTCATTACATATAAATTATCAGCGATACACCTATCAGGAAATTCCCGAAAATGTAAAAGAACTGATTACCCATGCAAAAGATGCAATACAGCGAGCTTATGCCCCTTACAGCAAGTTTAGGGTAGGGGCAGCCTTACGCCTCGAAAATGGTGTTATAGTCACAGGTAATAATCAGGAAAATGTGGCATATCCATCCGGATTATGTGCAGAACGCGTAGCTTTGTTTTATGCCAATTCAAAATATCCGGATGTGCCGGTTTTGGATTTGCTTGTGATGGCAGAATCCGGAGAAAATGGCATTACCGAACAACCGGTTTCGCCATGCGGGTCGTGCAGGCAAGTGTTGCAGGAAACAGAGTTGCGGTACAACAAGGACATCAAGGTGATGCTTGCAGGGAAAGATGAAGTTTGGATTTTTGAAAATGGTTCACAGTTGCTTCCCCTGAATTTTACGGATGATTTTTTACCGTAGGGCCGTAGGGGTGATTAGTGTATGGCCTGACGCACTTTTACCAATTTCCCGAGTAATTCATCCATTTTATCCAGCGGCAACATGTTTGCCCCGTCTGATTTGGCTTGTGCCGGATTGGGATGGGTTTCCATAAAAATACCATCTGCCCCTGCAGCTACACCGGCTTTTGCAAGTATTTCAATCATCTCCGGCTGACCACCGCTTACCCCTGAACTTTGGTTTGGTTGCTGCAAACTGTGTGTCACATCTAACACCACAGGGGTTTTTAATTTTTGCATTGTGGGAATGCTGCGCATATCAACAATCAAATCCTGGTACCCAAAACTGCTTCCCCTTTCAGTAAGCCAAATTTTATCGTTGCCGGATTCTCTGATTTTGTTTACAGCATGTTTCATGGCCTCAGGGCTGAGAAATTGTCCTTTTTTGATGTTGATAACTTTGCCGGTTTTGGCTGCAGCTACCAACAATTCTGTTTGACGGCACAAAAATGCCGGGATTTGAATAACGTTCACATATTCGGATGCCATTTCGGCTTCTTCCGGTTTATGAATATCTGTAATAACAGGAACCTGCAATGCATCGGAAATGTATTTCAGCCTTTGCAATGCCTTAATGTCGCCAATACCGGTAAAGCTGTCAAGCCGGCTGCGGTTGGCTTTGCGATACGATGCCTTAAAAATAAAGGGCAACTGGTGTTTATTAGCCAGGTCTTTCAACTTGCGTGCAATGGGTTCTGCCATTTCTTCATTTTCAATGATGCATGGCCCGGCGATAAGAAAAAAATTGCCGCTGTTGAGATGTTTGATGTGTGGTAATTGCGATAAACTTTCCATATTTCAAATTTACATAATTTTTTTACAGTGTACAGAAAAATAAAAAAAGTGGCTGAAATTTCTGATTTATAAAGGAAACTTCAGCCACCAAATTATCCTGTCCCTGAGAATGAGAAAACACCTGTTTTTTTATTAGTGGCGTTTTCTTATAGCCACTAACTATTCTCCTGCAAATAGCGGGAACGGTGTCATGAGCTCATTGACTTTCTGTTTCACATCCTTGATGGTATTTTCATCATCAATGTTTGTGATGACAGTGTCAATCAGGTCAACAATTTTTTTCATGTCCGTTTCTTTTAGCCCTCTTGTTGTGATGGCAGGAGTTCCCAAACGCAATCCGGAGGCCTGGAAAGGCGAACGGTGGTCGAAAGGAACCATGTTTTTATTGACGGTGATGTCAGCCTGTTCAAGGGCATCTTCAACCTGGCGGCCTGTAATTTCAGGCACTTTTGTGCGCAGGTCAATCAGCATGCTGTGGTTATCGGTACCGCCGCTGATGACTTTATACCCTCGGTCGATGAATTCCCCCGCCATAACAGATGCGTTTGTGATTACCTGTTTTTGATATGTCTTAAACTCAGGAGTAAGGGCTTCCCCGAAGGCAACGGCTTTGGCTGCGATGACGTGTTCCAGTGGACCGCCCTGAGTTCCCGGAAATACGGCGGAGCTAACGAGGGCTGACATGTTGCGGATTTTTCCTTTTTTGGTTGTGATGCCCCAGGGGTTTTCAAAGTTGTTCCCAATGATGATGATGCCACCGCGCGGGCCACGTAATGTTTTGTGCGTCGTGGATGTCACGATGTGCGCGTGTTCTGCAGGGTTTTTAAGCAGTCCGGCGGCAATAATTCCGGCGGGATGTGCCATGTCAACCATGAGTAAAGCGCCCACTTTATCCGCTATTTCGCGCATGCGTTTGTAATCCCATTCGCGGCTGTAAGCCGAAGCACCACCAACAATCATTTTGGGTTTTTCACGCAGGGCGATTTTTTCCATCTCATCATAATCAATGGTACCTGTTTCTTCGCTCACACCATAAGCAACGGGTTCATACAAAATCCCGGAGCTGTTGACAGGCGAACCATGGGTTAGGTGGCCACCGTGATTGAGGCTCAGCCCCATGAATTTATCTCCCGGTTTCATGCATGCCAGAAAAACGGCAGCATTGGCTTGTGCCCCGCTATGGGGTTGTACATTGACGTAGTCGGCGTTGTACAATTTTTTCAGGCGTTCACGGGCAAGGTCTTCGGTCTGGTCAACAAACTGGCACCCTCCATAATACCGTTTGCCGGGGTATCCTTCGGCATATTTGTTCGTCATTACCGAGCCCATTGCTTCCAGCACCTGTTGGCTTACAAAATTCTCTGAAGCAATCAGTTCAATGCCATTTTCCTGACGGGCTCTTTCTTTTGCAATAATATCAAACACTTTATTGTCTCTGTGCATAATGCTTTACATTTAAGGTTTTCACAAATGTACAAATTTATTTTTGCAACAAAAAAAATATGGGGAAACAGGTATATCAAAAAAGTTTATTCATTTATCTTCTTCATTGAAATGCTCTTCAAGCGAACGCAATAATTTGTAAAAATCACCAGTAACGTCAATTTGCCGGTTTTTTACCAGCAGCGTATCAGGATCAATAAGCTTACTGAAAGGAATGCTGTCAATTTCCAGGTTATCTTTTACGGTAACCATGTGTCCGGATTTTCCCTCCTTAATAAGGCGGAATGCACCTACCCCCAATTGAGATGTGAGCAACACATCGTAAAGCAGGGGCGGGATTTGGCGCGTTTCATAACCCACAATCTGGGATTTGAATTTTTTCCGTCCTCCTGTTTTTTCAGCGTATAAGGCCTGAACTGATTTGGCCACTTTTTCGCCGATTTTTGCCTCAGCAAGCCTCAGGTTTCCATGCCTGTCCCTTTCAATTTTTGCTATCTCTTCATCGCTCAGCAACTCTGCAATGCCTTCAGACACACAAAATACCCCGTAGTTTTTTCCTGCTTTTTCGCGTTTAACCACAATGTCAACCAATTCACGGGTAAGGATTTCAAGCGAAAATGGCTCATCCTGATAATCTTCAGGGATAACGGCTTTGGTTCCTCTGCCGTATATACTTGCTGCTGCCGTGTACCACCCGGATTTTCTGCCCATCATTTCCACAATGTGATAACAGTTGGTTACTTTGGCATCATCATACAACCCCCTCACCATGTCACCGGCAGCACCTGCCGCTGTAAAAAACCCAAAGGTCCATGCTATGCCGGAATAATCGTTGTCAATGGTTTTTGGCACATGCACAATGGCACCATTAAAAAGCATTTCGGAATTGCTTAGCCTGTTTCCCGCCACTTTATAAATATAATTGGCGGTTTTTAAGGTGTCATCCCCTCCAATTGTGATGAGCGCTCCAATCCGCATTTTTTCAAAATTCTCCAAAATATTGTGGATGCGTTTTGTTTTTTCTTCATCTTCAAGGTCCTGCGGATTACGAATGCTCTTGCCTGGGTTTGCCCTTGATGTGCTCAGAAAAAATGCCTTGTAATCCAAAGTCTGTGACATTAAATGCTTATCTATTTCCACGTAATGCTCTCCCTCTGCCAAATCTTCTGCTTTCAGACTTTGTAAAAACTCAAAACCGTTGATAAAACCTACAACCGGGATATTCTTATCCAGAAATTGCTTGGCAGCACCGGCAAGCACCCTGTTGCTACCGGGAGCAGGTCCCCCTGAATGCAGAATTGCAACTTTTAAATCTTTGTCTTGCAATCTCTGTAAATAATCAGATACGTTTTTCATTGTCTTCATAGGCATTTATTATTTGATCATTGTACGCTGCAAAGGTATCATTACATATTCACATGCTCAATTAAAATGTATTCGTATCAAAACAAATGGATTAAAGGTTTGGTTTAGAATTTCTTACAATATCTATACCCGCGATTTACAATGGCTGTTTAGCCTCATCAAAGTGTCGTTTGTTTTGTGGTTTTTTCAACATGTTTTGGAATACAAAATATTTTTGTTAACTTAGCCTTTTTAACCATTAAATATAAGCCCATGAAAAAAACTATTATATTTTTAGCCATCTTATTATTTTCCGCTGTATGCGCTAACGCACAAAATCCTG
>CAZTNS010000106.1:0-11236 GCA_964615585.1 uncultured Bacteroidales bacterium | reverse complement strand
CACCCACATTAAGATTTGTTGATTTTTCACTCCCGTTTGCTTAAAAATGGACATGAACAAAAACGGACAACCGCAATATACAGAATACCTGAATATAACAAATCATATCCCTTCAGTTTACTACCGGTTTGCTGTTAATCTCTGATGATATCTGACTTATATAAAACAGAATTATAACATACCCATATACAACCCTCATGGTCAATGGCTGCATAATGATAACAGCCGGGAAAAGAGGTGTTCTCTCTCGTAATGGGTTTCCAATAACCATCCCACACAGCGGCATAACGGGTGTTTCCTCCTGCTACACTAATAACTATATTATCAAACACTTCTACATTGTAATTCTCCCTGTACAGGTGCCAGCTTTCACCATCGTACATTTCCAGGCCTGAATCATTTTCGAACCACAGGTTTCCGTCTGCATCCACCTGAACTCCTTCAATACTATTATCTGAGATGCCTGAATTTCCGGTGTGGTAACGCTCAGCGGAGCTGTCATTACTAATGGATACAATGCCATAGGAGCTAATAAGCCAAAACGTGCTGTCCTGATAATCCATCGTATGGTGATTTACATAAGGGTAAACGTTAACATCAAAAAAATCATACAGGTCATATTTTACCTGCCATGAATTTTCCTTGTATTCATACACACGATTGCTGTTGGTAATAAAAAGTCTTCCGTTGTCAGCACAAATAACTTTTGAACATAAACTGGAAACAAATTCACTGTTATCAGGGGAAAATATTTGGCAACTATACTGCTCCGGATTAAACAAACATACGGCATCCTCAATAACAAGCCATATTCTGTCTTCATTGTCAATACTCACATACCTGATGTTATTATCAGTAAGGTTTGTGTTCCGGGTATCGTAAATCATGTGATTATCTTCACCATCTACTTTAAGCAACCCCTGGTTTGTCGCAATATAGACAACTCCCTCGCTGTGAAATGCAAAATCTTTTACATAAACACTTGTAGATGAAAAATAATCAAAGATATTGAGGGTACTGTCAGAAGATGTTGGCTCTGCTTCATCATTTTCATTATTTTCATCCGGAGAAGTGTCGCCGGGATAAATGTCATATTCTTTTTCGCAGCCCATCAAGCTGGCAATTATAATAAGTATGTAAACGAAACGTTTCATGATGATGTTTTTTAAAATCGATATGTAAGGCCAAACCTGATGTGAAAAGCTTTTGGCAGAAATACACCATAAGCCCGGGTTTCATGTTGCATTTTTACTGGTAAGTTGGGGTTTAAAACATGGTCTATTTCCATAGTCAGGCGGTGCATTTCAACAGGGACATTTAAATCCAATGCAAAATCTTTGTTGAGATTAATTTTCAATCCCGGCACGAGCTCAACCGGCAGGTTAAATTGGTGGTGATCTTCAGGAAAATACAATGAAACTATCGGGCGCATCAGTCGTGCACGATAAGTCAATCCGGCAACCATACCAATATATGGGTTCCATGTTTCAGGTGCTTTCATAAAATGGTAATTTAACTGGTATCGCCCTCCTGTGTACCATTCCAATATGCGTTTCCCTTCAATGATTTGGTACCCTTCTTCGAACTCAATTTCTTCCCATGTTTTATCCCACTGCATAAAAGGAATAGCAAATTCAAATTCATGGGATAAGCTATTATCTTCATTGTTGGTATATAGTGCTATAGACAACTGGCCAAACGTAATTTTCTTTGTATAAGGATTACTTGAGCTTTGGTTTTCTATATCCCACTGGCGGTGTACATGGCCATTGATGTATCCGGTTAAGCTTCTGGATTTTTCCTTGCTTGTTCCATCATGTTGTCCGTAAAGGCTTCCCGTGATCAGAATAAATAAGTAAAATATGCTGTGCTTTATGTTCATTTTGTTGTATTCTAAACTACAAAGGTAAAAAACTATATAAATACGCGCAAGAGTCGGTGAACGAAGAGCGTCGGCGTCGCTTTAACCGCGCCGGCACTTGCGAAATTTTTTTCATTGTGATTTTAGTACGTATCCGGGATTTTATTATTTTAGCCAGCAATATGAAAAAGCAATATTGTATATGGGTAACACTCATTTTGTGTATGTCTATAACCGGGGTACATGCACAAGACAAATTCAGCGGGCAATGGTTTATTGGCTTCCGTCATCATGAACAAGAAGATATCAACCAGTTTTTGCTTAAACGGGCTTACATCAGTTATGAAAAAGAAATTACCCCCTGGTTGTCGGGCCGCATCACACCAGACATAACCATCGATAGAGAAGGCATGGACAAAGGGAACGTTGAATTGCGCCTGAAATATTTGTATGCACAATTTGAGATACCGAATTTTTTGTTTTTTACAGGCAACAACATCAAAACAGGCCTCACTCCCAGGCCGTGGATTGACTATGAGCAGGATATAAACATATACAGGTCACAAGGAAAAATGTTTCTGGAACGTGCAAGTGTCATCAATTCCACGGATTTTGGCATTCATTACAACAGCAACATCGGAAGCCAGTATGAGCAATCGAATTTTAAGACAGCTTGCCCGGGAAAATACGGCAACATGGTGTTGGGCGTTTTTAATGGCGGCGGATATCACGCGTTGGAAGAGAACAAAAACAAAACCATGGAATGGCGTTTTACCTTCCGGCCGTTTCCTGAGCATTTTGGGGGATTGCTTGCCACATATCACGGTGCCTGGGGACATGGCAACAGTGTATGGAACAATACCTTCAGGCTCAATGGTTTTCACCTGGGGTATGAACATACATATTTTGTGCTTTCAGGGCAATATTATACCGGGCTGGGGAGCTATAATGATAAACTTGTCAGCCTTGTAGCAAACAACAGCATTCCCCACGAGGGGTATTCATTTTTCGGGGAGTTCAGACACCCGCAAACCGGGTTAGGAACATGGGTCCGTTACGATTACCAGAACCTTGAGTACAGCAGTGAGTTTGCCGAAGAAAGGCTTATCGTCAGTGCGGTCTGGCAATTTTACAAGAACAATAAAATTATCCTGAGTTATGACCATTTCCTGGAGGGGCTTGGTGATATTCCATCCACCATTTATGAAGTCACCTTAGATATCAGGTTTTAAACATAATAATCATAATAAGTATCTGAAACGATACATACATTTTATCGTTTTCTTCCGGTTCTTTACACCTCAGCGGAATTTTGCCGCACAACCTACTATGTCGCAGAGTTACGCCGAGCAGCGCTAAGCACCGCAGAGAAAAGGAAGAAATGATCATGAGAAATATCAATAAGAACAAGGGAACCCAGGTAACCTTTCAGATGTTCACATTATTTTTTGTTCCCTGTCAGCCGCACAACGAAGTCAGCAGGCCTGAATATTTAACATATTTTCACCTGATTCCACAAAATTTGCAACAGAACCCATAATATATACAAGGGGCGTTTCATTTTTTGTGTGACAATAACCGGGCACATACAAAAAGTAAGCTTCTTATTCTTGGTTGTTAAACAGGGTTGACCACTTTCTGGGGGTCCGGTTTTTCCAATCTGCATTGTGATAAACATAACTCATCATCATTGGCAAAACAGATCCTGCCTCAGCATACACCATTTGTTCCAGTGCTGTATCCACTTTTCCCCAACTGCTGGCTTCTTTCAGCGTGGATGAAGAGCATGCTCCATCGCGCACATCAGCCACCGTAATCTGCACTGCATATTTATGCATTGGTACTTTTTTTTCCAATAACTCTGCACAAACCACAGTATCCTGTGTGAAATTTTTAGGGACACCACCCCCAATCATAAACACCAGGGATGTTACGGCTTCAATCTTAATGCGTGTGAGTTCAAGAAAATCCTTAACGGAATCAATGCTCATGTGTTTGTGTGGGTTTTCCCACTGGTGTTTTACCAGGCCAAATCCGGCACTACTGTCGGTAAACGCCGGACAAAACACCGGAACGTCATGTTCATAAGCGACTTGTACAAGGGAGTCTTTTTTTACCGCATGCTCAGTAAGCCATCGTCCCATTTCGCGTATAAACTCCCTTGAAGAATATGGCCTGGGTTGCAGCATATTTGCAATGTCATATATTGCCATATCGCATTGTTGTAACTCTTCTTCATCAATGTACGTATCATAGATCCGGTCAATGTAATTTTCACGCAACTCTTTATCATCGGCACAGGCAGAGCCTTTATAATGTTTGAAACCAAGCGCCTCAAAAAAGTCCATATCTACAATGGATGCTCCGGTTGCCACAACCACATCAATCATACCCGTTTTGATCATATCCACATACACCTGCATGCATCCTGCCGCACTGGTACTACCGGCAATGGTAAGAAAATTTGTACAGGCTTTATCCTCCATACTTTTAATCAGTATATCGGTAGCTCTGGCTATTTCCCGGCTGGTAAAAGACATCTCCCTCATACCATCAATCATGATAGTAGTATCAAACGATTTGAAGTCAATGTGTTTAATTGTATTTTTGAGAATTTCTTTTCTTTTCATGATTTATTAATATTAAGCTTAACAGTTGATACAAAAGTTTGGCAGCCAAAAAATCAGGGGCTTTATTTTCAGGTGATGGTAATAATTCACTGATGTCAAATCCGATTATTTGTTTTGTGCTGTTGACTTCTTTAAGAAAATGGTACAACTGCCAGTATGTTAGTCCTCCGGGTTCAGGGGTTCCGGTAGATGGAAATTCGGAAGGATCCAATACATCCAAATCCAGACTGATATAAACCTGCTCTCCAAGCGCATTGATCGCTTCTTGTTCCCACGCCGGATTGGAGTATATTTCACTGGCTGTAACATGAACCATTTTTTTCAGTTTCGGCATTTCTTCTGATGAACATGACCGTATGCCAACCTGTACAACATCAGCAAACTCACTTATTCTTGCTCCAACACAGGCATGATTGTTGGCACTCCCTTCATAAACATCCCGCAGGTCAGCATGAGCATCAAGTTGTAAAACGGAGATCTGTTTATAAACCTGTGAATGAGCTTTAACGGCACCAATGCTTATGCTGTGATTTCCACCAAAGCAAACCACAAATTTACCCTGCTGTTTCCATTTTTTCACACGTTTTTCCACGCGGGCAACAAGCTCATCCGGATTTTCAGCAAGAACAGGACTGTCAATATGTATTCCCTGTTTATATACAGATGTATGTGTCTCCAGATCATAAAGCTCCATATTCTCTGCTGCTGAAAACATAGCATCAGGGCCATTTTCTGTGCCCTTAAGCCATGTGGATCCCACGTCAAAGGGAACGGGGATAATTACAATCCGTGCCTTTTTGTGATCAGCAAACGTGTCAGAAATTCCGGCAAAATTCATGTTCAACAATTAATTACAGGATACAGGTAATTGGTGAAGCAAATGGCAACCAATGCTGTCCCAAATTGTTTCTCGGGCACAAAACTTTCACTAATTATCTGTGTATCATGCAACTCATAGTCACCATCGAAACCGTTGTAATACAACTCATTAAGACTGGCATACAACAAACGGTGGAGCTCATTCAGATCATAGGTGCCATTGTGTTCACACACCAAACCACCATAGCGCTCACCCGTTAGCCGATTTTTCATCCAGCCAAAGATGATACCTGCAGACACACGTTCACCACGATTGCCGGAAGCCACTGCCATAATACTTTCCATAACTTCACCATGTTCATACCTAGCTGGCTGTGGTATTTCTTGAGCAATACCCGGTAAAATAGAAGAATAAGTAATAATGTTAGCGCTTTCAATTCCGGCTTGTTTTAAAGCCAGGTGATAGGAGCCCGCATGGATTGTAATATCACTTTCTCCTATCCCTTTAGTAATAAAGTAATCTCTTGGGATTCGATTACCAATAAGCAAGCCCTTGGCAAGCTTATTTACCTCAGGCTGGGGAACCTGAAGCAAATTACCCTGATTCATTTCGTTCATTTTTTGTTAGATAAATGGCATAAAATTGTTTTTAATTATTCGCTGCAAATATACGCCAAAAAAAGAATATGAAATGATGGCATTATTCAATTTCTATTTTTTTTTTGCACTGTCATAATTTATTATTTTTACAGGCATTATAAAAAAATGGCACATCCCCATATTGATTTTATGTTTGATGTGTATTGTCAATCACCTCACTGCACAAGACAAATTCAGCGGGCAATGGTTTATTGGCTTCCGTCATCATGAACAAGAAGATATCAACCAGTTTTTGCTTAAACGGGCTTACATCAGTTATGAAAAAGAAATTACCCCCTGGTTGTCGGGCCGCATCACACCAGACATAACCATCGATAGAGAAGGCATGGACAAAGGGAACGTTGAATTGCGCCTGAAATATTTGTATGCACAATTTGAGATACCGAATTTTTTGTTTTTTACAGGCAACAACATCAAAACAGGCCTCACTCCCAGGCCGTGGATTGACTATGAGCAGGATATAAACATATACAGGTCACAAGGAAAAATGTTTCTGGAACGTGCAAGTGTCATCAATTCCACGGATTTTGGCATTCATTACAACAGCAACATCGGAAGCCAGTATGAGCAATCGAATTTTAAGACAGCTTGCCCGGGAAAATACGGCAACATGGTGTTGGGCGTTTTTAATGGCGGCGGATATCACGCGTTGGAAGAGAACAAAAACAAAACCATGGAATGGCGTTTTACCTTCCGGCCGTTTCCTGAGCATTTTGGGGGATTGCTTGCCACATATCACGGTGCCTGGGGACATGGCAACAGTGTATGGAACAATACCTTCAGGCTCAATGGTTTTCACCTGGGGTATGAACATACATATTTTGTGCTTTCAGGGCAATATTATACCGGGCTGGGGAGCTATAATGATAAACTTGTCAGCCTTGTAGCAAACAACAGCATTCCCCACGAGGGGTATTCATTTTTCGGGGAGTTCAGACACCCGCAAACCGGGTTAGGAACATGGGTCCGTTACGATTACCAGAACCTTGAGTACAGCAGTGAGTTTGCCGAAGAAAGGCTTATCGTCAGTGCGGTCTGGCAATTTTACAAGAACAATAAAATTATCCTGAGTTATGACCATTTCCTGGAGGGGCTTGGTGATATTCCATCCACCATTTATGAAATCACCTTAGATATCAGATTTTAACCAACAAAAAAAGGAACCTCAACGGCTCCTCTTTTTCATGGAATATAATATTATTGATTATTGTATCATTTATTTCTTTGGCACATTTTCCAGGGTAGCAACCAACCATTTCCAGAACTTTTCAACCGTTTCGATATTCACTTTTTCATCAGGTGAATGCGGGTAACGGATGGTTGGTCCGAATGAAATCATATCCCAGTTTGTATATACACTGCCCAGTATACCACATTCCAATCCGGCATGTATGGCTTTGATTTCCGGCGTATGATCATAAAGATCTTCATAGACTTTACCCATGGTTTTCAATATCTCTGAATCCATGTTTGGTTTCCAACCGGGATATTCCCCCGTGAAAGATACGTCTGCACCGATATTTTTCCATAATTTTTTCATGCCTTCGGCAGCTTTCATTTTTTCGTCGTCCACAGCAGAGCGTGTCAGGCATTTGATAGCCAGTTTGCCTTCTTTAAGCTCAACAATGGCCAGGTTATTGGAAGTTTCAATAAGGCCTTTTACGCTTTCACTCATTTTTATCACGCCGTGTGGTGTGTCAAGGATGGCTTTTATCAGATTTTTGAGGTCATCATCCTTCAAAACGCTTTTAGGGGCATCAACATCATCAACATCCAGGCCAATGTTGTCTTCTGCTTCTTTATATTCTTCCTGTATGCTTGCCAGGAAACGTTTTGTGAGTGCCAAAAACTCTTCTGCTTTATCGCTATCTACTGTTACCACAGCTACACACTCACGCGGGATGGCGTTACGCAAATCACCACCGGACACTTCAGCTACTTTTAAACCGGTGTTATCAACAGCCTCTTTAAACAACCTGAACATCAGTTTGTTTGCATTGGCCCTTCCACGATGAATATCCAGTCCTGAATGCCCGCCTTTAAGGCCTTTCACGTGTACTTTAAATGTTTTGGCTCCTTCAGGAACTTGTTGCATGTCATAATCAATGGATACATTGGTTTCTACACCACCGGCACATCCGACATACAATTCGCCTTCATCTTCGGAATCCATATTTATCAAGATATCACCTTTAAGCAGGCCACCTTCCAGGTTATTGGCTCCTGTCATGCCGGTTTCTTCATCCATGGTAAAAAGGGCTTCTATCATGGGATGTTTTAGTTCATCTGATTCAAGTACAGCCATGGCGGCTGCTACACCAATGCCATTATCTGCCCCAAGTGTTGTGCCTTTGGCAGTCACCCATTCACCATCTACATAGGCTTGTATGGGATCTTTTTCAAAATCATGGTCCACATCTGAATTTTTCTGCGGAACCATGTCAAGATGCCCCTGCAAAACAACACCTTTGCGGTCTTCCATTCCGGGGGTTGCAGGTTTACGTACAATAACGTTTCCTACTTTATCTACGTGGGTTTCAAGCCCAAGGTCTTCACCAAACTTTTTGGCAAAATCAATTGCAGCTTGTTCTTTTTTACTGGGTCGCGGAATCTGTGTCAACGAATAAAAATGTTTCCAGAGGGCTTCCGGTTTTAAATTTCTAATGTCTGTCATAATGCGTATTTTTTAATTTTTATTTGATTTAAAGAAGCATAAAGATACAGGTTTTTTCAGGAATAAAAAATAATTAAAAGCCTAAACACTTTTTGCGCCCTGACGTAGGCGGAAAGCCTGTATCTTTGGCTGCCATTGCATGATGGCCTGAGCCACAGCGACAAGTGAAGCTCGTGGCACAGGCATTTTCATGCCGGCAGGCAGAGGTACAGCTTGGAGGCGCAGGCAGATACAGGCGCCCAAATCATCATCAAAAAAGGCCTTTTATTAATTCTTTTCTTTCAAGCAACAAATTTTGTGAAAATTTTGTGCACATACAGCCTACTTTCAATAAGCCCGCTACCAAAGCACAACCCTGATTTATTTACAATATTTGCAAAATATCCCCTGTATTTTACAAATTTTATTTGATATTAAGCTAAATTTTTATATATTTGCATTTACAAGCACAAAACAATGGTCATTAAAAAAAAATATATATGGTACAAATGAGCAAATTTTTCTTTTACGGTTTATTATTACTTACAGGCACAATGCTGATTCTGGCTGGTGGTTGTAAAGAAGACGAGGATGAAAATGTTGATGACAATGGCGACGATGACATCAGTCATGAAATTACCTATGGATCAGTCTCTGACGAAGAAGGTAATGAGTACACAACGGTTGTCATCGGGGAGCAGGAATGGATGGCAGAAAATCTCAAGGTAACCAAATACCGAAACGAAGATGATATCCCTGCCAATCTGGAAGATACTACCTGGGAAAACACCACAGAAGGGGCTATGGCAATTTACCCTCCTGAAGATGTTGACGGACTGGAATCAGAACAGGCTGTTGTGGAAGCCTACGGAATGCTTTACAACTGGTATGCTGTGGATGACCAACGGGGCATTTGTCCCTCCGGCTGGCATGTACCCTCGGAATATGAGTGGACTCAACTGGAGGAATACCTGGAAGACAATTTTGAAGCCATCACCAGCAGCAAGCTTGCCAATGTGTTGAAATCCTGTCGTCAGGACGGTTCTCCCCTTACTGGCGATTGCGATACAAACGAGCATCCACGCTGGAACGGGCACGGTACCCATTATGGCACAGATGATTTTGGATTTTCTGCACTGCCCGGAGGCTTGAGAGATGAATACGGTGCTTTCGAAGCTATTGGCCTTGGTGCGCTCTGGTGGACATCTTCAGTCATTGGCGAAGATGCTTCATTTGCCCGCAGCATCGTGTTCGATTCAGGGACGCTAAACGCCGGCTTTACAGGTGGAAGCAGAAACTCCGGACTGTCAATCCGTTGTGTGAAGGATTGAATATGGGTTTATTGGCCTGACGTACACCTTATTTATCCTCTGAACAACTTGTTCAGGGCAAACAATATCAGCAGAAAAATAACATTGATAATAAGAGACAAAAGCATAAGCGGATAAATAATTGTAAGGAAAGATGCCATTTTGCTTACAAGCAGGGTGGTGAAATTTCCGGCCCACAAAAATATCAGGTTAAAAACAAGCAGAAGAACAAAGATATATTTCAATCCGGAAACAGTACTGGCAATGTCAGATTTGCTCAAAGCAAGTGCACTCCCCGTGGCAAACAAAACATAAAATAAAATCAGGGCATTCCACCAGTGATCTGTTATTGCAGCCCCCAACAAATGCGCGGTGTCAATCATATGATGCCACAAATGCCGGAAAACAATAAACATATCATTCAGGCTTTCGAGATTTTCAGGAACAATGTGAAGCCGGGATATTTGGCTAATGCGGATACCAGTCAAAAGCCACACCATGCCATAGAGCAAAACCGATCCGAAAATTACCGGGCCAAGTCCAATGAAGAAATTGCCAATTTGATGATACAGGTTTTTGGTATTATAGGAATGATTGACATATCCCATGCTACCTGAGTGTTTATCGTGTGAAAACAATTTCATGCCTGTGATTTTATGTCCAAACAGCAAGCAGAATATGGCATGACCAATTTCATGCATAGCCGTACCAAGCCAGCCAAAGGCAATTAAGTATCCTCTGACACTCATAAGCCTCACACTGTATTTCTCCACTTGTCGTGATATTTGATGCAGAAAAAAGGCCAGCAATATCAGTGGTCCCGGCAACACAAGCAGTTGCAACAAACTTGCCATCAAAGCATCCAGCAAGTATTGAAGTATATCTGAAAAAGCCGCCATGGAAACAAATTTACAGATTAATCCTGATACCCCTCATGATTTCACAAATTATTGCAGTATCCAAATAGTAACTACTCAGTGCTAAAATTAAATAAGAGTTAACTATTCAGACGCATTTGAAACGATGGCACGATAGCATGAATGCACGAAAGAACGATAGCGTGATGGAAGGTGTGATGTAGTTAAAACTGTTCGCATAGAGATAGTTAACATCGGTTAACACTGGTTAAAAACGGTTGCGATAATTCGTGTTCCATAAAAAATCGAATGTTCACAAGTAACCGATTTTAACTATTATTAACATTTATTAACCGTTGTTAACAGCTCTATTTACAAATTTCAAACCTTTGCGACATTGCGACATTGCGGTGAGGAGCTGCTTTTGCTGACACTGATTAGTTACT
>CAZTNS010000105.1:0-11400 GCA_964615585.1 uncultured Bacteroidales bacterium | reverse complement strand
TTTAAATATTTTTTCAATGATAGTTTTATAGTCCAATTTTTTCAAGTTGGGTTAATTATTACAAAATGTTTTATAACATATAAAAATACAACATAACTTGCCTACTTGTTTTGATAAAAATGGAGCTTTGTTACAGTATATCGGCTTTGTAGCGTTTTTTAGGGATGAACTTCCGTTATAATGGCAGGTAATAATATAAATCTCTGATTTTTCAGACCCTAATTGTGTTTAGTGATTTTCAGAAAAAATCTGACAACAAACTCCCCTAGCTGCGATATACTCCTCTTTATCTTCTTAAAACTTTTGATTCTGTCAAAATTAGTTTAATTTTCAGACCTGAATACACAAAATTTTGTTTTTATGAAAAAGCTTACTTTTTTAATTCTACTTACCGGATTTGTTTTTTATGCAGCTTCAGGACAGAACACCAAACTGCTTCGGTTTCCGGATATTCACAAAAATCAAATTGTGTTTGGTTATGGCGGCAACCTGTATTCTGTTGAAAAATCAGGTGGCATTGCACGCCGTCTTACCGACCACAAAGGCTATGAAATGTTCCCCCATTTTTCGCCTGACGGATCACAAATTGCATTCACCGCACAATACGACGGAAACACAGAGGTGTATATCATGCCTGCCGAAGGTGGTAAACCTGAAAGATTAACCTACACAGCCACACTTGGCAGGGATGATGTCACAGACCGCATGGGCCCGAATAACATTGTCATGGGATGGACACCCGACGGAAATAATGTCATTTTCAGATCACGAATGAGATCATTTAATTCCTTTGTCGGACAGCTTTTTAAAGCCCCTATTGACGGTGGATTGCCTGAACAGATTGAAGTGCCAAGAGGCGGGTGGAATGATTTTATCAACGATGGAGAGCAAATGGTGTATAACCGTGTGTTCAGGGAATTCAGAACCTGGAAATATTACCGTGGTGGCATGGCAGATGATCTGTGGTTGCATGATTTTACCGACCATTCAACAAAACGGCTCTTTGAAAATGATGCCCAGGATATTTTCCCGATGTGTGCGAATGGTCTGATTTATTTCCTCTCAGACAGGGACAGAACGATGAATTTGTTTGTCTTTGATCCTGAAAATGAAGACACAAGAAAACTCACCCAATTTACGGATTACGACATAAAATTTCCCAACCACGATGATCATACGATCATTTTTGAACAGGCCGGAGAAATCCATTGTTTTGATATTTCAAAAAAAGAAACAACAAAAATCAACATTCGAATTGCAGAAGATTTTGCCAACAGCCGTGCAAGCACAAAAGACGCCTCTGAATTGATCAGAGATGTATCACTCGCTCCCGACGGAAACAGGGTGGTACTTTCAGGCAGAGGGGATATCTTTACCCTCCCTGCAAAAAAAGGAGTTACAAAACGACTGACAGAAACCAATGGGGTACATGAACGGTCACCGGTATGGAGCCCGGATGGAAAATACATCGCTTACTGGTCTGATGAAACAGGGGAATATGAAATATACCTGCAGGACAAAAACAATAAAAAGCCGGCCGAAAAAATCACATCAAACAACGATACTTATCCCTATCAGCTTACCTGGTCACCAGACAGCAAAAAGATCATGTGGAGCGACAAAAAACTGCGTCTGAGGTACATTGACATCGAAAGCAAAAACATCACTGAAATAACCACATCGGATTATGGAGACATCAGGGATTACACCTGGTCACCGGATAGCAAATGGGTAGCCTTTGCCGATGTGGATGAGAACCGCATGAACAGAATCTACCTGTATGGCACACAAGATGAAGAAATAACCACCGTGACAAGCAAATGGTACGATTCATCAAACCCTGAATTTTCAACCAGCGGCAACCTGCTGTTTTTTACATCAAACCGTGATTTTAACCCCATATACAGCCAAACTGAATGGAATCATGCCTACCGTGACATGTCACGAATATATTATGTTACGTTGTCGGAAAAAAACCCCGATCCGCTGGCCCCACAAAATGATACCGTACGTGTTGAATCAAAAGATACAGATGATAACAACAACGGAAAAAAAGCTGATAAATCATCTAAAAACATCAAGGTAGATACAGAAGGCATTGCTGACCGTATAAATGTACTGCCTATTGATGCAGCTTCATACTGGAACCTAAATCACGCTGACAACAAAATCTATTTTATCCAACAAAGATTAAAACACAAATCAAAACTTAAATATTTTGATTTCGACACCCGTGAAGAAAAGGAAATAGGCGAATCCATGGGATACACAATTTCAGATAACCATAAAAAAATGCTTATCCGGAAATCCGGGAAACATTATGTCATTGACCTGCCCTCTTCATCACCTAGCCTGAAAGACCCGGTAGATAAATCTGATATGGAGATTCAAATCAACCTGCACAAGGAATGGTCACAGGTATTTCATGAAGCATGGCGGCAAATGCGTGATTTCTTTTATGATCCCGGCATGCACGGTGTTGACTGGGAAGCCATGAAAGAAAAATACAAGGTATTTCTTCCCTACCTGAATCACAGAAATGATCTGACATACATCATCGGGGAAATGATAGCTGAACTCAACGTGGGGCATGCTTATGTCGGTGGTGGCGACAGGGATAAACCCGAAAAAATATACACCGGATTGCTGGGTGCGGAATTTGCCAAAGACAAATCCGGGTATTTTAAAATTACAAAACTGCTGAAAGGAAAAAACTGGAACGATGAATACATTGCTCCCCTCACAGGTATCGGCAAAAACATCAGCGAAGGAGATTATATCATTTCCATCAACGGGCATGCCACAAAAAATACCAACAACATTTACACTCTGCTTACCGGGAAAGCCGGTAAAAAAACGGTGATTGCAGTCAATGACAAACCATCTGAAAAAAACAGCAAAGAATACATCATTGAACCTGTAAAAGATGAAGCAAAATTATACTATTACCAGTGGGTGCAGGATAACATCAACAAAGTAGCCGAAGCCACCGGTGGCAAAGTAGGTTACATACATATACCCAATATGATTACGGAAGGACTGAATGAATTTGTCAAGCATTTCTATCCACAATTAACAAAAGAAGCTTTGATCATTGATGACCGCGGCAATGGTGGCGGCAATGTATCTCCAATGATCATAGAAAGGCTGCGGCGCGAACTGGCCATGATGGGCATGGGCAGAAACGTTACCAAACCAGGGACCAGGCCACGGGGCATGCATGTCGGCCCGAAAGTGTTGCTTGTGGATCAGTATTCTGCCTCCGACGGCGATCTATTCCCATATCAATTCCGGAAATATGACCTCGGCACCATCATTGGTGTCAGAACATGGGGAGGCGTTGTCGGTATCCGCGGTTCATTGCCTTTTGTTGACGGAGGAACACTCAGGAAACCCGAATTTGCTCATTACGCTGCCGACACCAGCAAATGGATCATAGAGGGATTTGGCGTGGAACCTGATATTGAAGTGTGGAACGATCCATGGAAAGAATTCAACGGCGAAGATCAGCAACTGAACAAAGCCATTGAAGTTGCATTAAAAGAACTGGAAAAAAATCCTCCTGCAATTCCTGATATACCTGATTATCCAGACAAAAGTGAATAACTTGATAAAATGAATGAATTTTTTTGTTGATTAAAATAATATATTTACTTTTACACTATAAACTTTAAACAAAAATGATCATGAAAAAACTTAGTATTTTTGCTTTTGCTGCAATATTCAGCATCTTTGGCGTTTCATGTAACAATGGCGAAAACAAAGACAAGGAAGACGAAAAAACGTCTGAATCTGAAAAAGAAACCAAAGCACAAATCGTTGACCTCGCAAGTTTCAACGAAACGTATGAAGTCCTCGAATTTGAAACTTGCGATGAATTTGAAACGGCTATGAAGCATTATGCCGACATTTATTTCACCACACTCGACAAAGCTGTTGAAGGCGACGAAACTGCCATTGAGGAATTCAAAGAGTTACATGATATGAAGTGTACTTTTGAGAAACAAGCAGAAAATTTGAATGATGATTGCCCTGATAAAATGTCAGAATTGGGAGAAAAATACGAAGAAAAAATTGAAAATAACAAAGATAAAATTGAGCAGATCATCTCCTCTGAAGATACTGATGAAGAAGTTGAAGACAAGAATAAGAACACTTCAGACAAAGAAGCAAAGACTGATGACCAGGAATTGGTAAAAAGGGATGATGGAAAACAAAATCATGAATTGAAAAAACGTAATCTGGAACTAAAAAAAGAGGATTCAGATTCTGACAAAGATAATTAGATGTAATATGTGAAAATAATGCATTATCTTAGGGGCCTAACAGGCCCCTTTTTTATGTTATCAATATGCATTCCCATATACAACGTTCTTTCTGAAAAACTGATCATCCATGTCAGGCAGCAAATCATTGCACACAATATCAAAGCAGAAATCATCCTTTATGATGACGACTCTGTTGCATCCCCTGATGATGTTTATAAACGTGTGGAATCATGGCCTGAAATCATCGTACACAAGGCTTCAAAAAATCTTGGAAGATCTGCCAGCAGAAATCAGCTTGCAAAGATGGCATCATACAAATACCTGCTTTTTATTGATGCTGATTCGGAAATATTGGATGAGCATTTTATTAAACGTTATATTCATCATATTAAACCGGAGATTGTATGTTGTGGCGGTACAATTTACAAACATCAACCACCTGAACAAAACTATTTGTTAAGGTGGAAATACGGACATCAACGTGAAACCATCAAAGCATCTGAAAGGCAAAAACATCCCTGGCAACAATTTACAACGCATCATTTTCTGATTGACAAAAACCTCTTTTTATCCATGGGGGGGTTTTGCGAAGATATTAAAGGTTACGGACATGAAGACACCTTGTTCGGATATCAACTCAAAAATCGCAACATACCGGTTCTTCACATTGACAATCCCCTTTACCACATAGGTCTGGAAACATCTCAGGTTTTTCTTGATAAAAGCAAACATGCCATAAGAAACTTGGTTAGATTGCACGAAGAATTTAAAGACCAGCCTGCGTTTATAAACAACATCAGATTACTCAAGTTTTATCAAAAACAAAAAAAACATCAACTTTTACCGGTTTGGCGTATGATTTACAAAATGTTTCACAAATTGCTTGAAAAAAACCTGACTGGAAAAAATCCAGCCATCGTTCTTTTTAACTTGTATAAGTTTTCCTATTTTGCATACCTGATTAAGAAAAATAAATAACATGAAAAAACAAATCCTGCTTTTGATATCGACCGTCTTACTGTTGCTTTCTGCCTGCTCAACAGTCCCACTGATAAACCGGAAACAGATATTGCTTGTTCCTCAGGTTGAATTGCTGAGCATGAGTTACAATAACTACGATCAATTCCTGGATACAAGCAAAGTATCAACCAATTATACAGATGTTAACAGGGTCAAAACCGCAGGTAAAAACATATCTGAAGGCGTCGAAACTTTTCTCAAAGAAAAAGGCCTGGAAAAAAGAATAGACCAATTTAACTGGGAATTTAACCTGATTGAAAACGATGTGCCCAATGCATGGTGTATGCCCGGAGGCAAAGTGGTATTTTACTCAGGTATTTTGCCTTTATGTCAAAACGATGATGGCATAGCAGTGGTCATGGGACATGAAATTGCCCATGCTGTTGCACGCCATGGCAACGAGCGCATGTCACAATCCCTCATGGTAGCTGCCGGCGGCATGGCGCTTTCGGAGTTCATGAAATCAAAACCGCAGCAAACACAGGAAATTTTTCTCAGTGCTTTTGCTATTGGTTCCCAGGTAGGCGTGCTATTGCCCTACTCCAGAAAACATGAATACGAAGCCGATAAACTTGGACTGATCTTTATGGCCATGGCAGGTTATAACCCAAATGAAAGCATAAAATTCTGGGAACGCATGATGGAATACAGTGGTCCAAAACCACCTGAATTCCTCAGTACACACCCTGCCGGTGAAAAGCGCATCGCTGAAATGAAAAAAAACCTGCCCGAAGCAATGACGTATTATGAAGCCGCTGTTCAAAAATTACCGTAAACTAATGACCGGTTATCTCACTCATGTTACTGATGTATAATGAGGAAAAATTTCTCCCCTTCTTTCTGTTCTGAATTGGTGAAATTCCTGTATCAAGATACACCCATTAAAAGGTCGAAACCCTGCTGAAGCATCAGCTCGTTAAAGTCAACCGAAAAACCCTGTCTCAAGTTAATCATCCACGGAAATTTTCCCGGATTGAGTAAGAAAATCCAATCTGAAAATTGCCCATCAGTATATCATGGGTTTCTGAAGACACTTGAGCTTCGGAGTGGGCATTTACAGATATTGCTTTAATTGCAATGCATTTAAAGCGTTAGCAAAAGAAGATTAAGCTAGGTGAAATCTATTGTACAGATGGGATGCTTATCTTTAGGCTGATGAGATTATTTTCTTACATTTGGGCATGAAAAACTATTTTTCCATTACCCATAAGATTACGCTTAATTTTATCCTGGTAGGTATTGGGGCATGCCTTGTGTTAGGTTTTTTTCTGTACTATTCATCCCGAGATGCAATGTTAAATCGCACCTTTGATCAGTTAGTGTCGGTGAGGACAGAAAAGGAAAACCGACTGGCAAAGTTCTTGTCCGACAGACTTTATGATGTGCAGTTAATGTCTTCCGAGGAGGAAACTCATAAATTGTTTCATATCATTAACGAAAAAGATACAGGACAAAATTCCGGTAAAATTTACTTGGAAAAATCCTGGATGCCTTACCATGGTAAAGAATACTTTTCTCACTTTTATTTTTTAAGCAAATCAGATTCTGTGCCATATATCTTGCAGATAAGCAGTGACAAGATGATGTTGAGACCTGTTAGTGATAACGAGCTTATTCTGCAATTGGATGCCCTGAGCAAACGAACATTTTCAGGTTCTGAGGTTATTGATTTTAATAAAAATGTAAAACCGCTGGGTCTGAAGCTGATAAATCCCGTTAACGATGATGGGAAAAGGCTTGGATTATTAGTCGCTATTATTCCCGCAGAAAGAATCAATGAAATTATGTTTGAGGATAATCCTCACAATGGCTTAGGCAATTCGGGAGAGGCTTATCTTGTTGGTGGTGACTACCTGATGCGCAGTACTTCGAGATTTAAGGATAGTTCGGTTTTGTCCGTTGAAGTGAAAACCCATGGGGTAAAACAGGCCCTGTCGGGAAAAAAAGGTGTTGGCGTGTTTTCTGATTATCGTGGTGTGGAAGTTTTGAGTTCATTTTCCCCTTTCCATTTTGGAAGCATCAATTGGGCTGTGCTTGCCGAAATAGATCTGCACGAGGCCATGGTACCCATCAACGATTTACGAAATAAAATTTTGCTGATTGTCATCATTATTGGAATCCTGGTATTCGTTCTGGCCTGGTTTCTGTCCGGGTGGCTGTCAAAGCCAATTGTGACATTGAATCGTGCCGCGGCAAGCATTGCTGAAGGAAAGCAGCCACCACCGCTTGCCATAAAAAGCAGGGATGAAATTGGGGAGCTTACGGCAAGTTTCAATCATATGTCGGCAAAAATTGAAGAACAGAAACAAAATCTTCGCTTGTCACGCTATCGTTCTCTGCACTCCATGATTGACGGTCAGGAGAAAGAACGGCAACGCTTGTCTCGTGAATTGCATGACAGCCTGGGCCAAATGCTGATTGCTTTGAAACTCAAATATCAGTCGGTATGTGAAGGATCTGGCAATCCGGAATTGCTCGATCTTCTGGACAAAACTATTGAGGAAGCCCGTAGAATGTCGGAGGATTTGAAACCTGCCGAACTTGATGAATTTGGCCTGGAGTCCGCTATGCATTTGCTTTGTCAGGTGCAGGCAGAGTTGACCGGGATAGACATAAAACTGCACGTAGATTACCTGCCGGAATCCATTGGAAAAAACATAGAAGTATATTTATACAGAATATTGCAGGAAGCGCTGCATAACGTTCATAAGCATGCAGAAGCCCGAAAAGTGGATGTTTTTCTCACACTCGTGGACGATGTAATTATGATGCAGATTCAAGATGATGGAAAAGGCTTTAATCCCGATATGGTTAAAGGCGGAAATCATTATGGACTTAATAATATAGAAGACCGGGTAAGTGTTCTTGGTGGCACCTTTTTAATTGAATCAATACCCCAAAAGGGAACAACAATCAACATCAAACTACCCATAAAACCAAAAGTATGAAAGATAAAATTAAGGTAATTATTGTTGATGATCATGATTTGGTCAGGAATGGGATCAAAGCTTTGCTTGTTAAGGTTCCCGAAGTTCAGGTGATAGGAGAAGCCGGTAGTTTTAAAGACCTGAAAATAAGTCTGCAGACATGCAAACCGCACTTGATATTGCTGGATATCAACCTGCCGGGCATTTCAGGTATTGAGGCAGTTCGAATACTTAAGCCGGATTACCCGGGTGTTAGATTTTTAATGTTGTCAATGTACACCAACGAAGAATTTGTTTTCAACGCTGTTAAAGTCGGTGCTGATGGCTATCTTCCAAAAAATACCACTGTCAAAGAATTGCGTGATGCGATTTTTGATATATACTATGGAAAAGTGTATTTCAGTAAAAGCATATCGGAAAAAGTGTTTCTGGAAATGATGCGGCGTACCAGAGTCGGTGTAAGCAAGCCGGAAGGTGGACAACTGACCAGGCGGGAAAAAGAAATCCTTACCTACGTGGTGGAAGGAAAAACTAATCCCCAAATTGCAAATCACTTGTGCATCAGTATCCGGACTGTAGAAGCACACAAAACCAATATCCTTAAAAAACTTGGTGTTAGTAACAGTGTTGAACTGGTAAAATATGCCATTAAGCATAATATTGTTAATCTTGACACGTGATACCCGTAGATGCATTTACGCATATCCACAATTGATCGCTTTGATTGAAATATAAAGCTTTGTCGTTGTAACCAAAATACAATGACATGAAAAAGATTGTTTACCTTTTTACGGCTGGTTTTTTGTTGATATTAACCACATTTCCTGTGGATGCACAGGAAACCCAAAAAAATCCTTTCGATCTGAGTATGGATGTAATGAGTCGCTATGTTTGGCGGGGTACCGATTTCGGAGGCTCTCCAAGCATGCAGCCGGGCTTTTCTTACACAAAATCTGGCTTTATGGTGGGAACCTGGGGCGCATATACCATGAATTCGGCTGTAGCACAGGAGCTTGATTTGTATCTCAGCTATACATTTTTGGATGACATGATCAGTATAGGTTTTACAGATTATTTCTTTCCCAACGAGCTGGCAGGAAATGATCATTATTTTGACTATCGTGAAAATCATACCGGACATGTGTTTGAAGCAACCCTCGCTTTTGCCGGTACTGAAAAAATCCCCCTTGGTGTGTTGGTAGCAACCAATGTATATGGTGCTGATGCAAAACGCCTGAATGAGGATGGGAGCGTTGCCGGAAATCAGTTTTCTACCTACGCTGAGTTGTCTTACAGTTTCCCGTTTATTGATCTGTTTGCAGGAATGAATCTGACTAAACCCAATGCTGATCTGGGAGAATCCGGATTTTATGGAGATTACCTTGGCTTTGTTAATATTGGTTGTACAGTAAATAAGGACATCAAAATTACTGATTCGTTTAGTTTACCATTATCTGTTTCATTGATTACTAACCCGCAAACAGAAAAATTCTTTCTCGTAGCAGGACTTTCATTTTAGTGTAATTATTAATCATTTAAAAAAATAAAATTATGGATTGGAATACCGGATCAACCGCTTTTATGATTCTTGCCACCAGTTTGGTGATGCTTATGACACCCGGACTGGCATTCTTCTATGGAGGGCTGGCAGGAAAAAGAAACATCCTCGGAGTAATGGTACAAACATTTGTATCTCTCGGGATAACAACTATAATGTGGGTAGCCATTGGCTATTCTCTATGCTTTTCAGGTGGAGAAGGTGGAGTCATTGGAAACCTGGACCATTTTTTTCTGAGAGGAATTGATTTCGATAGTGTATTTAACCCGGGTACAGGACAAGAATACCCGACTTACCTCTTTATTGCTTATCAGATGATGTTTGCAATTATTACTCCTGCTCTTATAACAGGTGCTTTTGTTAACAGGGTAAGTTTTAAAGCTTACTTGATATTCCTGATATTCTGGCAGCTGCTTGTTTATTATCCTTTTGTTCACATGATTTGGGGCGGTGGACTGCTCGCTGAATGGGGCGTACTTGACTTTGCAGGAGGTATCGTTGTACATGCTACTGCCGGTTTTGCTGCCCTGGCTTCGGTTTTTTATGTCGGGAAAAGACGTGATCAGAATTCACCTCCAAACAGCATTCCACTCGTTGCAATAGGTACCGGACTGCTTTGGTTTGGATGGTATGGATTTAACGCCGGGAGTGAACTGGCTGTTGATGAAATAACTACCCTTGCTTTCCTTAACACTGATGTTGCTGCATCTTTTGCTGCAATAACCTGGTTGATAATTGAATGGATAAGAGAGGGTAAGCCTAAGTTTGTGGGATTGCTCACAGGTGCTGTTGCTGGCTTAGCTACAATAACACCTGCTGCTGGATTTGTACCCCTTTGGGCCGCTATAATTATTGGTATTTCTGCCGGAGCTGTTTGTTACCTCGCCGTTCAGCTTAAAAACCGCCTCGGATGGGATGACGCACTTGATGTATGGGGAGTCCATGGTATTGGTGGTGTTCTCGGAACCATTCTCCTTGGTGTATTTGCTGTTGAAGCAGTTGGCGGACAATCAGGTTTGCTTGAAGGAAATGCTTCTTTCTTTGGAAAAGAGCTGATTACTGTTACAATTGCTGCTGCCTATGCATTCCTGTTTACTTACGTGATGCTAATCCTTATTAATTTCATTACAAAAGTGAAAGTAACAGAGGATGAGGAAGAAATCGGCCTTGATCAATCGCTGCATGGTGAAACAGCTTATGACGAAGGTGCGCTCTAAGTATTATCCTAACCTATATCCAAAAAGTCCGCAGCTTCTGTTGCGGACTTTTTTCTGTGCAGAGCCCAAGGTAGTTTCTTTCACCTTTTAATGCAGAAATGCAGGTTGTGCCGTATCCACATAAAGGCGCTGAAACAACATCTTTCCTGAAAGAATAAAGCTGGATTAACCTGTGTGGTAATTACTCAGGAAAAGGTTCGGGGCGCCCAACGGAACGTGCAGGTACAGCAGGAAAAGTCCAAACACTTTTGTGTTTTTAGCCTTGAAAACCCTGCCATAAATGCCGGCGTTGACAGGCTTTATTGAATGAAATAGTGAGCTACCGCTTAACCACGTCCTTCAGGTCGTGGTGGTAACAAAGCAAGAAGGTAAGGGCTTTAGCCCTGACTATTTCCAGAATCATCAGATGG
>CAZTNS010000104.1:0-11566 GCA_964615585.1 uncultured Bacteroidales bacterium | reverse complement strand
ATAGGATTAGGTAAACAGCGGGTTAATCATAACCCATTAAAAATGCAGTAGAACCTTCAGATAAAAATTACCTAATCTATGTTTGGAAAAAACCGGAGGTTAAATGAACCTTTCTTAATTTAAACCTTAATATGCCCGGTTGAGAATAAGGGTGATAAGGAAAATAAAGTATTAGACATCACCTGACGAATAAAAACAATAAAATGTGCATATTTGTGTTTCTATTGATACAAAGAAAAAAAGATGCAGCGACTGTTTTTCCTGTACATCATCATTATTGGTTGCATTGGGACGGTAACAGCTCAACACACCGTAGAAATTGAAGGACGTGTTGTTGATGAGATGCATGAACCCATACCTTATGCCAATGTTATTGCTGACGGGCAGGCAACCGGAACAAGCACAAATCAAGCCGGTAAATTTACCCTGAAAGTAACGGCAAAAGATTCGGTATGTCTTAAAATCAGCAGCCTGGGGTACAAAGAGGATACATATTGCCTTGCCATTGAATCGAAAAAAACACTCGAATTGCTTGCCGTTCTGAAACTGGAGGTAAGTCAATTGCCTACGGCAACCATAGAAGACACCTATGACCGCAAATCAGGGCTTACAAGGCTCAATCCTAAAAACATTGAATCTATTCCCAACACAAGCGGATTTGAGTCCATTTTAAAAACACTGCCCGGCGTTTCATCTACCAACGAGATGAGCTCACAATACAATGTACGTGGTGGCAATTTTGATGAGAACCTGGTGTATGTCAACGATGTGCAAATATACCGGCCTTTTCTGGTACGAAGTGGCCAGCAGGAAGGCCTGAGTTTTATAAACTCCGACCTGGTTTCATCGGTGGTGTTTTCGGCAGGTGGTTTTGATGCCACATACGGGGACAAATTATCTTCAGTGCTGGATATCAAATACAAAAAACCCCGCGAAACGCAAGCCAGTTTATCTGCCAGCATGCTTGGTGGCTCAGTGCATGCCGAAGGCAGCAACAAAAACGGACTGTTGACATACCTGATGGGGGCACGGTACAAAACCAACCGGTATTTACTGGGCACATTGGATACCGAAGGAGAATATGATCCGGATTTTGCCGACGTTCAAACCCTCATCAGCTATGATTTCAGCGACGAGTTTGAAATGTCATTTCTCGGCCATTTCAGCCAGAACACCTATCGTTTTGTGCCCGAAGACAAAGAAACCTCATTTGGCACCATCAATGAATCCTATAAACTCAAAATCTACTTTGACGGGCAGGAAAAAAACAGCTTTACCACGGGAACCGGAGCCATAACAGGCAGATATCACAAACAGGATAAACTGGAAATGAAATTTATTGCCAGCGGTTTTTACACACGTGAAAAGGAGCGCTTTGACATCCTCGGTCAATATTTTCTCAACAACCTGGAAACCAACCTGGGGGAAGAAGATACGGGAGACAGCATCTCAAATGCAGGTGTTGGCAGTTTTTTAAACCATGCAAACAACAATTTAAATGCCGGGGTATTTAATTTCAAACACAAAGGAGAATTGGCAACAGATGCTCACAAACTTTTCTGGGGAGGAAGCTACCAGTTTGAAGATATCAATTACATCCTGCATGAATGGCAAATGATTGATTCTGCCGGGTATTCTCTTCCTTACAGCGATGAAGAAGTTTTTCTCTTCCACACCGATACATCCAATTTTGACATTTATTCGCACCGGGCGAGTGTATATTTTATGGAAAAATATGCATTTGAGCTTGATAGTGCCGAACTTGATATTTCTGCCGGACTTAGAGTCAATTACTGGTCTTTCAACAACCAATTTTTGTTGTCACCACGGATTGTATCGTCATTAAAACCACAGTGGGAAAAAGATTTTGTTTTCAGGTTATCGGGTGGGTTATACCATCAACCACCGTTTTTTAAAGAAATCATCCGCCGCGACGGAAGCATCAATCACGATATTAAAGCCCAGTCATCAGCACAAGTTGTTTTTGGAAGCGATTACGTTTTTAAGGCATGGGGAAGGCCTTTTAAACTTGTATCTGAAGTGTATTACAAGTATCTGTACAATCTCATCCCTTATGAAATTGACAACGTGAGAATACGTTATTACGGGGAAAATATGGCAGACGGATATACCACAGGCATTGATATCAAATTGAACGGGGAATTTGTCAAAGGCACAGAATCATGGTTTACGTTGTCAATCATGCAAAGCAGAGAAGACATCCAAAATGATGCTTACCGTGAATATTACGATGCAGAGGGCAATATCATACCGTCCCATATTGAGGAGCAGCCTGATACATCCATCATGATTGAGCCGGGCTATATTCCCCGTCCCACAGACCAACGACTATCAGCAGCCATATTTTTCCAGGATTACCTGCCCGGCAATCCCACCTGGAAAGCGCATTTAAATCTGGTGTATGGTACAGGTCTGCCTTTTGGCCCTCCAAATTCCGAACGCTATATGGCTACAGGTCGCATGCCCGATTACAGGCGTGTTGACCTTGGCATTTCCAAACAAATCATCACCCCGCAAAGCGAATTCCCTGAAACAAGCCCCCTGCATTTCATCAAAGATTTCTGGATCAGCCTTGAAGTGTTTAACCTGCTTGACATCAACAATACAATATCCCATATTTGGGTGTCGGATATTTACGGAAGGCAATACGCGGTACCAAATTATTTGACTGGACGCAGGGTAAACCTGAAGATTAATATGAAATTTTGACCGGAAAACGCTTTATCCTTTCCTGCAAATATTCACCAGGCCATTTTTTAATTCACCGCCATCACGCGCTATATTGATTCTGATGTAACGGGTATAATCTTCACCAAAGTGTTCGCCGGGAATGACAGCGGTTTTGCAGGTATCATACAATTTTTTGGCAAAATCAATGCCATCCGGAACACCGTCAGGCAATTTAGCCCAGATAAAATAGCCACCGCCGGTTTCAGGTACTTCAAAGCCTGCATTGGACAACATGTCACTACCCAGTTTGTAATTATTACTTAACTTGTGTTTTGTCTCTTCCACATAGTCTTTTGCCTGAACACTTTCGCTCATAAACAGAGCAAGGCTTTCCTGTAATACCGAAGGTGATGAAAGTCCTGTATAGTCATGCACATCCGATATCCTGTCATACCTTGTGTGGTGACAAAAAAGATACCCAATCCGCCATCCGGTGATGCTGTATAGTTTGGAAAAACTGTTGACAAAAAACACGTTGGCGTGGAATTTGTCAAAAGGATAATACGCCTCGCCGTTAAAACAAAGTTTATCATATACAGCATCAATGATCACCTCACATCCATATTGCACAGAGAGGTCTGTCAGGCTGTCAAATAAGGATTTTTCCAAAACAACGCCGTATGGATTGCCCGGGCTGTTGACAAAAAACACATCGGGGCGGTAGGATTCAAAAAAGCGTTCCAGCCGGCTTTGCATTTCTGCCGCATCATCACTCATTTCAAGGCTTTGAAACATGTCTCCGTATATCCGGGGCAGGTGCAGATACGATTCATACACAGGCGCAAAAGCAGCAGCTTTCAATTTTTTCCCTGGTTCATGAAAGCTCATATACAACAAGTGAATGGCTTCGGTAGCGCCATTGCACACCAGCAGAGAGGTGTTATCCTTGTTTATTTTACCGGTGTATAAACGGTAAATGTGTTCACGGAGTTGACTGTTACCGGGACCGGGAGCATACTGATGTACTTGTTCCGAAGCCGTTTTTTTAAGGATATCGAGTAAATCTGAGGGAGGGGAAAAGCCTGGAATTCCCTGCGCCAGGTTAATGCCGCCATGTGCTTTCACCAGGTTGGAAAAATACGATATCCATGATTGATATAATGCCATGGTATTGTTTTTTGCTTGTAAAGTCAGCAAGTTAAAAAAAATACCTGAATCCACAAGCCAATGCGTTTGCCCGAGGTAACACAACTTAGGGATGCTTTTGTTGTTTCTTACCTTCTCCAGGTGTTTTTTTCGCTTTTTACCAACAGGGTAGCTACCTCAGTGCCTTCGCCGTATATTGCATTGACAACGCCCGGTGAAAAACAATCTTCCAGCAGTTCAGGCAACGTCTGAAAGAACAGGACAACTACTTTGGGAAGCTTAAATAATACCGTATTGCCAATGATGATAGCTGGAATCAAGGTTACAAATGCTTCAATTCAGGGAATAATTACAACGCCCAATACACAATACTACGCCCAAAGGAGTGCGCCTGATCCGGACAATGATATCATCTTCTATTTTAAGCCGGCTGTTTTCCCTGTCAAAATTTTTGTAATTTAATATCTAAAAACACCATTAATATGCTTTTTAAGCATACAATATTATGTTACATTCTTGTATTTTTAATTAGCTTATATTCTGACATTTGCAACCTTACAAACTTCAGTCATTAAAAATTTAAGTGAAGGAATGTATATTTAATCAATAAAAACTTGCCAGTTAAAAATGAAATAATTAATTTTGATAGCTATATGTTAATTTGTGATAACTTAAACATTTATATGAATACACAGTTTTATACAAAAGCAAGATTAACCAAGCTAAATCAAACCGATATGAAAACAAAACTACTGGTTCAACACTTTGCCTGCCTGTTGTGTATGGCATTTATTATTGGATTAACCACCAATCTTTCTGCTCAAAGCCTGGAAGTTGTAATTTTTGATGTAAGTGGTAACGGAGAAATCAGGACGGCACACAATTGCACACCTGCTCCACAAAACTGTGATACCCAGTCTCACAATATTATACCATGGACGCAAGATGGTACACTGTGGGGAGAAACCTACGATTACATAGCCGGCCGTTCCTATTCAAACCACTGTACATCTGATTGTGGTACAACCAGGGCTAATAATTCATCTCACCTGCACATCAAAGGAGATGAAAGTGATTTGATTGAAATGGACTTCCAGCAATGGTCACATGTATATACATTGGTTGAAACAGACTCGTATCGAGCGTCAGCAGTGAATGCTTTCTCCTTTGACACAGGCATTAAAATAATGCCGGGAACAGACCAATCGGAGGGAGATCCTGTGGTCGTCAATTACCAGATTGAGGTTTCAAGCACCGGCTGGACAGACCATGAAAACATCAATGAAGATTCAATATCAATCAGCAGCACATTGCTTTTTAATTCACAAGACATCACTGAAAACAACTTTATTTTTAACAGCCCCGGGGTTAATGATCGCGGCGGAAAACATATCATCAAGTCAGGCAATATGTTAATGAACTTTGGTGATACCATTGATGTGTTTTTTGAATCACAGGATACTGCCCTTATCAAAAATCCGGGATTCATTTATTCAGGAAGCCAGAAAGACCATGCTACCTGCTATGCCAAAGGCACATTGATCATTGGCTTTGAACCGATACCAGCCCCGCCAGACCCTGAAGACCCGCATATGTATTTTTCATTGGATATAGGTTCTGACAGCGAGATGAGTGACCCGAACCAAGACGGGGATGAATTTTTTGATCCGGGAGATGCTTACCCGTTTTTTGGAACACAAATGACAACGCCAACAAATGGCATTATGGATGATGCGGATTTTTTTGCTTCGGATCCCGTCCCCGATCCGGCCATACCGGCAACAGTAGTACCTTGTGGCGACGGTGATGATGTGTATATTCCCGGCGATTTTTTCAACATCAACGGAATGGCATTGATGGAGTCTTCATTGCAGGACATGCCCTATGGCCCCGGCTTATCTCCCATAGATCAGTTTTCAGATGGGTTGGTGCAAACAGCCGATCACCTGTTGGTATCCTATTCCGACAATTATGCAGAGAACTGGTCATACAATTTCTCAGGGTACTATGGCGTTCCTGTTAATTCCGGATCAACCTTTAACAACAATATTTACGGATCAACAAGCAGGGCGGATGAAGTGTTTCCGGTTATGCTGTCTTCATTATCGATTCCATCCCCGCCTGTAATTACAGATTCACTGTGGAGTGAAAGTGATATACACATCAACCTGGCACCCAATCCCGATACTTTATTGAATGATGATGATGATGACGTCAATGCTCTGGCTTATAATTTTGATCCGTCACTTAATCACAGGTTTTATTTTACCCCCAGCCACGAAGCTCATCATGGGCTCAACCCCGGCTCTGTATATGAATACATTGGCATCAATAACGTTCAGGAGGTCGTCAATTGTGAGACACACCTGGGTCTTGAAGACAGCCTGGATCTGGATGCCATTGAATTTGGCTGGGTATATGACAGCATCACTGCGCCTACAGGTTATAAGCTGGCCTTGTTGTTTAGTGTTGCTGCGGATGACTGGACAAGTTCAAACGATGAATCGGGAGGTTTAGACCCATGTCAAATATATTATTCCTTCCTTAATGGTACCTCTGATGTGTTTTCACTCGAACCACTGGATGAAGATATTGATGCCATTACAGCAACTCGCTTTTCCTATGCAGGTTTTCCACCTGATATCATTGAAGATTTTCCGGTTGACATTAACACCAAAACTGAAAATAGTAACATAAGGCTGTATCCAAATCCCGCTCATAACCTGGTATTTATTGAAGGTAAAAACATCCGTGAGATACAAATATATGCATTTGACGGAAGGCTTTTACAGAAAAAATACGTTTCTGGGAACAAAACCAATATTTGCGTGGATAATCTAAGTCCGGGAATATACATCGTTAAAATAAGCACAGAGGACGGGGATTATATGAGGAAAATCATTAAAAAATAAGGACTTTTTTTCTACTCTTGACTTTATTGACATGACTCTATAATACCGGCATGTGTTTATTTGTGTAATTTCAATAGTTTTGACTGCATCCTGCAGAGCTCAAGTAAACTTGGCTCTGCCCTCATTTCGATAATTTTGTATTTGATATTTATCCGTCTCCTTTGTGTTCCACCAGACAGGATTTTTTATTATACCGATATGTGTTCACTTCGGCAAGACCTATACCTGATTGATATAATAATGATTATGGTTTTGGTTTTGGCAAAGCGTTAATCAATCTATTTTCATAAACTCAACCCTCACATCATCTCCCGTAAGTATTAACACATCATCCTGTACCCGGTAAGCCGTAACTGCAGGCATGGCATCCAACAAAACAGAATCAGCGGCGGTATCATCACAGCACATTTCAGTGAAATTACCAAAATTGCGGATATTTATGTTCCCCGGTGATGGAATATTGTAGTACCCCCCTCCCCCATTCACACTCAGATTCAAATAAAACAACGTGTCATTCTGAAATTCCAAAATGTGGACACTGTCAGGGGTTATTGTTTCCCCGCTGGTTTCAACAGATGTCAATTCCCAGGCATATTCAGTGATGTCAGTTTCATCGGTCACATCTTTTTTGCAGCCGGTTATCAATAACAGCAATGCCAATAATGTGGGGATGGTTGATTTTATGATATTTCCATGTTGATAAGGTATTTCCATCAGTTCATGTTGTTTTGCATTCTGACAATGAGGCGTTCACAGGCATTATCGCTGCATGTGGTGATCTGAAGTTGTCCACCTGTAACAGGCTCCCTGATTTTGTGTATGGATACAGCTTTACCATCTACTACCAGGGCTACTTTATCCATAATATGGTTGGCTGTAAATGTATGTAGTTTTTCGGAGGCTTCCGTTGTCAGTGAAAACAGCAATTTCTTTTTTGTTGCGGTTTGCTGTTCCGTTGTTGGCAGATTTTCCAATTCAAGGGGCACAAATTCAGATGTATCAATCCGTATTTCATCGTATTCCATATCGCTTTTGGAAATGAAATCGTAATTGAAATTTACTGCCGTATGATTTCCCGGATGTGCCTGACTTTGTGCTGTATCGTTACCCAGAGCTGTAACCAGGTATAAACCGTCCGGAATCCTGTTTTTTTCTTCCGTTTGAGCCATGGAAAATCCACTTATCAAAAGGAGAAGACAAAATGTTAACATGTGTTTTTTCATTGTATTAAAATAATGTTGTTCATACTGTTTGTATTATCTGCAAGGTTCCTCGGCTATGGCTATTGCGGGATTTCAAGGCACTTACTTATCCGATTAGCAGTTAGTTTATTATGTGTAATTACTTTCATATTAGCACTTTATCCCGCATTTGCTATAGCCGAGGTTGTACGTTCGTGCTTTATTTCAGACAATTCGGTAACATTTCTAAAAATCCAATGCATTTGTCATAATTCAGTTCATAGAAATTAACACCAAGATTAATTGTCTCATAATATCTCGCTTGGTTGTTTTTGTAATATTCTTCCGATGGCATCTTCCAAAAATCTTGTCCTAATTTCTCTGCAACGAACCATTTCTCTAGTAATCTGGCTGCTCTACCATTTCCGTCCCTAAATGGATGAATCTGTGCAAATAGTAAATGCATTAAGGATGCGAAATAAAAAACTTCAATTTCATCAAGTTCATTGGAGATTAACTCTTTTAAATCCTGAAAAAAAACTTTCATTTCTTTCTCAACAAACTCAGGTTCAATTGCCATATATGCTAAACCTGCTTTCCCATAAACCCCGACCTGTTCAATTCGGTATTTCCCTCTTTTACTTCTAATTAGTAATGTATCTGAAAATATTTTATGACAATTCAGAAAATTTTTTTCATTTAATTTGTTTGTCTGTGCAAATTCATAGGCCTCAATCAAGTCCTCAATTTCTTCGATTTCTTTTCCTGCTTTGAATTTATCCTTATTCATTTCATAATTCATGTAAGAATTCAAATCAATACTGTTTCCTTCAATATTTGATGAGTACACAGCAGAAGACTTTGTCAAATATTCAAATCCTCCTCGATTTTCCGAAAAGTCAAAATCTTTGATCAATCTAGGAATATCATTTCCAATTGACTTTTTATAATTATCTAAATATTTTCTTGCAGTTATTCTCATTTAATCCGTTTATTTATGATTAAAGAAAACAAATTTTAAATGTCAAATCATTGTAGTAATGCAGTTTCAGAACATGAATCACAACTCGTTTACACCCACACCTTAATTATTCGCAACCATTTAAATTACCTTTTTTCTGTTCTCACCTGTCATGTTAGATTGCATGCACCGGGTTTTATTAGAATCATTACACAAATATAAGAAAAAAATGGGGTAAATGAGGCATTTGCAGGAAAAACTTTCAACAAATTATCAACATGCAGGGATTGTACGGGCAAACAAAACGCATCACCGGCATGGGCGGGGTCTAAAACCTTCCGGCTTCCGTCGCTGCTAACCGGGTACTGACGAAATCACCCAATACATTGTTATATTTGTTGCTAGTTTATTTTCAACCGTTTGTAATCTACAAAACTTCTGTACAGTTAAAATTATTACGCAGTATCCAGGGTTCGTAGCTTTAGGCAAATTTTTTACTTACCCGCCGGATGCTAACTCTGGCGCATTCGTGCCCAAAGGATATGAAATTACATTTAATTCGATCTAACAAACTCAGCGTCTCCAATTTTCTGTCGCCCTTTGTCAGAAAAATAAATATTGTAAGTTGGATTTTTCACCCTGATGTCAAATTTAACGGGCAATCCATCATCAAAAGTTTGCAACTGATCATCAGAAAATTGCGACTTAACAGTTTCTGCATTTGACAAATACAGATATTCCAACAATCCGTATTCACTACCATCAATTTCAACATAAACTACCGGGTCATCAGTAGAAAACTCCATCTTGTATTCATGCGAATTGTGATAAATGTGCCCTGTTAAATCGATTTCACCTTCAAACTCAATTTCAAATATCTCGCCAGGGACATAACTCACTGATTTCACTGTCATACCAACAAGCTCGTCTCCTTTTGAAATTTGCCCGGCTTTTACATTTTCATCAGATGAAGCAATATGTGTTTCCGCTTCGAGTGGTACAGATTTTTCCTCATCAGATGGCTTTTCGGGTTCATCCGCTTCAGAAATTTCAACTTGTGATGTTTCCGATTGGTCATCCTTATTATTATTTTGGCAAGCAACCAAAACAAAAGCAATCCCTAATAAAACGACCATATATTTTTTCATAGCTATAAAATTTTTATTCACGAATCCTGCCACAACCTGACAGGGTTTCTTCATCATTCACTTTATAACTGACTGTAAACGGATATTCATTATCAGACATGCCGTCGGAACAGGGGGTTTCATAAATTGTAAGTACCGAAATATGATCAGACTCTGCGTCTTGTAAACGAATTTTCACCCCATTATCGTTCAGTTTTTTGGCAGCGTTTTTTAAATCACATGTGGCCTCCTCATGGGGATACAAATAATTTAGCCGAACAGATTGAATGGATGGTGAGGAATAGCTTGCATAATCAGGATGTAATGCAACCGACCAAAACGGCTCGGTTCCGGAAACTGTTACTTTGGAAAGCACAGAAACTACACTTTCATCGATTTTAGCGGTTTTAGCGGTTTTATGATTAGCTTCTGCTGGCTCAACCTTTGTAATGACAATTTTTTCACGATCAACATACTCTCCGGATCCGCCATCATAGAATTCAATCATGCGATTTTCATAGGTAATATTAAACCACTTATCATCAAGCTCCTCAAGCGGCTCGTTTGGCGGATAATCATAAATAAAATCCATACCTTCAGCATCTGAATTTTCATAAAACGTATATCGTTCGTTATCTTTATCGTAAACAATATAGTATGCCCCAACTGTAGATAAAGCAATCTGATCAAATCGTCCGACAATGGTTTTTTCTTCTTGAACAAAAGCCGTTTCTGATTTTTCCGATGACTTTTTCGCAGCCTCACCCCCTTCTTCAGAAAGGTTTTCTGCATCACCATCCTCTGATGAAGTTTGTGTTGTTTTCTCTCCATTTTCATCATTTGCTTCTTGATTATTGCAAGCTGTAATCAGTGCAAAAATCAAAGGAATCAGTATAAATACATAATTTTTCATTGAAATTGAATTTAGTTTAAACTGTCGAAAGATAAATAACATGGGAGACATTTCAAAATATAATTGTGATAAAATATTCACTATTATTAAGAAAATGTGTCTATTGCCGGTTATTAGCCCCATTTGCCCATCGCTGCTCATTGCCGCTTGCTTATGATTCTTGAGCCCCGTCTAAAAAGGCATTGTTTTGCCACGAAGACACGAAGACACAAAGTAACACAAATCTTAAGCTGTTGTATTACAGAACTTTGTGAATCTTGGTGTCTTAGTGACTTTGTGGCATTTCTCATTTTTTTGGCTTTTTAGACGGGGCTCATTCTTATTTGCCGGTTTTCTTATCTCATGCGAACAGGGCTAATATTTACTGATTCATTCAGGATTGGTCAATCATTTGTTTTTTATTTTCAGAAAGGGTGAAACTTAATTCTTTCCAGGCAGTGCCTTCAATCCCTGTTAAGGATATTCCGTTTTTTGTCCTCGTAATGGTGAATAAGTAATCCGCATGATTAGAATCTTTATCAGATGATACCATGTCTAAGTGTGTCATTCCATATTCGTCTATTGCCTGTGGTTTGTCGTTAGCAAGGCTGAAACTTAAATCACTCCAGGCACTTCCTTCAGAACTGTGCATTTTA
>CAZTNS010000103.1:0-11782 GCA_964615585.1 uncultured Bacteroidales bacterium | reverse complement strand
TAATTTGTTACAAAAACATGAAAAATCAGTTGTTTACATTTGGGCCCCTAAATGTAAAAGTAAATATTGTTATTCATTAACTCTTTTACAAGAAATTTGTAGGCAACAAGGAGTTGAACTATTTATAGTAGCTGAGTATTATGACCCATACTATATGAGTAAACAATATGCAATCAGTCACAATTTAATCGGTATTGATGTTAAATATTATAGTTCCAATATAACATCTAAATATTTGTCAAAATTTATTGTTGATTTGACAAATGGGGCTTATAAATATGATGTTAAAAACAATGTATATTGCAATTTTTTAAGATTTAATAATGGAGAATTTGTGAAAGCCTTTATGTCAATTGAAGACTTATGAAGCACTGCCCATAACAGGCGGTCACCTGTCTTACAGCCAGACAGGTGTGCCATGCAGCGGGTGATTTGGTAAATAAGCTGAATATCATTAAATTAGGAGCGTGGTGGAGCTAAAAGATTGTATGGAGTTTTGCCGCACGGTGTATGCCGCCGGACCGGTGTGTCTTGAATCAACCCCTGCAAGGGTTAAATGCTGTACAAAAGATGGAAGACTTTGAAAGTCTCAACTATAAGAGTGTGAAGCTTACAAACTGGTGAGTGGCTGACTTTGGGTTGTGGCTACAAAGATAAGGCCTTCCGCAAACGGCCGTCAGGGACGGTTTGCAAACCACCTTATGCTGCGGTGTTGGGAAACGGGCTTTTGCGAGTTCATGAATTCCTTTGAAATAAATAAATTGAGTGAATAAACTGGCGTTGTGGTGAACGATAAGGAAAAGCGAAAGCATGAATTTTTCTCATGTATGTGTATGGTAGTTGAATTGAGTGGGGTGTTCTTGCTATTTACATCGGGACAGGTTCCTGTAATCCGTTCGAAACAGGTATTGTATTTTTTGTTTCACCCCGTACCGAAACAAATCACGGTAATCTGGCCATTTGGACATTATGGACGCATGCTATTTATAATCGGTCTTAATATAAATTTAGTTGAAAAAGACAATTTCATGAACGTATCTTCAAATATTTTGTTTTTTTGACATAGCATAACATTTTATGTGATTGATGAAGATTATTCAATTTTTCATACCGCCACCAAAATGGAAAATACCGGTGATCATTGCTTCAGCAATATTTACAGGCCTGGTTGTTTTTCTGATCCACATTTCAAGGGCAAGTTCCTATCTTTCTGATGAATCTGAAACTTGTATCAATTGCCATGTGATGGTACCCCAGTATTACAGCTGGGCTCACAGTTCCCACCGCGAAGAAGCAACCTGCAATGATTGCCATGTCCCCCATGATAATTTTTTCAATCATTACTATTTTAAAGCCAAAGACGGATTGAGACACGCTAAAGTTTTTACACTCAGGAATGAACCTCACAGCATATTTATCAAAGAGGAAGGTGAAGATGCTGTGCAGCAAAGCTGCATTCGTTGTCATCAGGATTTAATTGAAGGCGGAAAACTGAGTTCCACAACCGCCGGGATGATAAATAACAGGATGGACAGGCATTGCTGGGAGTGCCACCGGCAGATTCCGCACGGGGATGTACGGAATTTATCTTCCACCCCAAATGCCATTGTACCGTTGCCGGAGAGTCCCGTACCATCGTGGTTGAGATCAGCAAAAGAAAAAGATAAAAACACCAAAAAATAAACACATTGTTATGAAAACACTTAACAAACTTATAAAGGAAAAACCGTGGATTGGCTGGGCCTTGTTTTTTGGCACACTTGTGATTGTGTTCCTGCTGGGGTTATTGGCTTCATCCGTTATCGAACGCCGTGAAGAAGCTGTTTTTGCATATACGCCACAGGTTGATCATTCACAATTTGAACCACGCAATGAAATCTGGGGAAAAAATTACCCTCAGCAATATGAGCGTTACCTGGCTACCAGCGACACAAGTTTCAAATCAAAATACAACGGCAACGCTTTTGTTGATATGCTCGAAGAAAGTCCCGAAATGGTTGTCATGTGGGCGGGATACAGTTTTTCAAAAGAATACAACCAGGGGCGCGGGCATTATTATGCCGTTGATGACATCAGGGAGATCCTGCGTACAGGCGCTCCCGTTGATGGTAAAAGCAGCCCTCAGCCTAACACATGCTGGACATGCAAATCACCGGATGTACCACGCTTAATGGAGGAAATGGGACAGGAAGCCTTTTACAAAGGCTCATGGGAATCGCTTGGGCACCAGATTGTTAATCCCATTGGTTGTGCTGATTGTCACGATGCTGACGACATGAGCCTGAGGATTTCAAGGCCTGCCCTCATCGAAGCTTTTGAACGACAAGGTAAAAATGTTCGTGATGCCGGCCATCAGGAAAAACGCAGCCTTGTTTGCGCTCAGTGTCATGTGGAATATTACTTCAAAGGCGAAGGCAATTACCTCATGTTGCCCTGGGACAAAGGTTTCAGCGTGGAAAACATGGAATCTTATTATGACAGCCTGGATTTTGCTGACTGGACACATCAACTGTCAAAAGCCCCCATGCTGAAAGCTCAGCATCCCGATTATGAATTATTTCTCACCGGCATTCATGCTGAACGCGGACTTGCCTGCGCTGATTGCCACATGCCTTTTATCAGCGAAGGCGGGCAGAAATTTTCCGATCACAAAGTGCAAAGCCCTCTGAATTACATTAACCGTACTTGCCAGACATGCCACAGGGAAGATGAAAAAGACCTTTTTGAAAACGTTTATGAGCGTCAGGATAAAATCAAAGATAGCCGGGATAAGCTTGAAAAAATTCTTGTTTATGCTCACATTGAAGCTAAAAAAGCATGGGAACTCGGAGCCACGGAAGACGAAATGCACAATATTCTCATGGACATCCGGAATGCGCAATGGCGCTGGGATTTTGTGGCAGCATCACACGGGGGATCCTTCCATTCCCCTATTGAGTGCAGCCGTATTATGGCCAGTGGTATTGATCTGGCAATGAATGCAAGGTTAAAACTCAGCAAAGTACTTTCCGTTTATGGTTATAATGAACAAGTGCCTTATCCGGATATCTCTACCAGGGAAAAAGCCCAGGCATACATCGGTCTGGATATGGATATGCACAACCGGGAGAAGGAAAATTTCCTTAAAACCGTTGTTCCCGAATGGATTCAAAAAGCCAAAGAGCGGGAAAAAAATTATGAACACACTGAGTTGTAAATCCCAATGGTTTCAAAAAAAAACCCTTCTAACAAGAAATTTTTTTATGCTCAGGGCAGCATTATAGCTTTTTTAGTTTTGATAACAGGTTTGGTTATGGACTTGTTTTTATCACCTCCGGCCATTCTGATTCCCGCTTTTCCGAAAAATCTTTTTTTGTTGATTGTTTTACTGGCGGCAATTATCGTTTCCGGAATTTTGCTAAAAAACAAAGCATACTATGCATTGATGTCTTCAGCCTATACGGCAGTTCCGGCACTTGCTGTATTTACCCTGTTGGTTGTTCTGATGGGGCTTATTCCGCAACATTCCGGCACCAATTCTTTTCTTAATGGTATCAAATCATCCTGGACATTTTACCTGGCCGGCTTTTACCTTGTTGTCATTCTCATGTATGCAACAGGCAATCACATCAGGCAATTTAACACCAAAAACATCTGTTTTGTGCTTAATCACCTTGGAGTCATCGTTATTCTAATTGCAGGGGGCGTAAAACCCGGCGATTATCAGGATTACACCATGACATTAAAACAAGGAGAACCGGTATGGTATGCCACTGACCGCAGGGGAAACACACATGAGCTCGATTTTGCCCTGGAAATGAAGGATTTTATTTTAGAGCAACATCCACCCCTGCTGGAAATTTTGTCTGAAGACAATGCATCCCTGAACCTCGTTGAAATTAAAACGGATGCTGCACAACAAACGGTAAAATATGAAGACCTCAGCCTTGTTATTGATACGTATCTGGGTGAAGCCACAGATGCAGTGCCCGGGTATAAAAACCATTTCAGCCCTGATGCAGTTTCTGCCATCAGATTTCATGTTTTCAAAAATGACATCCCTGTTGTCAGCAACATTTGGATTGATTCGGGCAATGCATTTCTTCCTCCCACAACATATACTTCCGGGGGTTATACTATAAGGTTGAATAAGCCCATGCCCAAACAATATACAACCAAAGCCCGGCTCTACAAGAAGGGTGAAGAACCGGAAAACATCAACATCAGCGTGAATCATCCCGCTGAAATCAACGGATGGAAATTATATCAGCAGTCGTATAACACACAAATGGGAAAATACACGGCTATTTCGGTGCTGAACCTTACTAATGACCCGTGGTTGCCCGTAATGTATTTTGGGTTTTTTCTGTTGATGGCAGGTATGGCAACGTTGTTTTTTAAAGGTAAGCCAAAAACAGTGTTATGAAAATGAACGAGCGTCAAATAATGGTGTTGCTTGCGATACTGGTTTTCCTTACCGGTTTTGTCATCAGTGTGGTAAAAAATAAAAAGACTAAGCGCTTCATTGTGCCGGAGACATTCAATGCATTGGCTGTTGTTGTCATGGGTGCCATTTTAGGGTATTTGTGGATAAAATACGGAAGGCCTCCCATGCGCAGCATCGGGGAAACCAGGTTGTGGTATGCGTTTTTTCTGCCGCTTATAGGTGGCATAACCTACAGGATTTGGTCATACCGGTGGTTTCTTTCCTATAGCCTGTTCATTGGCATGATGTTTTTGGCGATTAATATTTTCAGCCCGGATGTTTACGCCAGGCATTTGCCACCTGCCTTACAAAGTGCATGGTTTGTTCCCCATGTGATTGTATATATTTTAGGATACAGTTTATTGGCAGCACCGGCGATTATTGGCCTGCACCATTTAATTGTAAAAAACAAAACAAACCACCATGGCATTGCTGATAAAGCTGACAAAATGGTATATGCCGGGTTTGTTATGATCACATTTGGCCTGCTTTTCGGAGCATTGTGGGCAAAAGTTGCCTGGGGAGATTACTGGTCATGGGACCCTAAAGAAACATGGGCACTGATCAGTTGGCTGTTTTACCTGACATACATTCATTGCAGGATACGGAGTAAACCATTACTCACCGGAAAAAATGCTTTTCTGTTTCTCATCGTTGCATTTCTGATCCTTCTGATCACATGGATGGGCATAAAATTCCTCCCCACCGGCAGCGAAAGCATACACATCTACGGGTGATGGTTTATTCTTTTTCTCCTCTGATTGTCAACAACATGGATTCAAGTTTGTTAAAAGAAGGATTATCCGGGGAAAACACATTCATATCCCACAAATACCGGAGGTATTTATGAATAAAAGTTTTGTTGTCGATGGTACGGAAATGCGCTTCTTTTGTTTCGATGTTGCGCTGTTTGACAACGTAATCAAGGGCTTTGCGTCCCAGAAAACTACCGGAATCATAAGGGTTGATGTAAAACAACACGCCCGTTGATGCATCGCCATAAGCCACACGAGCCACCTCTTTGTTGTGGTATGCCATCAGTATCAACCCGGGTAAATAAACAGGATACACCGGTAAATCCACGCTGTTGGCAAGAAGGCAATACATTCCCACAAAAGGATAAGGGCTGACCTTTTTGTTTATAAATAAGTATTCCGGAAAATGAGCCGATTTTTCTTTTATATCTCCGTCAGTCAACACCCCGAATCCAAACAGAATGAATACATTTTTATTGATGATTTTTATGGCTTCAAAGCCGGTAAGGTTTTCACTTAATTCTATCCATATCTTATTTTTGACCTTATCAAACTTCTCCTTAAACTCTTCAAGTGAAGTATCAGGGTAATATAAGCTATTGATATAGTACAGGCCTTGCAACAAACTATCTTTTTGTTCATGTTCCCAGTACCGTTTAAAACCTTGATTAAAACTGCGGTTACGCAAATTTTCCATGAGCTGTTCAATGCGGTTGTTTATCAAGGGATTATTATCAAGGCCATAACGTGCTTCGAGAAGAGGAATGACATCGTTGCCTGCGTTCATGATTTTATCGTGAACACTGGAATATACCTTTTCATCCGGATCATCAAGTAAGTTTATCAGTGCTTTTAATTTTGAATCATTCATGATTGATCTTTTGTGCCATCCTGTTTACGATATATTTTTTTCAAGCCTTTTACTTTACGCAGCCGGCCGATAACATCATCCAGGTCTTTTGTGTTGTGCACAAACAAATCAATAACCCCTTTAAAAATGCCATCGGTTGTATTGAAATTTACAGATTTCATATTTACATCAGCTTCTGTTGAGACAACTTGCGTAATACGGTGTAAAATACCAATATCATCTATACCTTCCATGTAAATTTTGGCGCGGAAGCTTAGCAGCTTTTGAACTTTCCAGTCAACTTCTACAATGCGATCTCCAAAGGTTGCCATCAGATCAATGGCATTGGGGCAGTTTTTTTTGTGGATCATCACCACATTTTCGGCGTTCAAAAACCCAACTACTTCATCACCGGGTATGGGGTTACAACAAGTGGAAAGGCGATAATTTTGTTCAGTCTCATTGTCTTCAATAACAATCTTCTTTCCTTTTTTGGCCTCTTTTTTTTCTCCCGTATCTTTATCCTTTGAACCTGATTTTCCAAATTGCAAACGCCAGTATTTTCCCCAGGTGCTTCTGCGTTTTCCGGGCAGGTTTTTTTCAATGTCACCGGATTTTATAAGTCCGGAACCTATGCGGCGATAAAATTCTTCTTTGTTATGTAAATCAAGCCGGTCACGTAGCTTTTTGAAAGATGCGTAATCGAGCGGATAGTTCAATTTTCTGATGGTCTGCAAAAATTGCTGCTGCCCTTTATTGATGTATTCGCGGCGTGTTTCTTTTAAGGACGATCTGATTTTTGATTTGGCCTTTCCTGTGATGACAAAATCCAGCCATTCTGATTTTGGTGTTTGTTTGTTGGATGTCAGGATTTCCACCTGGTCGCCCGAACGCAACTTCTGACTTAACGGCACCAGTTTATGATTTACTTTTGCTCCAATGGCAAGGATACCGATTTCCGTGTGGATATCAAAGGCAAAGTCCAGGGCTGTAGAGCCTTTTGGCAGGCGTTTCAATTCCCCCTTGGGGGTAAACACATAAATCTCTGAAGAAAAAAGGTTCAGTTTAAATTCATCCAAAAAATCCAGTGCATCGGAACTGGGTTCTTCCAGGTGGCTGCGAATGCGTTGCAACCATTTGTCCAGCTGGGTTTCATCATCTGCATCGTTTTTGTATTTATAATGGGCAGCGTATCCCCTTTCTGCAATGTCATTCATCCTTTCCGACCTTATCTGTACTTCCACCCATCTGCCTTCCGGCCCCATCACGGTGGTATGCAATGCTTCGTATCCATTGGCTTTCGGCGTGCTTATCCAGTCGCGCAGCCTGTCGGGATTGGGTTTATAAATATCTGTGATCAGCGAATAAATGTTCCAGCACTGTGCTTTTTCCGGCATGTGTGGCTTGGGCTTAAATACAACCCTGATGGCAAAGATGTCGTATATCTCTTCGAAAGGCACATCCTTTTTTTCCATCTTATTGTAAATGCTGAAAATGCTTTTGGGACGCCCTGTGATGGAACATTCAAAATTATGGTCTTTCAATTTGCGCTCCAGGGGGGCAATAAATTTTTCAATGTATTCATTGCGTTTTCCTTCACTTTCTTTGACTTTTTCCAGAACAGATTTATAAATCAGGGGATGCTCATATTTCAAAGCAAGGTCTTCGAGTTCGGTTTTGATATTATACAGCCCCAGTCTATGTGCCAGGGGAGCATACAGATAGAGAGTCTCACCTGCTATTTTTATCTGCTTATACTCGGGCATGGAATCCAATGTCCGCATGTTATGTAGCCTGTCAGCCAGCTTGATAAATATTACCCTGATATCTTCGGATAAGGTAAGCAGCATTTTACGGAAATTCTCAGCCTGCAGTGATGAATCTTTGTCCAGCACATGGGAAATTTTGGTCAGTCCGTCAATGATATTGGCCACTGTCCGGCCAAACAAATCATCAATATCCTGCAGGGTATAATCCGTATCTTCCACCACATCATGCAAAAGGGCACAAATCACAGACTTTACGCCCAGTTCCATTTCCCCTGCAACAATTTTAGCCACAGCAATGGGATGCAGCACAAAAGGCTCGCCAGATTTTCGGCGCATGTTGGCATGTGCTTTTACAGCCAGGTCAAATGCCTTATGAATCAAATCTTTATCTTTTTTTGTTTTGCATCTGACACAAAGGTTTATGATTTGATCAAACTGTTGTGCAATCAATTCTTGCTCTTTTGCATTCAATTTACTCATAAAGCATTCACTCCCATATCATGCAAAGATAACTTAGTTTTATTCATTATAAAGCAAAAAAACACCCGATCTTACAAATTCTTTACCTTCATGATCAAGAAAACGGACGTAATAAACATATTTGCCTGGTGGTGCTTTTCTGTTTTCTGTACTTCCATCCCAGGCTTCATATGGCTCCTTTGTACTGAAAATTTCAATCCCCCATCGATCATAAACCACAAATTTATATCCGTCTTCCCTGGCAAAAGATACCATGGGTTTAAAACAGCGGTTTATCTCTTCGTAGGAATTCGGATAAAAGGTGTTGGGAATAAAAAACAGTGGCCGGTGTGATACACAAACTTCATTTGATTTTGACACACCCTGGATGTTCAGTGGGTTTTCAGAAGAATCCTCTACAGCAGCCACATAATAACAATATTGATGTGGTACCGTTTTATTCAGTTTATGTTTTTTCTTGACATAATCAGAAATGTTATTTGAATGTGTAAAAACATCTGCATCCATTGATGCAACAGACACCGGCGCATCATATCCAAAATGACGATATACTTTGTATTCAAGCACACCACCGCGGTATGTCTCATATTCGTCCCATGCAATATGATGATCCAGCATTCTGTCAGATTCGACGGTTACCATCAGGTTGCTTGAAATATTTGATTCCTTTGAAACATTTTCACAGGGATCAATTGATCTTAATTTATAATAATATTTATTCTTTGATGGCTCAACATCTGTATCTATGTAATATATTTTTGACTGATTGTCATTTTCAATTGTTTGAATCGCAGTAAATACATCAGCACTGTCAGTGGCTCGTAAAATTTTATAGCTGTTGACCTCTCCTGAAGTATCAACTGTAAATCTCAGTTCAATGCTATCTCCTTCCACACTGGCATAATCAGCATTGATCCATGCCGGAGGGACGTAAGAGCTGGTATAAACACAGACTTCGTTAGATTTGGCAGCGGTACCATCTGACCTGACAGCTTCAATGTAGTAACAATAGTTTACAAAAGCTTGTAAAGTTTTATCCACGTATTCTGATGTGTTTCCATTGACTGTTTTAATACGGTCAAAACTACCTCCGGTTGTGTTACGATACACATCATAATGATCAATGTTATTCCAGCCAATATAATCTGTCCATTCAAGTTGTATTTCCAAATCACATATTTCATAATCGGGAACAACATGCATCGTGCTGTGCGGGTCCGTGAGTTTGCTTAGGTTTTCAAGTGAATCCCTTGCTGCCAGACGGTAGGTCACTGGTTCATCTGAGGCCATGGTAACATCGTCTGTATATGAGGTCGTTAGACGTCCCCAAACTGTATCGTAAGCTTGTGTAATGCCCGTATTGACTTTATAGATAATGTAAGAATCCACATCAAGGGAATCACTGGGAAGCCATGTCAGATTAACTTCAGCAGGGTCACTGCCGGGGACAACACTGGCCGATTTAAACACAGGGGCGTCCGGGATATCAAGCTGCGTATAAGCTTGAGATGCCATAAAACAACCTGCGATAACCAACAAGTGTATTTTAATGATATGTGAATTCAATAAATGCATTGTCTTAAATTTGTTCATTTTTATGCCGGCAGAATCAATTTGCAGGCTAATTAACATCTACATACAAAGTAAAGTATTTTATCCGTAAAAAGACATTACTTTATTGTTAAGATGAAAAAAATCGTTAAAGGCTGCCTGTAATTAACGTTTTTTTATGCGTAAAAATTCCTTTCCGGATATTTTTTAACACATTACATGGTTCTTTTTCTCCATATATCAACAACTGTAACCGTTTTCAAAGGTATAAAATATTCATTACTTTTGCTCAGTAATTTATAAATACTGTATGCAACGATACACACTGCTTGCCAAAACACTTTTTGGAATCGAACAAATTCTGGCTGAAGAATTAAAACAACTGGGAACAAATAACATTCAAATTAAAAACCGTGCTGTTGAGTTTGTGGGTGATAAAGCCATGCTGTATAAGGCCAATCTTCATTTGAGAACAGCAATGAGCATTCTTAAACCCATTGAGAAATTTTACGCCCATGATCCCGACAGGTTATATCGAAGAGCCAAACGTATTGAGTGGGATCTTTATTTTCGGGCAAACAAAACCATCCTCATTGATTGTGTGAGTTTTGGCGATAATTTTCCACACTCGCAATTTGCTGCATTGCGTCTAAAAGATGCCATTGTGGATTATTTCAGGAGCAAGCATGGCACACGTCCCTCCGTTGATAAAAATAATCCGGACATACGCATCAACCTGCACATCATTGATAAACAATGCAGTATTTCACTGAACAGTTCCGGACAAAATCTGAATAAACGCGGTTACAGGACAGAACAAACAGAAGCCCCTTTGAACGAAGTGCTGGCAGCTGGATTGGTCCTGTATGCCGGAATGCAAAACCACCCTGTCATTCATGATCCCATGTCCGGTTCTGGCACATTGGCCATTGAAGCAGCCATGGCTGCTGCCAACATAGCTCCCGGGCTTAAAAGAAAATTCAGTTTTGAACACTGGAATGATTTTGACCCTGAATTGTGGAAAGACATTAAAACCATGGCGGTCAAAAGCAAACAGCCACCCCAGTCAGAAATAATTGCATCCGACCTTGATATGAAGGCAACCAATGTATGTTTGCGCAATGCTGAACGTGCCGGTGTGGAGCAATATATGCACATTAAAAACATGGATTTTTTCCAGTCCTATCCCAAAGCAGAAGGCGGTCTGCTCATCATGAATCCCCCATATGGAGAAAGACTTGAACACGATAAAAACATCACTGATTTTTATAATAAAATCGGTGATCATCTGAAGCAACATTATCAGGGATGGGAGGCCTGGGTATTTAGTGGTAACATCCCGGCATTAAAACATCTGGGGTTAAAACCTTCAACCAAGACAAAATTTTTTAACGGTCCTATGGAATGCCGGTTGCATCAGTATCAATTGTACACCGGGAGTAAAAAGGCAAAAAAAAATCCATCTGCCGATACATAGTGTCATGTTAAGCCCTAACCTGGCATAGCCAGAACCAAAAAAGAAAACTTGTCCGGCGTAACTCAGCGGAGACGGATAATGAATACTGAACACGGAATATTGAATGATGAAATTAACAGCCAGCCAAAATCAGAACAAAAGAAAGTTTGATTTGGAATAAAGGCTGAAAGCCTTAGATAAAAAAATTATCCCAGGCTTACAGCCTGCTTGATATAGCTAAGACTTCACCACTTGGGACGATGTCCCAAGTTCCGATATCTCAGGCTTACAGCCTTTACACAATAATCTAACAATTGCATATAATAATTTTAAAACGTCTCGATTAATCATTTTGATATGCAATTGGTAAAATATTCCACGGAAATTGCAGTAGAACCAATAACGAAATGGATGGGACAAGATTAAGGGCACATAACCAATACAATACAGAGGCGC
>CAZTNS010000102.1:0-11811 GCA_964615585.1 uncultured Bacteroidales bacterium | reverse complement strand
GTTAAAATCTATAAAATGTTGTATGCCCAGCCTTTCATTGTCCACAATGCCATCTTCAAAATTTTGCCCGTTGATGTTGCCATTCATAAAATCGGCTGCATCGCAATCGAGCTGCCGGGTTCCGTCTTCTGCGGTCACCCAGTTGCTGGCATCGTCTTTATGGTTTTTGTCTTTGAACGGGCCGGCCACAAAATCAAGGCCTGCTGCCGGCGGGTTATCGCCATATCCGAACGATGAACCATCGTCTTCATCAACATCATCTCCGTTATATATGTATCCAAGGCCTCTTGAGACATCACATCCTACATAGTCATCCCTGGGATTACCCAGGTCGGCATCTGTCCAGAATCCAACATACAGGTCATGATAACTGTTGGTGGAACGGTTGATCATCCTGTAATGGTACAAGGTTTGATCGTTGAGCACATTGTTGGTGGCATAAGCATAAGCCTGTGCGTGGAATTCAAAACCGTGGGGTTCACTGCCAATGGGGCCGTCATCATTTCCGGAATCGTTAAACACCTGCCAGATGGTTTGGTCTCCGTAGAGTTTTGGGTCTTGTCCGGGAACATCAATGCAATCCGGATTGTCAGTGATGCCGTCATCAGGGAATTCAAAATAGGGGAAATCCCCGTCATACGGGTTATAAACACCGTCGTTGTTAATATCCCAAAAGGGAGCGAGGTAGTATGCGTACCCACCTGCAGGGCCATGTACCGGCCAGTTCAAAATTTCATCGGGAATGGCATAGCCGGGAAAATGCGTTTCGGTGTTGCAATCCGGGTTTTGTTTGCAATCGTACCATTTTCTGAATGTTTCCACTTGTTCCCTGTTTATTTTATACAGCTTATCGTACTCATGGCACACTTCTGCATTGGTTGTTCCGGCATCACTATTTTCAGCGATCAAAGGCCCGGGGTATGCTGAGACTCCGCTTAGGCGATATCTATGAGCCATGACATGCAATTGATCGTTGGCATCTTTGCCGCCAACCCATAATCCACCGACAAAAAACGTATGCGTTCCGTTGTTTTTAGGAACTTCGTATTCAGGTGCTCCCTGCAGGTCCCACCACATATCACTACCGCCTAATATTTTGGCTCTGACATTATTGATGTCAAGGTAAGCGCTGGATTTTGGCGGTTCACAATCGGCCACGGGAATGTACCCGGCTTGTGAGAATACAAAATTAATCCCCACACACATAAATAACAGAACGAGTATAAGGTAGTTTTTCATCATGTCAGAACATAAAGTTAATATAATACAGAATTTATCCTGCAATATAACAAAAAAACGAACATTAAAAAATAAAAAAAGCCACTCCTGTGAAGAAGCGGCTTTTTGAGGGTCAATAATAATGTCTTACTGAATTATAATGTCACGCGTGCACCAATGGTATGAACGCCAGCAAAGGGATTGGTATCGCGGTAGCTGTAATCAATGGCAATAACACTGCCTGAGTCATTCATGGGTATGTGTACTGAAATCCCTGCGGCCGGTCCTGTAAACACGGTATTTCGTTCAGAATATTCAAACATGCCTTTTTCATAAACATAGCCGCCGCGGAGGAAAAACAGGTCTTTAAATCCATACTCCATCCCAAAGTGAAACTGGTCTCTGGTAAAAGAATTGGATGTAAAATTGGCAGAAATAACTAGCTGATGGTTGCTTATCAGTTCGTCGGCATCTGCTGATTCTTCACCCATTCTGGCATCAGAAGGGGTTTTTACATCGAGATTGATATAATATGAAGCGCCAATTTTAATCAGGGAAGGGAGTTCAAATTCAGCGGAACGATGTTCTACAGTCATGTTGGTACCCCACTCTGAATCACCGATAAAAGACATCCCGTCACCTGTAAATTTCATGGTGCTGCCTACATTTTTCATGGAGATACCAAAGCGCAGGTTGTCCCGTTTGCGGTTACCAAGTTTGTCTTTTCCAATACCGGTAACATACTGAATACCGGCATCAAGGGCAAAACCCATGGTGTTGGCATCGGGCAGGCCTTCATTGATAATTTTCACACTCATTCCACCATAGATGCTGTTGGAAAATTCCTGTGCATAGGCCAGTTGGATGTTATTGTAACTGACACTGTAGTTTCCCAGCCCACCTTCGGGCAGTTCTTCAGTGGTGATTTCTATATCACCAAAATCCATGGTCATAACGCCAACACTAAGCACTCCAACTTCACCCACTTTCTGGCTGAAGCCAAAATTATTCATATTGATACCACTACCAACCAGGTATTGGGAATTGGTAAATATCAGTTCTGTGCGTCTGGTAAAAGCGGTTCCGGCAATGTTCTGGTAAAGGCCTTCAAGACCCTGAACACAGCCTACATTTGCACTTCCCCAACCGGAACTGCGCGCCCATGGGTTAATTAATAATTCCGAGGCTCCGGCACTACCGGCGCGTTGTTCATTACCTGCCATCAACGCTGGACTGAGAAGTAAGCATCCCAGTGTGACAATCAGTAAGTTTTGAAATCTTTTTTTCATGACATTATTATTAAAATGTTATCGTATTCATTGTTATTAAAAGTTCTGCAAATCAACAGGCCTGAGTGAACCAAACCATTTGACTACTTTTTCACCAATGTCAGGTGCATCAATATGAATGATGTACATGCCACTTGATATTGCAATGTTGTATGAATTTTTCAAATCCCAGTCGATGTAAGAAGCGTCGTTTGCTTTTGTGAATCTTCGTATCAGCCTTCCGCTAACATTATAAATGCTAATTGTACATTTTTGTGGGAGGTTGGTAATACGCACACGGTTATCAAGCTGAGATGTTTCATAATAGGATGTGCCATAATATGGATTTGGCACTACCCTGATCAGGTCGAGGGCGGATTCTGCTACATCCAAATCTTTGGTTAATGTTTGGATATCGGTGGTATTGAATGTGTACATGCCAAAGTTGTCATTCTCAGGATCATCAATGGCCAATTCGCCGAATCTCTGGAAATACGGAGTAGCTACCCTGATGCGTACTTTCACATCAGTTTCGAGCAGATCATATCCTTCATTGAGATAAGGTATAGATGTCCACATAGCGCCGCTGAGAGCATAGCGTTTTTGCATTATACTTCCGGTTTCTTCATAATCAAGCATTCTGTCATATATCCATTTACATGAGTCGTATGCCGGGGTGGATTTTTCAGGATTTTGCACAAAATTTGTATTTCCAAACACATAAATATAGTGCTTCCCGCCAAACAGCGGGCCATTGAGATTGTAAATTCCGTCGGACGGATTCCACATCATATCATCACCATTTTCACCGGAAAGCCAGGAGTCTTCACCAAAGGCCATGTTGAGGCGTTCACCTGTCCTCACATCTATAGCATATCCGGGAAACCAGCTTAAACCATGGGTGGTATCGCCTGGTATGGGATCTCCGTTTTTATCAACGGATGGAGATTGCCTTAGGTCAAAACGCAATGCATTGCCTTCCGACAAATGATTTACATATGGTTTTACCTCTTCCTGAAATCCATCTTCATCGGTTGTCCACTCGTTTTCACACATTTCAAGCACCACACACCTTGTCCATTTGCTTGTATCGCTTGTAAAAACGACATCAACACTTGAAAGCAGACCGTATTTGTCAATGTTCATTTGAGACCTGTCATAAAGCGGACCGTATTTAAACTGAGATGTATGATAAGTTGGGCCCCAGGTACCGCCAAGTATTTTTTCAAAATCCTGATCAGGATCATGACCCAAATAATCATTATAATTCGGATTCGAAGGTACATCAGGATCAGTATCATCAGTATAATCTCCCAGCCTTATCCAGTTATACGGATCAAGGTTATCACCATCAGGGATAAATGATAACCAGGGCCTCGTTTCATCTTCAAATTCTATACTGGCTTCTAAAAAGCCGTTTCTAAGGTCATTTCGGTTTTTATAGGCTGCAGGCCAAACCTGGTTTATGGAAATACTTAAACCAAGGTCAAGCAACAATTGGTCATGTTTTGTTTTATTGATCGGATAGTCAGAATGAATGGTATCGTTATTTGCGTTGTCAATAAGTATCCAATCAGCACCATCTGCTTGTAACCCGTAATAGTTCGATGAGGCATTGTGAAATTTCAATGTATATGACCCATCCACTACATTTAATGGATCAATGACTTTAACAGCTATCGGGCCTTTTCCGTTTTCGTAAGTTGGGGTATGGTCTTTCCAGGGATAACCACTCATGATGGTTTCAATGGTCTCTTCTTTTAAGTCAAGAACATTGTTTCCGTTGCCATATCCTTCAATTTGGGATATTTCCGGACCATAACCGTATTCTGCCTGTATTTCTGTCCCTTCATTTGCAGGGTCATTAATATGAGGCATTCCTGTGTATTTTTTAATGTTATTACGTCCGGCAAGGTATGGTTTTTTCAGTCCATTGAATGTTTCCTGAATCTGCTGGTCATAGGCTTCAGTTTTATTATAACCATAAGCAACGGCTGTGTAATAATAAGTTTTGTGATTTATCAACCTTTTATCTCCACTGGCAAAACGGTCTTCAGTAATAACAAAGCTGTGTTCAATACCTGAATTGTCACCATTTACCATTTCCTGAGGAACATTGGCCTCCAATTCATCAGACCAATTATAATTAACAAGTTGTGATACATCATCTTTGATATCACATTGGAATACTTCGCGCACCAGGTCTCTATCTTCACGATCTGTAACCCCTGCTGACTCATTTTTTAACTGGAACACCTGATATCCCTGGAAACGGTAATATTCATCACAAGGATCAAGTTCCCCTCCGCAAATAATTGTATTGTCTTCTTCTTCGTACTCTTCAAGGTAGTTGTTAGAATTTTCTTTATTATAGATGTGGAAGATCAGTTTTTTATCAAGTTCCACAATATTCAATTCAGGTGCATCCGGCCCGTTGAGTACACGGAAACAATTCTCAAATAAAGTTTGTGCTTTATCATCGGCTCTTTTTACTGCATTAACAGACTCCCAGGGACCACCGGAACTTGCCCTGGCATAAACTGCCCCCAGGGTAATATCATTCACAGCACCGGGTTGGAGGGTAAAGGGGCCTGCAGACTGTACAAACCTACGATCATAAGGAGCGTTGTCTTCTGTTTCTTCAGACCAGTCGGGCATAACTTCACCACCCTGTCCCCAGCCACAAATGTCTGTGGTGGGATTTCCCGGGAACATAAAGTCAGTTTCCATGTTTGTAGCACCCGATGATGACTCATGACCGGTTCCGCCATACAACAGGGGAGAGCCATCCTTCCAGTATCCTGTCATATAATTATAATAATCAATGGCATCCGTAGGATCAGTAGTATTTGGGTTATGACCTCCTCCAACATTATTAAAATACAAAAAGCGCCGCATTCCCCAGCGTTCATTATCAATTGTACCATCTTCGAAATTAAGGCCATTGATGTTTCCGTTGAGGATATTGCCTTTATTGCAATTTAACACAGGTGAACCATTTACGGTATCATAGCTTGATGAATTGTCTTTTCCGTCCGGGTCCTGATACGGGCCTTCAAAAAAGTCAATACCAATGGCCGGTGGTTGTTCCCCATATCCGGGGCTTGAACCTTCATCCTCATCCTCAGAATCACCATTGTATAAATAACCGAGGCCCCTTTTGACATCACAACCAACATAATCATCATAAGGATTACCAAGGTCGGCATCTGTCCATATGCCAAAATATGTTTCATATAAAGTATAAGTAGAACGGTTGATGAGGTTATAATTATAGAATGTCATGTCATTGAGTTCGTCATTGGTAGAGAAACCAAATGCCTGAGCTCTTATCTCCATACCAATGGCATCACCTCCTGTTTCAGTATGGTTGTTCCCTTTGTCATTATAAACCCACCATAATGTTGAATCTCCGTAAATTTTGGCTTCCCTGTCACGTGGCCTGATACAATTGGGGTCATCGGTTATTCCTTCGTCAGGGTATTCATAATATGGAAAATCTCCGTCATAAGGATTATAATATCCGTCACCATTATAATCCCAGAACGGTGCGAGATAATAAGCATATCCTCCTGCCGGACCGTGGGCAGGCCAGTCGAGAATCTCTTCTGGGATGGTATAGGTTGGAAACTCTTCAGCGACATTACATTCGGGGTCTTCCTGACAATTAAACCAAGCCCTGAATTCATCCACCATTTTTTTTCCCATGGGATAATGGCTATCATATTCATTACATACATCAAAAGAGACACTGGCGATTTCAGAGCCACTGGTAATCAATGGGCCTGTCCAATAATCAACACCACGACCACGATACCTTACGGCTGCAAGTTTCAATTGCCCGTTGGCATCAAGGCCACCCATCCAAATGCCACCACAAAACAAAGCATTTGGGCCGTTACCTGATTCTGTGGCCGGCACTTCATATACGGGAGCTCCCTGAAGATCCCACCACATATCACCACCGGTATGTATAAGTGTACGCACATTGTTTATATACAATTCCGTTGAAGTTTTTCCAGGTTCACAGCCTGCGGCTTTACCGGCTTTATCTTCTGATCTGGGTTTGTCAGCAGGATTTACATCAGCAAATCCCTGCATTGTTATCAAGCTTAAAACACCAATTCCAAATAATAATTTAAGGCTTTTCATTTTTATGATCGCTTTAAAATGTTTTACAAACTAATTAAAAATTAAATTGGACACCCAAACGAATGGTTCGTGGTGCACTGTAATTGTATGGACTGTTAATATACATAGCATAATAGTTCCTGTATGCTTCTTCGTCTGTTTGTGTTTCAATGGCATCCTGATATGCAGAATAAGTTAAAAATCCATCATCATCGGGGTTCCCTGTATAGCCATAAACATCAAGTACATTTTTGGTATCCAGCAGGTTTGAAACTTCAAGATACACATTGATAAATGCAAATTTTTCTTTTGTTCCAGCATCTTTATCTGCATCTTTCAATGTCAAACGGATATCGCGGTCAACACGCATATTAATGGTAGTACGCCACGGTTTACGTGATCCATTGAGCGATCCAACAAGTTTTCCTTGTAATGGCCGGCTAAGCTGAGAAAAGGGACTGCCGGAACCTGAATTCACAACAAAGTTAACTCCTGTATTAGCAAGGAAATTGGTATCAAACCATTTTGGACCTTTGTACGGCGTACCGTTGGCTTTTCCGCCAAACCGGTAGTCAAGTGTTGCAGAAATATTGTGTCTTTGATCAAAGTTTAGAGGAATGGTTGTTCTCAGGTTTGGTTGGTCTGATTTAATGATATCCAGACCGGATTCAAAAGAGGAACCTGTACCATTGGCAAATTGCAATGTGTATGATGCTCTCAGTGAAACATTTCCGGTTCTTCTCAAGTCATAAGCTGCAGAAAACCCTTTTACAGTACCAAAGTCAATGTTCCCGTATGTATAATAATCTACAGGATAAGCACCATTGACAGCGATGGCTTGCTGCATATCACGCATTTCACGATAATATGCTGATAGCTTTAGTGAAGAGGTATTCCCCAGTTTTTGTTGATATCCCACTTCGTAATCAATGGTTTTTTCAGTGGTTTGATTGGGATTACTAATAGGTTCATCATTAACTTGTCTGATATACAGATATTGAATTGGGTTCAATCGTGCATTGTAAGAGGGGCGTTTGGATAAAATATCATAATGGGCAAAAAACAATGCTTCATCAGAAATGGGGAATGAGAATGCCACACGCGGCATAACAGTGATTTGTGGTTCATAATCCACAAATGCGTTTGTATTTAGTTCCTCATTTTCGATCAAATAAGGAGTAATACCTGAGGCTCCTTTAATGACATCCGGGTTTTCGGTTTCTGTTCCCTGATGGGTGTACCATGTATCTCCATCACGAAAACCTGTAATCCGTGACGGGTTTTCGGCATCATTCACATACACAACAGCACCTTGGTTGATGTTGCCGGGAATTTCTGATTCAGCAAGCAGGCCGGCCGGATCAGATTCTCCGACACGATATGCATCACTGAAAATGTACGGGTCTTTAAGTACCCTTTGGTTTGCATCATAGCGGTCAACCCTGACTCCCACGTTAAAAATAAGATCCTGAAAAGAAAACTTATCCTGAATATATCCTGCAATGTAGTTGGGTTGGAAGGCCGGGATTGGACGACTCAGGTTGCCATATTCATCAGTTTTGGTGAAAAAATCCTCAAAACTGGGGTCATAATCCAGTTTTTCCCCTGTATGATCATACCCATAATAAGCAACGTATGAAGACCCCTGGTTGAGTAACTCAGGTGCAGAAAAATAGGAAACATCAAACGCATCGGGATCATAAGAATCCACGTCAATCCACTCAAGGCCATCAACAGGTTTCCCAAGATGTTCACGGAATTTAATATCAAAAAGGGCCTGTTGAGATTCATTATAAAGCCGGGGATAGTTAATTGTATCCTGGAAGACACCATTGGCATCATACACGGGATTCGGATTGTTAAGATCACGTTCCATGATGTGTTTATTCATCTGGTCTTCTGCAAGATTCCAGAGTCCAAAAGCAGACAATCCGTAATAGTTATCTTTTCTTTGTTCAAACTCAAATCCCAATGTTAACTCATGGTCTTTAACGTCTGCAATACCACTTGCTGCAACACGCATCTGATTGTTGTCTGTATGAGAATAACTTGTATAAGGAAGTCCGGGGGCATTATATAATCCAGCAACTGAAGGTGGGCCGGATCCATTCAATAATCCGCCATTCTGGATTACAGTGTTCCTGTCGACGCGAAATTGATCTCCAACAATGTCAAAAAACTGCTCAGAATAGGTTGAAAGCTCAGGATTTAATGTACCTGGTGTAAAATCATCAATTCTGTAAAAGTAAGTTTCATGTATCCATCCTTCGAGGTTAATTGCAGTATCGGTTCCCCATGCATAGAATTTTTCAGGGATGATCTCATACTTACCAACATATCCGTAATCAAAGAAATTATCCTGATGAATTTTGTCCTGGGTTATGCTTGCTGTTTTTGAGTAATCTACCTGTATGGAATAATAGGCATTGTTGATCAGTCTATCTTCCTTTTCTTCATCTTCTTCCTGAGAAGGTGACTGGAATTTTTGGGTTAATCTGCCATATACCCTCCAGTTATTATAAATTTGCTGCCCGTTGTTTTCAGAGTTAAATAAAGAGTTGGCATAACTATAAATGCGTTGGTTTCTGTAGTCCATAGATCCACCAAAGGTGAGGTTGAGGTTTTTGATGGGCTGAAAATCCACTTTCCCTGACAAATTTACTTTTAATCTTTCAGCATCAGGCCGGACATCCACATTTTTAAATGCATCATCTCTTAAAAATTCGGCATTCTCATAAATAATGGGAAAACCGGATTCTGTGGGTATTACCCGTAGCGGGTCCTGTGCAATTTCATCCCTGACATCATCTTTAGCCACCCATGTACCTATGGCTGAAGGATTACCATCCTGGATATATTCAACTTCGGAAGAAAGCAGGAATCCTGCTACAGTACGCTCCCTGTCGCTGCCGGCTTCTTTGGTACGATAAATAGGCCCTGACAACATCAATCCCCCAAGGTTATATCCAGATGCATCAAGGTATTGGGATGTTACCACCTCAGCACCGCCAAAAAACTTATTTGTCGGGCCTTTTGTGGTTACATCAATAATACCACCGGTGGCATCGCCATATTTGGCAGCCACACCCCCGGTTATAACAGATACTTGTTCAATGGCAGATTTCGGGACGGCATTGGTACCACGGACTTTTACTCCATCTACATAATAAACGGTAGCTTCAGAACGTGCCCCGCGAATACTTCCAACTTCACCATCTTCGGAATATACACCACCAATTGTTGTAGCTACGGCGTTAGCAGAGCGGCCAGGCATTTTGGCAATATCGTCAGAAGTTACAGTACCACCTGATTGAGTCTGGTCTTTTTTAATCAGAGGTACTTTGTAATCTTTTATTTCTACTTCCTCTAAGACTTCAGCAGAAGCCTTCAATTCAAAATCCTGAAAGGTAATCTTTCCTGCTTCAACTTGTACATTATTATACTGCAGTGGTGCGTATCCGACATACGTTGCCTTTACATCGTATTTCCCGGCAGGAACAGGTTTTATCTGGTATGTCCCTTCAAAGTCTGTCATGCCGCCTGATACAGTACTTCCACCCTCCAGAATACTCACATTGGCAAAAGGTATAGCCTCTCCTGTTTCTGCATCAAGTACTTTGCCTTTCAATGTACCAGACTGAGCAAATGTCCCGGTACTGATCATAATTGCTGTTAAACCAATAATTAATCTCCGTAGCATAGTTTTATCTTTAATGTTCTTTTATTTTAATTTCTTAACCCATAAATTGAAAGCGTAAATATAATGTCCAAAATCAAACGAGCAAAATAAATTCAAATAAAAATCCTTTAAAAATATTTTGTGTTCAAAATTTCTGAGAAAATTACTGCTTTTTTAATATCAAAGCCACGTGCAATTTTTGATGCCTTTGATGAGGGTTTTGACAAAGTGTTTTTACTAATGTCTTGACTTAATGATTGTTTTATTCCTCTTTTCACAAAATCGTCATTTTTCCCATTTTCCATTAATTCATCGCTTTTCGACGTATTTTGAGCATTTATTTGTTTATAAGCTTCATTTATTTGATAATTTTTATTGTTAATATCCTTATCTGAATAAATGTATGCCTGATTTTTTCCAGGGGCAGCCTGTTCTTGTGCTTTTGTATCATCACTGCCGGGATGATCAGGAAAGTTAAATCCCTGAGCTTCGCTGTCAGGTTCTGATGATTTTTGGGTTTTAGTTCCTTTCTTTCCGAACAAGCTCAACAATGGAGCTCCCACGGCAAAAGCAATAATCAATAATATATTAAGCAGATCACCTGATTCCATACTTTATTAAGGTTTTTTATTCTTGTTAAACAATTTGTTCCAGAATGGTTTCTTTCTGCTTGAATTTTTCCGGGCTTCCCGTTCGGATTTTTTCATGCGTCGATAAACTTTATTATCGGTAACCAAATCTCTACCACTACCTGAAACTTTCTTTTTGTATTTTTTCAAATCACGTTTGTGTTGACGTTCATGTTGTGCTTTTAGTTTTTCTTTTTTTCTTACTGCCTTTCTTACTGCTCTGTCTTCTATACGCTCATGCCGTGTCATCCGGACTTTGCGTTTTTTTTTCTTTTGATCAATTGAATATGTATTCTGTGCTGTTACACATGACAAATCAGCATTGCTGGCAGGTAACAATCCATAAAGAATAATACTTATTATTAAAAACTTTTTCATAAATTTGTAATCCAACAAATGAGCTCAATTTGTCGTATATGTATTCGCGAATTCTAAAAACAAAAATAGAAAAAATATTATTGCTGACAACATTATCGGTAATTTGTTTTTCAGCATGTCAGGATGATAATTACATTCCTGAGGTGGTATTTAATTATTACGTTGATCTGAATTCAGTACAGTATAACAGCCTGAAAATTCCCGGAAATGCAGAATATATGAATGTGGCAGGATACAGAGGGGTGATTATCCACTGTAATTATACAAATGAATATATGGCTCTTGAAAGGGCATGTCCGTATCATCCTGATGCAGAAGGGGCTGTGGTTGAAGCTGAAGATAACAGCACAGCAACATGCCCCGAATGTGGCTCACAGTTTTCTTTATATGACGGTTCGGTATTAAAAGGGCCAGCTGAACTGCCATTGAAAAGATATTATACCGACCTGCAGGGAAGCCTTTTGTATGTTTATAACTGACAAAAAACAAGGGTTTTCTTATTATTGAG
>CAZTNS010000101.1:5667-11866 GCA_964615585.1 uncultured Bacteroidales bacterium | reverse complement strand
GAATTTTATGATAAAATCAATATTAATATCTTTAATCATTGGGGACAGTTAATATTTTCATTTAATGGTACAGGTAGCAGTTATGCAATATCAAAAAATCAGTGGAATGGAACATCGGCAGGAAATAAACTAATGTTTGGTACATACTTTTATACAATAGAAATGGATGACATTTATCACCATAAAGGCACAATAACATTAATTAAATAACTGAAGTTTCGCGGAAAACATAATCTGTTTATAAAAAAATTCAATATGAACTGTAATACTCCCCAAAATTAGTACCATCCGTTAAGTTGAAAATAAATTAAGTAATTTTTCGATAACATTTAAGAGTCAATCAGATTAATTAGTTACAAAATTTTATATTTTTATGCATCTGTTTTGGTGGTTGGTAAATATTAAACCAGCCCGTGCAATACGTATTTTAAACAGGTTGTGTACATTGTTTATGAAAAAAAGTGTAAGTCTATACGTTGCTGTGATACTGGGAGCTTTCTTTTTTCCCGCTACATCGGGTGCTCAAATTAAGACAACACCCGATTATGACCTGATATTGGCAGCAGATGCCGGAAGCATGAAACACGTTCGTGTGGCCGTGATAGAGGGTGCTAACATTGATGCCAGAAGTGAAGATGGTATAACCCCCCTGATGTATGCAGCACAAAATGGTTACCTGGATATCGTGGAATTTTTGGTTGACCTGGGTGCCGACATAAATGCAAGGCCATACAATTCAAACAGGACAGCGCTTATGGCCGCCGTTGAAAATTGTTACGTTGAAACCGCTGAATTTCTTATCCGGCAGGGGGCTGATTTTACTGTACAAGATTATCGCGACAGACATCTTATGCACAAAGGTGCTCTGTGCGGCTTCTGGGAAATGTGCGATATGCTTCTGTACTACGACCTTCCAGCGGATCCGGTTGACGAAGATAAAAGAACACCCCTGATGCTTGCTGCTTTCGACGGATACGATTCTACCGTTAATGTATTAATAGAAAACCAAGCTTTCGTCAATCACGCTGACACTAATGGCAATACTGCTTTACACATGGCTGCCCAAAACGGGCATGCAGATGTCATAAAAACATTACTCAATGCCGGTTCAAAACCTGCCATCAGCAACAACAACAATTACACTGCCCTTGATATTGCGACAATGAACGGCCGGCTTGAATGCAGCAAGCTGCTGCTGGAAAAAGGCGCCAACATCAACAATTCCATTACACCCGCATTCAACCAACTGACGCTGGCAAAAAAATCGGGCAACCGGAAGCTTGTGAAATTGCTGAAAAAAAACGGGGCTACACCCAATTACAGGCCTTACATCAATAGCGTTGGAATGGGAACATCCTTATTGATAAATTCGCAAAATACTTTTATGACAGGAATTATTAGTTTACACGAAGATAAATACAACCTTAACCTTGAACTTTTTGCAGGTGCACGTGTAAAACCAGTCATGGTACCACTTCCGGTAACAAGCAACGAAATCTATATGCTTTATGAAACCAGATTCATAGGTGGTGTAGGCCTGACAAAAGACTTTACTGTTCTTAACAGGATTTCCGGCTGGCGACACGGAATTAACATTGGTGTACAACAAACCTTTACAAGTGCAGAATATGAAGGGTACAGGCCAAGTCCGGGAGATGAATTTGCCACAGGATACAAAGCAGGGTGGTTTGCAAAATACGATTTCTTTAAAATCACTGCCGGATATGAATACCTTAATGTGCCTGTTTATGAATATAAACCACACCATTTTATGCTCAACATGCATTTTTTTCTCCGCTTTAAACAAGATATTTATGAATTCATCCTGATATAATCATGAAAAACGTGATGTACATATTTACTCTCATTGCCCTGTTAGTAATCCTTTCTGCAGGATGTGAAACCGATTATGTAGATTATGATAACATCGATTGTGATGATTGTTACATCGAAAAACCTCAATACAGTTACCTCAGGATAGATTTTAGCGAAGGTATAAACGATACGGTATGGTTCGAGATATACCGTGGTTACGTTGATAATTCGGAGTTATACCTTACAGGATGGGCAACAGAGACACCACTTTTTCTTTACCAGATGCCTGTTGATAATTTTTACGCTGTTAAAGCAACCTATTGGCAAGATTCTTCATCTATATCAGTGATTGATGCTGATAAATTGAAAACACATTTTATTAAAAACTACTGTGATGAAGATTGTTACATCATCACAGGCGGAAATTTTAATGTTGAATTAAATGGCTGGTAAAAACAAACATAAAAAAGGTCTTATACAAGTATATACCGGCAACGGTAAAGGAAAAACCACTGCTGCCCTCGGATTGTCAGTGCGAGCTGCAGGCCATGGTATGAAAACCTGCATCATCCAGTTCATGAAAGGTACAGGGAATAAGTACGGAGAACATGAAAGTTTGTCAAAACTCGATGAAATTGATTTTTATCTTGTCGGAACCAATGATTGCATCAGAAAAGAAGATGTGACTGAGAAACACATAAAGGCTGCTAATACAGGGCTAAATCTAACCAGGGATATCATGAAGCTCAACAAATATGACATAATTATACTTGATGAGATCAATGTTGCAACATGGTTTGGGATTGTGGATAAATATGCTGTACTGAAACTGATTGAAGAAAAAAACAATAACCTTGAACTTATTCTCACCGGACGCTATGCCCCTGATGAATTCATACATAAAGCAGATTTGGTAAGTGAGATCAACATGATAAAACATCCTTACAACGAAGGAACAAAAGCCCGTTTGGGCATTGAATATTAACGAATCTTTAATGAAAAAAACGAAAGATTTTGAAGTTTTTTGTATCTTTGAATAAACATTATAAAGAAATGTTGTTCAACAATAAAAATAATAAATAAATCATACTATGAAGCGTATTATTACTTTATTTGTAACCGCCCTTTTTACCGTTATATCATTCAGTCAGACAACCATTGATTTACAGGAGAGCGAAACTCAACTTAAAATCAAATCATCCACATCCACTAACCTGCAGGTGGAAAACAAGATCAAAAACATTGAATTTGTTGACCTTAATACTGAAGCGGGGACTTTTTCCGAGCTACAAGCGGAAGGCTACCACAAAAACCTTTCAGGTAACCCGGGAGAACCATCACTGCCTGTACACACACGGCTGATAGAAGTTCCACACGATGCCGAATTGGTGGTAACGGTGGCGGATTACGATGAAACCATTTACGACCTTAATACCTACGGCCTGGATAAAATTGCACCTTTACAACCATCGTATTCAAAAAGCACAGACCCTGAAAATGTAGAATTCCATTACAACGAAACCTTATACAATGCCGATACCTGGATAGATCCTGAAATTGCCACAGCCAGCATTAACGGTGTCATGCGCGGTGTTAATATCGGGCAAATTACCATTAATCCGTTTCAATACAACCCGGGAACAAATGAATTGGTTGTACTGAATAACATTAAAATAGACATCAGTTTTGAAGGCGGGAATCAGGTTAAAACCCAAAACCTGAAAGAAAAATATTATTCCCCTCAATTCGGCGGAGCATACAGCATGTTACTCAATTATCAACCACCTGCTTCCAAAGATACATTCACAGAATATCCCATAAAATACGTTATCGTAGCAGACAGGCAATTTGAAACAACATTACAACCATTTATTGAGTGGAAAACCAAGTCAGGTTACAATGTGGTTGAAGCATATACAGATGTTATAGGTAGTACTACCGGTGACATTCAAACCTATCTTCAGGATTCATACGACAATGGAACAGCCGGAGACCCCGCTCCTACTTACGTTCTGATTATCGGAGACCATGATGGCAATTATAATGTTCCTGCATTTAACGGTGAAACGGAAACTCATGTTACAGATCTCTATTATGGATGCTACGATGGTGCCAGCGATAACATTCCGGATTTATACCTGGGCAGGATGTCAGTCAACAGCACCACTGAGCTGCAAAACATCATGGACAAAATTATTCCTTACGAAAAATACACCATACCGGATGGCAGCTACCTGAATAAATGTATGCTGATTGCCGGGGTAGATGCAACTCATGCACCTACACACGGAGACGGTACCATAAGTTATGGGATACGTGAATATTTTAATGAATCGCATGATTTTACAGATATCTTCGCATATTATTATTCATATACACAGGGAGATTATCACGTAATGAGTTCAGATGATAACGCTGCCTCCGGAGACATCATCAGCAAAATATCTGATGGTGTGGGATTTGCGAATTATACAGCGCATTGCAACTGGGATAGATGGGCTGATCCCTCTGTGACAAATTCAGATATTTCCTCTTTTAACAACCAGGATGAATATGCCTTTATGATTGGGAATTGTTGCCTTTCCTACAAATTTAATGAAAGCGATGCTTTTGGCGAAGAAGTACTGCAAACAGCAAATAAGGGAGCAATCAATTATATTGGCACATCCAATAACTCCTACTGGGATGAAGATGTGTACTGGGGCATCGGGCTGACGAGTTTGGCCATTAATGAAACCAATGTACCAAACCACGATTACAGCAACACAGGACAAGGTGGATACGATGGCATGTGGCACGAACACGGGGAAAGTTTTGATGAATGGTTTTTTACAGGCGGTCAAATGGTTTATTGCAGTAATCTTCAGGTAGAAGCCAGCAGTTCAACATTTAAACATTACTACTGGGAAATTTACCACAATTCCGGGGATCCTTCACTCATGCCATATATGACAGAGCCCGAATCACTTACCATCAACTATATCGATCCTGCTATTGGTGCCACATCACTTACTGTGAATACCGAAGCATACACCTACGTGGCCATTTCTCAAAACGGCGTGCTGCTGGATGCCCAGTGGAGCGGCTCAGGAACAAGCGTAACACTGAATTTTTCATCCCTGACAAGCGATCCGGCCAGCATAGTGGCTACAAAACAGGATAAAGTTCCTCATATTAATGATTTTACACCCATTTCTCCGAATCCACCCGTAGCTGATTTCAGTGGAACACCCACCACATTGCTTGAAGGCGAATCGGTTACCTTTACCGACCTCTCGGATTACGCTGCTGAATGGGACTGGGATTTTGGCGATGGTGATACCTCAACAGAACAAAATCCGGTTCATACCTATACAACAGCAGGTACCTATACCGTAGAACTGACGGTTACCAACACCGAAGGCACGGATACCGAAACAAAAACAGATTACATTACGGTAGAAGAAAATACAAATCCACCGTCTGCCGACTTTGAAGCCGACCAAACCAACATAACCGTGGGCGGAACAGTCAACTTTACCGATCTGTCAGCAAACAATCCCGATGACTGGAACTGGGATTTCGACGGTGGTGATCCGGAAACAAGCACCGATCAAAACCCATCGGTTACATACAATACACCCGGGACATACGATGTAACCCTTACAGCATCCAATAGTAACGGCGATGACACGGAAACAAAAACAGGGTACATCACAGTCAGCCTGCCGGAGTATTGCGATGCCGGAGCAGATGACTTTTCACAATTGTACATGGCAAATTTTGAATTGAATACAATTAGCAACCCTACAGATGGGTCTTCATATTCTGATTTTACAAACCTTTCTACGGATGTTTTACTCAGTGACACCTACAGCTTCACGGTTGAAACAAGCAATGATTATGATTACAATCAATGCCTTATCTGGGTGGACTGGAACACCGACGGCGATTTTGAAGACACAGGAGAAGAAGTATATGCCAGCGCTATCGAAGCAGCAGATACCTATACCGGAAACATCACCATACCGGCAACGGCAAACCTTGGTGAAACCACCATGCGGATCAGGATAGCTTATAACAATGACGATTATAATCCCAATGATACACCATGTGGCAACTCCGGACATGGTGAAGTGGAAGATTACACCCTGAATGTCATCAGCCCTGAACAACCACCTGTCACCGGATTCAGTGCGTCCCCCACCTCCACATGCGACGGGGTTGTCCAGTTTACGGATGAATCCACGTTGGCTGATTCATGGGAATGGGATTTTGGCGATGGCAACACATCCACTGAACAAAACCCGGAACACACATATACAAGTAATGGAAATTACACAGTCAGCCTGACCGCCACAAATTCATACGGTTCAGATACACATACTGAAACCGATTACATTGC
>CAZTNS010000101.1:0-5567 GCA_964615585.1 uncultured Bacteroidales bacterium | reverse complement strand
GCAGACCAGACCATCTGTGAAACCGATGATGCCAGCTTTGATGCAGGCGCCGGTTTTTCAAGCTACAACTGGTCAAACTCGTCAACATCACAAAGCATTACTGTCAGCACTGCTGATGTTTACAGCGTAACTGTCACAGATGAAAATGGCTGTGAAGGACGAGACACTGCTGAACTTTTTGTTGATACCATGCCGGATGCAAACATTGATGCGGTATCCGATCTTTGTGAGGATGAAGGCCCCGTTACACTAACATCTGCTACAGGTGGCGGCACATGGGACGGCCCGGGTGTTACCGGCGATTCATTCGATCCCGGAACTGCCGGCCCCGGTGATCACACCGTTACCTATGAAGTAAACAACGGAGCATGTACTGCTTCCGGCAATATTAACATTCATGTGGATGCCATACCTGATATTACCATTGATCCCGTTGATGATCTATGTATTGACGACAGTCCTGTGACACTCTCGGCTACACCAACAGGTGGTATCTGGAGTGGAAATGGCATTTCAGGCAATGATTTTGATCCGGGAACTGCAGGCATTGGCACACACACCATAACATACGAAGCCTCGGACGGAGCATGTACATCAAGTAATAATATTGACATCACAGTTTCTGATTATTACGATGCCACCATTGATGCGGTGGCTGACCTGTGTGAAAGCGACGCTGCCATTACACTCACCGCTGCTGATGCTGGCGGTACATGGAGCGGTAATGGCATCACAGATGCAAATGACGGAACATTTGATCCGGATGTGGCTGGCCCCGGCGATCATACCATCACCTATGAGATCAGTGGCAGTTGCGGAGATACCGATACTGAAACCATACATGTGGATGATATGCCCGATGCTACCATTGATGATCCGGGTGATTTCTGTGAAGGCGACGCTGCTGTTACCCTCACCGCTGCTGAAACAGGCGGTTCATGGAGCGGTACCGGTGTTTCCGGAGACCAGTTTGACCCATCCGTTGCCGGCATTGGTGATCATGTGATCGAATATGAAATTGTCAATGGCGCTTGTTCTGCAAGCGACCAAATAACCGTTAGCGTTACAGAATATGCAGATGCTACAATTGATGCCGTCGCTGACCTCTGTGAAAGCGATGCAGCCATTACACTTACGGCTGCAGATGCAGGCGGAACATGGAGCGGCACTGGTGTAACAGGCGGTGAGTTTGATCCTGCCACAACAGGGCCGGGCGACCACACCATTTCTTATGAAATCAGCGGACAGTGCGGAGATTATGATGAAACCACCATACACGTGGACGCTATGCCGGACGCTAGCATCACCTATCCCGGTGCTTTTTGCCTTGTTGACCCTGCAACGGATATTACTGCCGCCACACCTGGCGGAACATGGAGTGGAACCGGCATTACAGATACTGTGAATGGAACATTTGATCCGGGCACAGCAGGTACAGGCAATTTTGTGATCACATACGAAATTACAGACGGAGCATGCCATGCATCTGATCAAATAACCCTGTATGTTTCTGATGGATATGATGCAACCATTGACCCGGTAAACGACCTTTGCGAAAACGATTCCCCCATTACCCTCACAGCTACTGATCCAGTTGGAACATGGTCAGGTACTGGTATCACAGATGCAAATGACGGAACATTTGATCCGGATGTAGCCGGACCGGGCGATCATACCATCACCTATGAGATCAGTGGCAGTTGCGGAGATACCGATACTGAAATCATACATGTGGACACTATACCAGACGCTACCATCAATGATCCCGGTGATTTCTGTGCTGGTGATGATCCCATAACCCTAACTGCTGCCGATGCAGGCGGAACATGGAGTGGTCCCGGCGTTTCAGGCAATGAATTTGATCCCGCTTCAGCAGGCATTGGCACCCATACCATATCATACTTGATTACCAATGGTGTCTGTACGGCCGAAGATGATGTTACCGTAGAAGTTGCCGAATATTTTGATGCTACCATCACACCGGTGGATGACCTTTGCGAAACCGATCCGGTTGTTACACTCGATGCAGTAGATGCAGGCGGAACATGGAGCGGTGACGGCGTATCAGACAACGATTTTGATCCTGCTGCAGCAGGCCCCGGTGATCACATTATTACCTATAGCTTTACAGGTGCATGCGGCAATTCCGACCAAATTACCATTCATGTGGATGAAATGCCCGATGCCTCCATAACTGCCCCCGGCTCTTTATGCGTAAATGATGATCCTGTTACATTAACTGCCGTATCAACCGGTGGTACATGGAACGGAAACGCTGTTACAGGTGATCAGTTTGATCCCGGCACAGCTGGTGTTGGAACACATGTGGTTACCTATGAAATCCTAAACGGAGCATGCAATGATTTTGACAGCTTTGTTATTTCTGTTGGAGCAGGGCCTGTAATTAATATCACAGTCACAAATGCAACCACTCCCACATCAACCGACGGTTCTGCTACAGCATCTGCCAGCGGGGGCCTGAGTCCCTACTCATATTACTGGTCAAACGGCGATTGTGATGCTACCATGGAAAATGTACCATCCGGAAACTATTCCGTTATGGTAACCGATGCGGCGGGTTGCATCTCTACAGCTCCCGTCCATATTGATTTTCTGAACAACATCGCCGAAAACACCACGAGCGTTAAAATTTATCCGAACCCTGCCGAAAACAAAGTGTTTGTGAAAATGACAAACTTGAATGCCGGCAGCATCGAACTGGTGAATATGCTCGGACAAAAGGTCATTAATAAAAATGTACAATCCAGCATTGAAACACTGAATGTACAAAACCTTAAACCTGGTGTTTATTTCGTCAGGATCATTACAAGCGATGAAAACTATGTGAAAAAACTGATGGTTGAATAAACCCATCAACTCATAACCCAAAAAAGCGGTTGCCTGGATGACAGACAACCGCTTATTTTTTTGCACACTACTTATTATCACTGCAGAGGTTACAAATCTCTGCATAGGCTACAATTACCCCGGAAAGGGACAATTATCAATATTGTAGTTGCAAAATTCAATGTGACATTCCCCCATAGATAATGGCGTATGATTTTCTTTCCACAAATTACGTATAAAAGGATACCGCAAATGATCCGGATAATTTTCCGGAAACTCAAGGACAAAATGAAAATAAAAGAGAAAATCTTCCAGTGTATTTGCCATAAGTGATTTTTGCTCATCCTGCAATTTTTCCGGTGCCGGCAGGCTTTTGTGATCTATGCCCGTAATTTCAGAAATGGGGCGTTCATCTCCTTTTTCATACCGTTCTGATTCAGCTAGCATCTGTTCTACATCATATTCTGAAACTTCATCAAATAAGCCTTTTGGCTTTTTCAGGCCGGCCTTAACGGCATTAATGTCTTCAAGCAATTGTTCTAAATATTGTTCCATAAACCAGTTTTTATAAGCAATTAATTAATTTCTTTTTTGTTTATAAAAACACGTACGGCTTATTTTAACCGTGCTTTACTTTTTGTTTTATGCCTTACCATAGTACATGCGTCACTATGTCAAGATAAAAGATAAATATAGAACTTTTAAGAGTGAACTCAAAACTGAAAACTAAAAAATTTTGGAAATTGATGTTTGAAATTTATCCGCCTTCGCTAAAGCTCTGTCGCCTGCCTGCCCTGCGCTTTTTTATGTCCCTGATGTTAAAAAAAACAGAAAGAAACAGGGCAACAAAAAATACCACCAACGTAGTTGTATCAACAAGTTCCGCTCCGGGACTATATGGGGTGACACGCTCAATGAGATATTTAATATATGAAGATGGCAGATCAGAATGATTTAATTTACGTAGGATTTGAAAATGCCAGTCCGTTAAAGGGCAATATCCAAAGACATAAAAAATACCCAGAATGAACCAGGAAGAACCTGTTAGAAAAAGTGTGATCAAATTAAGTTTACGGGTCTTTTTCCAAATCCAGCCAAAAACATTAAAAATGATTATAACTGAATGAAATATCACAAAAAATATGTCCGCTATATGTAATACAAATTCATTCATATGTTTAGAGGCCTTCTATTAATACTATTCTTGCAAGAAACAAATTTAATGAATAAGATGCAAGGCATAAATTTTTCTGAATAACCCCATAGCTATTTAGAAAAATTTTAACGCAGTAAGGTTGTTTATTATATTCCAATAATTTTGGCTGCATCTTACACTATCAATTTTTTTACAAGTTTCAATTCCAGTGTGGTACAATTAAAAGGCTCACGTTCTCACAACTTAGGCTACAGCATTGTAGTTTCAATTCCAGTGTGGTACAATTAAAAGCATAAAGCACTGAAAAAAACATTCTTATATATCTGGTTTCAATTCCAGTGTGGTACAATTAAAAGAAATGCTTCCCTTAACTCTTCATAGTAGGGATACGTTTCAATTCCAGTGTGGTACAATTAAAAGAGAGCATCACAATATCCCTGATATTGACATAATAGAAGTTTCAATTCCAGTGTGGTACAATTAAAAGAGTAATCAAACCAGCCGGCAGCCCTTGCGTAAGTCGTTTCAATTCCAGTGTGGTACAATTAAAAGAATGACGTGTGATTTATAATCCGGGGATGTTGCTTGTTTCAATTCCAGTGTGGTACAATTAAAAGCAAGGACGGAAAGGGTTTCCCCTGCAGGTTTTGAGAAGTTTCAATTCCAGTGTGGTACAATTAAAAGCACGTGTAGGTAGAAATTTTACCAGTCGGCAGGATGTTTCAATTCCAGTGTGGTACAATTAAAAGTCTGTAACCGGCAGTGATCGGAGATACACAGACGATGTTTCAATTCCAGTGTGGTACAATTAAAAGTTACAATAAAGGACAAAAACATGTTCGATGCGTTGTTTCAATTCCAGTGTGGTACAATTAAAAGTGAAAAAACAAAGGGTTTTTTATCTGTTCAGATCACGTTTCAATTCCAGTGTGGTACAATTAAAAGAATATATCAATAACCTCAAATTTTCTGTTTAACATGTTTCAATTCCAGTGTGGTACAATTAAAAGTTATCTTGAAGAAATATCAGGCGTTAAAGATCAAAGTTTCAATTCCAGTGTGGTACAATTAAAAGAGGAATTAAGTCAAACAAAAATGAGTTACCATGTGTTGTTTCAATTCCAGTGTGGTACAATTAAAAGTGATTACAGTAGAAAAAAACCATGTGAGTTTTGATAGTTTCAATTCCAGTGTGGTACAATTAAAAGCCATCTATCAAAGTATTTTCCGGTTACTTGTGTGTTGTTTCAATTCCAGTGTGGTACAATTAAAAGTTTCCTTGATAAAATATCAAGTGCTAAAAATGAGCTGTTTCAATTCCAGTGTGGTACAATTAAAAGCCGACGGCAGGATTGGAAACCATGCCGGCGGGCTTTGGTTTCAATTCCAGTGTGGTACAATTAAAAGAATTCATCGTTGCATTTTTTTTCCTTGTCCGGTTCGGTTTCAATTCCAGTGTGGTACAATTAAAAGTCAAGTTGTTGACGAAGGTACCGCTACCCGTGACGAGTTTCAATTCCAGTGTGGTACAATTAAAAGCCGTCGATCAGCCAAAAAATAATAA
>CAZTNS010000100.1:0-11881 GCA_964615585.1 uncultured Bacteroidales bacterium | reverse complement strand
AACTTGATTTTAGATTCAAATAGTGTAAGGTATACTCCCTTAATAAAATCGTTGAATATTCGGGAACGAGAAAAATCTCTCACGACCTGTTCCGATATATATCGAAGCCACCGAGCGTCCAGATACACTATGTTATCGGGAAACGGCGGTTCTCTAAACCCTAAAAAAGAGCGTGTACATCTCCGAAAATTTGTAGATTGTTTTAAACATATCAGCCAAAGGTGTATAACCACGCTTTAACAAGCGAGCTTTGGTTATGGTAGTGCCCGGTATAAGTCTTTGGGCTATTGCCCGGCCACCTACCGAAATTCTGCGGGGCAGGCTCTCCTGCTACGGCTCGGTCACCCCAAACCACGTTTCGACAATGTTCACTTTGGCTGCGCTCAGTACATCGCAACTGTGTAATATTAAATATTCTTATTGATGATTACTAACATTACAATAGGTTGATTATCGGTATTAGCACGTTCCAGGGTTGTTGGTGATCTTCTTTTTCGCTATCTGTATTTTTTGGTTAATAATCAGTACTCGCCCGTGGGAAAACAGGGGAACTTCAAAATAAGGATTTAGGGTTTAGGTGTTAGTTTTTTCATTACATAAATCCTAACACCTAACCCCTAACACCTTATTTTGAACTACCGTCATCCGTCGGGACAGGTTTGTTTTTTGAACTTTGGATTTAATGCAATTCTATCCCCGAAGAAGTCAGGTTTTACCAATATAATAACAGTGTTTTTAGAAAGAGTTATATGAGAGATATACATCGTCATTAAAAAAAATATGACTATCTATGGGTGAACAAACTATCCATCTGTAGCGGATTTAGTTCAGCACGCAATATACCTTAGGGTGCTGTGTGACTTAGGGGATGTGATATCACTGCCCTGAAAACATCTCAAATCAGCCATTTTATTATGCGTTCTCCGTCTTCAAAAGAAATGTTCATGGTTGAAATCAGCGCCTGCAAACGGGTTTTTATTTCATCATTTGACAGGGGGTCGGCATTGTCAATGTAGCCTTCTTCTTCGAGGTAATGGTTTAATTCTTCAATATTTTTAGTACGGAATTTGGATACCTTTCCTGCTTTTAAGGCATTAATTAATGCTTCAGGATTCCCGTTCAGTTGTTTCAAAAGGGCATCCACGTCGTCAATAAACGTGTCAGAGATGGCACTTGAATCCACCAGCACGCTTCTGTCAATGGGTTTGGGACGCCCAATGCGGTAACTTTCTATGAAATTACTGATGATGGTCACTTTATCCTGCAGTTTCTGTTTGATGGTATCTGTCAGGCCGGGGATATGGCCATTGTAGCGGAGGTAGCTTTGCAGTTGTCCCCAGTATGCGATGCCTTGTTTGAGGCAGCAGTAAAGCAGTTCTGTATCTTCTATGATGTACCACAGGTGCAATTTGCTGATGACGTCTTGCAGCAGGTCAAAATGCGGCGGGTTGATTTCCCGGGCGTAAGTACTGTGGCTTTTTCCTTTTGGCGGGGGAACCTCGTGTATCAACACCAGGGGAGCCGGTTTTTCTGCGTATGAAAAAGGCTTCACCTCTGTGGAATTTTTATCAAGGGGGATAGATTTGAAGGAGATGCCGGGGTGTTCGTCAATCATGGTTTTCCATTTAAAGGCTTCATCGGCCTGGGCGGTGAAATAAAATACCTGCCGGCCTTCTTTGCTGATGGTGATGAGCGTGTTGATGATGGCTTTTGCCCTGATGTCATCGCTGTTGGCGAGCAGCTCATCTGCCAGCAATGGCAACCTGAGCGCTGACTCGTTGTGTTCAATGAACGCCAGCCTCACTGCCAATATCAGTTGCACCCTTGTGCCTGTGGACAATTCAGATAGGGGCTGGGCTGATTTTAGCAAGCTGTCTTTGGCTTTGAATGCAGGCCGGCTGTTGTTTTCATCGGTCAGCAATTCATACCTGCCATTGGTAATTTTGTTAAACAGTGTGCCTGCCCGTGCCAACACTTCCGGCTGATTTTCCTCCATGTGGGTTTGTTTCAAAGTTTCAACCACCAAATTGCCGGTAATGGATGACATATTCCGTTCATACAGTCCTTCCAAATCGCGCACTGCTTCTTCTTTTTTGCTGATAAGTTCCTCCAGCTCACGGCCTTCTTTTTTTTGTTTTATTTGAAATTCTGTTTCATTGATTTCTTTGGAAATGCTTTCTTGTTTTTCGCTGATGTGGTTTTGTTCTTGGCGTTTTTCTTCAATTTCATCCGGAGAAAGTGTGTTGATGTCGTCCTGGTGTTCATCGTAAAGGGAATGGCTTTCAAGGTTATTCTGTTTTTCCGATGATCTTTCCTGTGCGGCAAAAACTTCTTTAGAGGTTTTATCGTAATCCGGTTTTTGGTCTGTTAAGTGTTGCAAGGACGGTAAATCACCAACATCAATATCAAGCCTGGTGAAAACAGTGTTGTATTTTTCACGGTATGATTTCAACCTGTTTTTTTCCGATTTAAGCGATTTGTTTTTATCCTTCAGTTGTTGTTCTGCCTGACTGCGTTTAATTTCTTCATTTTTGATTGCATGATAAGTACCGCCGGCTTGCGCTGCATCATAGGCCTGGTCGAAATGCAAAGCGGAAAATACCTCATTGCATTTATTCAGCATGCCGTCCTGTTCTTTTATCATTTGCTCACGTTCTGCCCGCGACTTATTGAGGTTGATATGGGCCGTTTGCCATTTTTTCAGGTTATCAATAAACCATCGCATGCTGCTGAAATCGTCCTTTTTGACGTCCTCAATATTGGGTGCTGCTTTGAATTTTTCCAACAATTGTTGATGTTTTTGATATATGCCTTTTATCTTTTCACTCAGATCATCCAGTTGTTGTTTCCGGTCTTTAAGCCTGTCGGCAGATTTTTCCTGCCATTTTGCTTCGTTCAATTCATCAATCAGGGCATTAAGTTGATTGATAACCTCCTTAGTGTTCCAGGCATGGGGTGGGGTGAGGCCGGTTTTTTCATAATCACCCTCACGGAATGCCAGTGAATCATCTGCACTGCTTTGCTTTCCGGTTAGCCAATTTGATAAAAGAGGTAAGACTGCTACTACAATCAATCCGAACAATCCAGGCCATCCAAAAAGCCAACAAAGAACGGCTGTTATTATTGCTGCGGCAACCATTCCATACATTACCCATATAGGACGGGATGTGCTTTTTGCCGGGGTTTTCAGCCAGCGCCCAAGGTAATCTATCCCTTTATTAAGTACGCTAGCCTTTGGTGTTTCCGGTATATCATTGATGTCGCTTTCAATCAATTCAATTTCCTTTATGATGCTGCGTTCTTTTGCAAATACATCTTGTGCTTCCGTTAAAAATTTATCCAGCTCCGCAATGTTGTACAGGTCAATGCCTTCCCATCCTCCGGGGGTTAATTCCGGATTGATGGCGGCAAGGGCGTCTTTTTCTTCAGATGTAGCACTTTTGATGTGCTTGTTGATATCACGGAGCCCCCTCTCATTTTCATTCAGGTATTGGACATACTTATCCAGCGTGTTCAGCCTTTGTTCATCAACTCCTTCTGTGGGAATATGCAGTGAGCCAAGTGTTTTTTCGAGTTCCTGAATCTCAGTTTCTGTTTGCTGTATGGCGTTTTCCGTTTCGCGTATGGGTGGTTCGAGTTCTTTAACCTCATCAACTTCTTTGCCGGTTACTTTGTCGATGTTTTCCGGAAATTGTTTCAAAAACTGTTGTTTTTGTTCAAGTGCCCGTTTGGCTTCAAGGTATTCGGCAATGGCGGCATACCAGGATTTGAGTTTCTCCGCTTTTCTGGCATTTTCCAGTTCGTCATACAGGTTATTCAGGTTGTTTTCCCTGTTTTTCAGTGCCTGATGTGTTTGTTTTAGATTTTTTAATGCATCATTTTCCTCCTGATATTTTATGTGTTCTTTTGTCCGTACGTTTGAAATTTTATCTTCATAATTAAGCGCTTTTTTAGCTGCTTCCAAATCGTACCCGCCAATGGATTCTTTCATGATCTCGTCGGCAAGGTCTTGTTCCTCTTTTTGAATGAGGTCCTGGATGGCAAGCATGTATAGTCGCTTGTCATCAGCAGCGGGGATGTTGGTTAATGCTTCATTTTTGCCGTCTTTTTGTGATACCGTATTGCCGTGGTCAATTTTCAGAAACCAGTTATTATCTGTTTCAACGACAGCTTCGGCATGCAGCTGATGGACATCATGTTTCCAAATAAGCGATTGGATGGCCCGGGCGGTAGTGCTTTTGCCAGAAGCATTTGCCCCGGTAATGATATTGATGTTGCTGTTGAGGTTATCCATGGCAGGCAGACCCTTGGTAAAGCCCGGTGCTTTATGGATTTTTAGTGATTTGAATGTCAGCGCTGTTTTTGTCATGATTGTGATTTTTTAGTTTGTAACAGCAAAGCATCCAGGGTATGATTACAGGTTTCTAACAGGTATTTCCTGGCTTCGGTTTCCAGGTCAGTATTATCTGACTCATGTTCATGAAACAGGGGTGAATATGTTTTAGCGCTGATTACTTCCTTTTGTTTTTTCTTCCACTTTTCCATCAACTGTTCAATAAAAGGAGAGGATTCGTTGTTTTCCAGTTTTAGTATTGTATCTGCGAGAATGCCGGCCGGGGATGATTGTTTTGCCAGGTCTTTAAGATTGGCTCCGGCGGGTTTTAGTTTGTTGGTGAGTTTACGTACCGATACATTTTCCAATATGGGTTGATTGGTAATTTCCTGTTGCAGGGAATCTATCAGGGTATGTTGCTCGAATTTACCGGTTATTTCAATATCGTAAACCAGGTAACGCAGGTGGGAAGATGTTTTTTGTATTGTGGTGGTGTTTTTGTTGATTTCTGTCACAATGACGCTTCTGATATCGTTGACAGACTCAGGGGTGCCTGTGTCTATGGATAATAGCTCGTATCTGACAGGTGAGAAATCCAGCCATTCATGGGAGATGTTGTTTTTGTCTTCGATGGTAAGTAATACAGGCCCGTGTGTTCCTGGTTCTTTTGCGCTCATGGCTTGCGGAGAGCCGGGATATAATATTTTACAATCGCTGTCTGACAGCAGTGTGGGTTTATGAATGTGCCCCAGCACCCACATGGCAATGTTTTTGTTGAGAAAATCTTTTTCCTGCACCGGTGCATACTGGCTATTTGATGCTCCAAAATCAGCGTGCAAAAGGCCTAATGCGGGAATAACCGGATTGATGTTTTCCAGCCTGAATTTGGTTAGCGGGTTATATTGTACGTAGTTAGCGGGAAAAGACCATCCTGCAATTTGAATATCGCCGTTTGCGGTGCTCAATGTTTTAAGCTCCCATTTTCCGTTTGATCCCAGTAAATGGACATTGCTGAAATTATGCGTTTTGATGATTTCCGGCAACACATCGTGGTCGTGATTGCCAGCCACCATGCATACCGGGATATTGTGTTTTTCGAGTTTTTGACAACCGCTTGCCAGGGCTTTGCCGGCTTCAAAGTATTTGTTCTCTTCGTCCACAATATCCCCGCTGAGCAGAATGGCGTCCAGTTCATTGTCAATGGCATAATCAACAATACGTTCCCATGTATGTTGTGTGGCGATGTCGCTAATGCTTTCAGGGATGTCTGCCGAGCGTTTCCCCAAATGTATATCGCCTGTTGTTAGTATATTTACAGCCATGATTGAATAAAACAAATAATCTAATAGGGTCTATACAAATATGACTAAATAAAATTGAATAAAAAAATTGTTATGCTCTCTTTACGTAGCGAAAAGAAGCAAAGAGAGCATGAGCTTACTGGCTTACGCCCCCTTCTTTTTTTTAATGCTTATATTTGTACTCCTGTAAAAGTAATGAATATGAAGCACTTAACTAAAGAACAAAGGCATCAAATAAAAGCCACCTCCTGTTTTCCGGACAAAAATCAACTACACTTTATCACGTTCAGAATATCTTGCTATTAAGTTGCTTTTGTTTGTAAAAATGGGTGTCCCGTTTTGTCGGTCGGTATTTTTTTGGTTATGCCAATAACAAAAAAAATTATAACAGAAGTTTATAAATAATTTTATGTATTTCTCCTGACATTCAATCAGTTACAACCTAACTAATTGAATATTAGAGACCACAAAAAAAATAACTCAAAGAACACTAAGTTATCTCAATAATATCTTTTTTGTTATGCAAATGTAAATCAATAATTTATAAAAATCAAATATTGACCACAAAAATAGTGAAAAAACATATTATTACACTGACTTGCAGCGACATAAGTTGAATTTTGCTATAAACTTCCGTTATAACATTGAGTACAGAGCCAAATTGCTTTGCTTTATAACAAACGCTACCGATACTGAAAGGATCAAATATAAATAACATAAAAGTAGATTGTTTATTGATAGAGTGTGAGCAGTCCACAATACAACCATTAACAGGAAAATCTGTCGTAATAGAACAAAAACAGGAAGCTATAATCCTGATTATGCCGGGGGTTAACTACCGGAAGAAAAGGGCGATTCAATCAGGTACGTGAATTTGAAAATTCTACAAAAAAATTGTAAAACATCATACTGAAAACGAACAGTGTTCACCAGAACAAATAGTTGGTCACTGTAAATCACACAATATTCCGATGGTTTCCCATGAACGAATAGATCATATATTCAACCTTCAATGGCTAAAACACGCAGCTACAATCATTCTTCTTCAGTTGGCATCAAAAACTGGTTTCCTGTATCTTCGATAATACGCCGGTACCATTCTTCACCATATCCAGGATGTTCCAGTTCAGGGTTAACGTATTTATAATTTTCTTTCGGCTCAGCCTTCCTCTTTATATTGCCATCCATGTATTTGGTAAACAAATATTTAAACAACTCCCGCCATCTCTCTACTGTTTGGTTGGCTGTGTTTACTGAATACTTGGTGGCAACGGTAATTGCCTTTTCAGGACTCTCCTTGTACAATTCTTTCAGATCGTCTTCCATGTTTTTCACTTCACTGATATATCTCTTTTCAAGCTCCAGTTGGACTTCACGTATCTCAGGCTGGATAATATTATAGCGAGTGTATGCAAAATTGGATACCAGATTAAACACCCAGAATGCTGCATCCCATTCAAACTCCATCATGCTGCCATTGCCAACAGCATAAGCATCCGGCACTTTAGTACTACCACAAAGTATCGGAACATATACGGTAGAAGCAGCATCATCCACAGAAAACCAGTTAACACCACCTATGGGATCAGGCATCCAGCTTTTGAGCTGAGCCACAAATGAAAAACCGGTTTGCTGAGTGGCTGTTGCACGTTCGTTTACATAGGTTTTGTCATCAACTTCCCATGTAAGCGGACGCCAGCGGTAAGGATTACCAAAAGGCCCTGCACCAATGTCATCACGCATATCAAGCTCTGTTCCTTCGAGGTGATTCCGCATGTTATCCATCACCGTATGTACATCAATTTTTTCATCGGGTTTTATCCATAATGGCATGCGGTTGGTGGCATAGTCGTGTTTTCCGTGTTCAATGTTTCCTTTGGCATATTCCCAGTATTCATCCATACCGGATGCTACATCATCAAAAAATGCCCACACCCGGATTTCGCAAAAACGCGCACCGCCAAAACCAACAGGAGCATACGTATCTGAAAAACTGAACTCTTCCTCCTTGCCATCAAAATATCCCTGATCACGGGCAAAACTTATCACATCCTCAGAATGAAAGGTGGTTTGTTCTTCATCAAACCAGTTGTTCTTTTTTACTTTGGGGAAGGTGGTGATTCTTGCCTGATTGGCATGAGCACAGACATAACCGTCTGGCACCATACGTGCTACCCATACTGTACCAGTATTTCCGGGGCCTTTGCCAATCATTTCCATTATCCAGACTTCGTTGGGATCGGCAATGGAAAAAGACTCTCCAACGCTGTAAAAGCCATACTCATCCACCAATTCAGTCATCACCTTTATGGCTTCACGTGCGGTTTTAGCTCTTTGCAGGGTAATATACATTAAACTACCATAATCAATTATAGCTGTTGTATCCCGTAGTTCGCTTCTTCCTCCGTATGTGGTTTCTCCGATGGCAACCTGGTGTTCATTAACATTGCCTATGACGCTGTATGTATGTTCCACCTGCGGAATTTCACCCAGAAATTTTCCGGTATCCCATTCATAAATTTTCATCATGCTGCCTTTTGGATAATCTTTGGCAGGCCGGAAATACAATTCGCCATACAAAACATGGCTGTCGGCTGCATAAGTAATCATGGTTGAACCATCTTTGGATGCAGCTTTTGTCACCAGAAAATTGGTACACGCATCAGAGCTACTAACACCGCTAAACAAAATCCCGGCGGTCAAAATCAAACCAATAAAAAACATTTTTTTCATAATTTTTTCTTTTTAAAATTTTTGTGCAAAATATAAAAAATATCCTTCCTGACATAATCGGGAAATATCAAACCATGGAATAAATTCTTAAACCTTACAACATCCTCAAGTGGCATAAAGTTCAGCCATCCTGTAAACTCATCAGCATAAAGATCGTTAGCATAAAGATCGTTGTTTGTGCATCAATTTTTTTAAATTGTGGCATGGTTTTTAGCGTAAAATTGTAAAAAACACCTGCCAAACGGGCGTCTGGCAGATGTTTGGGAAGAATAGAGGGGGTAATAAGGGCTGCTAAGTTAAAAAAAATTATCCTTTAATCCAAAAATATTTATGCTTTTTTATGCATCATTCAAACCCAGCGGGATGATCATCTCCCCGAAACCACCATTTTTTTGGAGGCGATTGTTTTGCCATCGGCGACAAGGTAATAAGAATACATGCCGGCACTGAGGTCCTGGCCATACACGATGAGTTCGCCTGTCGGCGGGTTGCGTGTTGCGTGTTTCGGGTTTAACCGCCTACCGGCGGTTTTGGGTGCCTCTCGGCTTCGATGGCTATCGGAGCTCAATACAGTATCCGCAAAAATCATTCTTGGCACTAAAAAAAGTCCGTAAGGCTTGTGGTTTTCTCTTTGAAGGGGTTTGGGACGTTTTGGTTGGAGAAGTTTGCTTTTTACTGTAGTGGTTTTTTAGAATATTATTGATTGTTTTTCTTGATTTCTGCGATTATTTCTTCAAGTTTCGTTATGCGTTCTTCAAGTTTTTGGATTTTTTTTTTGCGTTAAATTCGTCTATATGTAATTGCCCGTTTTTATCTGCCATGATGTAAGTTGTTGTATCTGATGCTAAAGAAGCAATGATGAGTTTTCCATTTTCTGTTATGCGAAGTTGTTCCTGATTGGATGTATAAAATGACATGCTTTGATTTTCCTGCTGGTTTAATTGTGCTTCACCGGTTGAAGAAATGCCTACGATAAAGCCATCGGTTTTTGCTGATTTTGTATAATCATTGGTAAATGCAAGTTGTGTAGAGGGTATTGGTGCTCCGGGAAAATAAGCTGTTGAATGCAAGTGTAAGTTGTGTTTAGGATGTGAAAAATTGTTGCCTATACCAACATGGGCATTGCCGTAACTATCTTTGATAATGACTTTTTGTAAAAGACCGGTGTTAATTTTTAATGCAGAGGATGCATCTTCTACACCTATGATAAAATCTTTACTATCTGCAAGGCTGTAAAAATGTGCAATTTCATTGTTTCCCTGACAAAAACGCCAAATGGCAGTGTCTGCATTGGAGCCGTTTGTGCGGAAAACTTCCCCTGTGTTATCAAATATGCCATCCACGCTGAGCAGGGACTGGGGGTTGTTGAAATTTTGGCCAATGGCGACGAAACCATTGCTGCCGAGTATGCGCATGCGCTGTGTGCTGCCGCCGGTGTGAAAACGCATGTCCCCTGTGCTTGATTGTAATGAAAAATGGTCACTTTCTGCGGGGATGTACAAGCGGGCTTTTTCAGTGGAATTTCCATAATTGTTGCCTGTAAACAGTTGCCACATGTTGTCCTGGTTGGCAGGGCCATCGGTGCGAAACATGTGTCCAGGAGTAAAAGCAGGGCTGTTTGACAAATAATGTGCATTGATATGCAAAGCCGCTTTTGGGGGATTTCCAGTGGTCCATCCTTCAATAAACCCTCCAAACATTTGTTTGTGTCCAATGCCAATTGAACGGATGTTATTAGTACCCAATAAGTTCCAGTCTGTGGCTCCATAAGCATTCCAAGTATTACCACCTGTGTTCCATTGTGAGAACACATTGCTGCTTATGAGCAGCATCATAACGAGTATTAGATTTAATTTTTTCATAGTTTTAAAGTTTTAGTTGTGAATTAAAAGTTTAATGTTAAATTGGCCTTTATCGGCGAACAAACCGCTTAATAAGTACACACCTCCTTTCAGTTTTTTGTTGATGAACAGATAGGCATCATCATTTTGCCTGAGTTTATAATCACTGTTTTTGGATAATTGATTGCCTTTTAAATCGTATAGGTTGTAATAAACAATTTTCCGCTGATGCGTATTGATTTCTGCTTTTCTGCCGAGTGGATTGGGATGAATTTCAAAACGCTGGTTTTTAATGATTTCTTCATCAGAAACCGGTGTGCAATTGTTGTAAGCAGAGGTATCTGTATTGAAATAGGAACGAACAAAATTGGGAAAATTCCATCCCATATTAGTTGACATTTCCAATGCTGTAGTATCAACAGAACAACCCAGCCCCTGAACATTTGGATTTGCGATAATCCCCATATGATCAACATAATCCCCTTCCCCACTCATTGCAATGGTGTTCAAAGGGGTAACATGTAAATCAGGCGTTGGAAAAAAATAGTTTCCTATGAGTATTTTAGAGTCTATGATATATGCTTTTTGCCATTTGCTTATATCATATTGATAAAGGTTTAATAGATATGTATGAAGTTCTTCAGTATATAATAAGTCGTTTTGGAATGAAAATTCTTTCCCATATAATGCAGAATCCATAGCTAATGCTATCCTTTCTGATAATACTCCTGTTTCGTTGTTAAATTTGTACAATTCTATTGTATCACATAAGTCTAAGTTATATAAATAATGATAATTTTTATTTACTGCAGCGTATTTTCCATTGGGGGAAAACTTCATACCCCAACCAACGCAATTTTCTCCTGTGTATCCAATATTACTTACTATGGGGTTGTCAACCAGACCATTTGCAGTAAGTTTATAGGCCATAAATTTATCCGCATTATAACGGTGTATCATCACCCAGACATCCCTGCAATTGGCATGATGTACCGCTGTTAGTATTTCGCTCAATGTATCGTTGTGTGAGCTGGGGTAAATTTCAATGTTTTTATCGGTAACGGCACCCAATCCACCATCTAAGCTCATGTCAACAATACTGTATTTAAACCCTGTTTGATCAATACCAAATTCTATTCCGGCTATATCACCTATGGTAAATAAATAGTAAAGGCTATCGCTTTCCGGAAGCGGCACAATGATGCTGTTTTGCCGGCCACTCCAGCCGCAGTCAATATCATAGCCGTTTGGCATCACCTCGTGGTTGGCGTTATACACGTTCATGTTGCTGTCTCCCGGTTCTGTAAAAAAATTAGGCCCGGCATAAAACAGTAAATTTCCAGCCGTATCTGAAATGGAACAAGCCCCTTCATCAATATACACCTGTCCTTGTGTATCTTCCTGCATGCTGCCGCTGCTGAAATCAAGGCCGGCATTCCAGCCAAAATACCAGTGGTAGGCGCGTTTTTCATTGCCGGGCTGGGCGTGGAGGAGTGCAGGGATGAGAAAAAATAAAAATAGTATATATGTAATTTTTTTCATAGCTGTATTTTTAGTTGATTATAAGTTTAATATTAAATTGTCCTTTATCGGCGAACACACCGCTTAATAAATACATACCTCCTTTCAGTTTTTTGTTGATGAACAGATAGGCATCATCATTTTGCCTGAGT
>CAZTNS010000099.1:0-11986 GCA_964615585.1 uncultured Bacteroidales bacterium | reverse complement strand
ATTACACAAATGGATTAGGTAAACAGCGGGTTAATCACAACCCATTAAAAATGCAGTAGAACCAATAATGGTAACATCATGCCATTGTATCAATCATATTTTTCTTTGATAAAACAATCCATTCAGAATCGAAACATACCACTTTCTGAAATAATAGTTTACAAGTGTTTTTACTGATGGTGATCGAATTATAAAAAGCACAATGATCGCACGCATCACATGAAAAATCAGAAAATAAACCGCATTGAGGGGTAATTTTACCAAAAACTTAATCAATGGGATTGTAGAAGGTAACTTGACACCCACATAAAAAAGATAAAACAACCTTTCTATCTGCTTTCTGTCTTTGGTTTTAATCAGGCAATCGTTTGCCAATGTATCAAAATGTGTTGCGTTCCCGTTTAAATAACGCTTGTGAATGCTGTAATTTGTTAGTTCAATACCGGGAAAAGGATGGAACATGAACGTCATGGGGTATGTGATTTTACATTTTGCATTGAGTTCCATGGTTTCAAATGCATTTTCAATGGTTTCATCAGGTAACCCCAGCATATTGTAACCAAAGGTTTTCAAATGATTTGCCCGCAACAAGGTGGTTTTCTCAACAATTTCCCGGTTGCTGATTTTTCGTTTTAACAATTGAAATCTCAATCTTTCATTTCCGGTTTCAATGCCAACACGCGCCACCGCAAAGCCCATCTTTTTCAACAATCCAATTGTCTCTTTATTGATATCGTCTATTCTGGTTAAGATTTCGAATGGCAGGTCAATGTGCTTAATGTATTTTGGTGCAAATTCAGTCAACCATTTCTTATCCAAGGTGAGAATTTCATCAACAAAGAAAATCGTTTTGGGATGCAAATAACGTTTTGCCAGTTTTAGCTCGTCAATAACATGATCTACCGAACGCCTGCGCACATATTTCCCTTTTCCGGCAAACAATTTTTTGTAAACATGATTTATACAATAGGGACAATTGTACGGACATCCCCTGGATGTCATGATGTCGTATGTGGTAAACTGATGGTATGCCCTGTATTTTCGTAAAAACCCCATATCGGGGACAGGCAGGCTGTCTAAATCAGTGACCAATTCACGTATTTCATTTTTATAAATGCGGCCATTTTGCTTTATCCATACGTTTTGAATTGTGGTGATATCGTCGTTGGCCTCAAATTTTCTTGCCAGTTCGATGAACGCGTTTTCTCCCTCGCCCATACACACGGCATCAATGCTTTTCTCATTGATGATATCCGGGGTAAGTGTTGGATGAGGGCCACCAAAAACAGAAAAATACGTTAAGCCTGCTTTCAACTTTTTATTGAGGTCTAAAAAATAACCATACGTAAAACTATCAACCGAAAACCCTATGATGCCGGGGTTTAATGCTTTTACTTTCCTGAAAAAGTTTTTTTCCAGTTTCAAATCCATGACAACGACGTGATACCCCGCTTGCTTTAATACTGCGCTAAGTGTTCTTACCGCCATGGGAATAATCATAAAATCACTTTTGAAAACCAGAAGAATATTCATTCATACAAAATTTTAATCATGAAGCACCAAAATTAAACCAAAAACCCCAGACACCAACTATTCTTTCATTAAGCCTTCTATATCAGCCAGGGAACTCTCACCTCCTTTTATAAAATTATTCATAAATAAACTTAACATAATCCGGAAAAGCTCGAGTATTTTTTTCTTGATAAGTGTTGATATACGATTGGTAGCATAGGATTTTCTAAACGACCTGGATTTTACCTTTATCCCATACTTTTCAGGGTGTTTTGTCCAATCACTTCTTGGCAATAACATGGCAGTTGACACCATAAAATACGACAAATAAGCCCTTATTTTCCAAACAAACCGGATTGTTTTTAAAAAGTCGATAAATGTTTCTTTTGGCGCACCAACCATCAAGGTAATGTTCACATTAATGCCGGCTTGTTTTGCCTCTTTAATGATCCGTTCCATCTCATTCACACTGGTGTTTTTGTGCATAAAATCCAACACTTTCTGGCTGCCACTTTCAGCCCCAAAACTTAGATCCGTACAACCTGCTCTTTTCATTTTAACCAATAAGTCCTTAGTTAACCATTTGTCAAGCCGTGCTTGTGAGAACCAGTATATTTTGAGGTTGTTATCAATGATATAATCGCATATATTCTCGAGGGTTTCAGCATTAGCTGCAAGAATAGAATCTGACTTGTAAAAATAATTGGATTTATACCTGTTTTTTAAAAAAATCAACTCTTCCACAATATTTTCAGGTGAACGTTGCCTTACTTTTTTCCAAAACGGAGATTCTTCACAAAAAGCGCATCTGTTAGGACATCCTCTCACAAACGATGTGGACAGCCAGACTTTTGAACCAATTTTGCGGTAATCATCAATGATATCATCAAAATCAGGATAAGGCAGGGTTTCAATATCAACCAACCCTCGCTTGCCCCCATAAACAAGCTTCCCATTGTCAAGCATATATACGCCTTTATGAAGCTTAAAATCACCGGCCAATTCAAGGAAGGTTTCTTCACCCTCACCAACAACCACAGCGTCAACCCCGCTTTTTAAAAACATTTCTGCATTGTTTTCATGGCATAAGGCGCCTCCTGCAACGACCTTAACTTTTGTTTGTTTTTTTATTTCACGTATCAAAAATAAAGCACTGTGGACTGATGCCGCATTGACTGAAAATCCAATGACATCAGGTTTATTTATCAATATTTGATTTAATAAACCATTGATGTCTAATACGGGAAGCAACTCTTTAAAAAACAAATCATCATATAACCAGTACTTTAAGTTTTTATCTTCCCACCAGGATTTATGTTCAGACTGCAAAAATGATTTGATGTTCAAATCCAATACCGTAACATTATTTTTTGCATGTTTATTAAGATAAGCCTTTAGGGCACAGATACCCAATGGCATGGTAAACGATTTGCAAATTGTTGACCCTGAAGGCGGATTGATTAAAAGCACACTGTCCATAAATATATCTTACAATGACTATAAAAGTTAAAATTACGGAAAATAAAATGAAGCATGAAAGCAATTTATTTATAATGTTGACTTACAAATCCATAAAGTTTATAAAACATCAAGGCAATCCCTAGAGATAAATATATCGCCAACAAAAAGAACACATAAGCATAAAGCTGATATTGTTGTATGTCAGGATGATACTCAAAAGTGGTATAAAACTGATTTATATGCTCGTTTGTAAATACCCCGCCCTGCATATTGACAATGGTAAAATCAACCACCGGATACAATATATTTAACACCGCTGTAACAAAAAAGCCCAACAAAACGCCAACAACAGGCTTTTTACGATTAGGGAATATTTTTTTCAGCACATACGCCCGAAGGAATATTATTGACACAAAATACAGTGAAGCCAAAGCAATAATGGATATTGGGTAGTTTGTTCCCGGGATGTTGATGTTTGTGGTATAAGTTATTTGTCCGTAATAATTATCCAGCCAAATAAATAATACACCAACAATAAACCCTGATAAAAGGGTAAAGGTCAATTTTTTTAGTTTAAAATTGAGAGCGTAAGCAAACCAGAACACCCATATAATGATTAAAGCAATTTCGATGGTCATGTATTTATTTTTTTATCAGCCCGGTAAAACAAATTCAGCGGGGCAATATTCGCCCCGGAAAAATAACCACAATAGGCACAGTTCATACTAAGGCATGCTTTCCTTTCTTCCAGCATTGCATTGTAATGCTTCACGTTATCCCGCCAATAACATTTGTTTTTGTGATTGCTTTTGGCGTACCAATTTATAACGAAACGGTTTATTTTCAACAGGTCCGGGTATTTCTTTTTGGAATTTTTAATGGCTTCAATGATTTTTTTTCTCATGTTTTCGTCAAAGTACAATTCATCATCTTCGCTGAAAGGCGTATAAAGTGAAAACACCATGGAGTCAAACTTGTTTTTGATGGCATATTCGGCTACTTCATTGATTTGATTGTAGTTTTTGCCGTTCAGCGTCATTAAAATCACCACCCGTTTATCGTTGTAATAATTCTCAGATATGTCATCCATAATTTTACGGCTCCTGTATTTCTGATTGTAATCATCGTTACCATCAATGGAAATAAAAATCCGGTGATTGATGTGTTCAGGTATTTTTATAATGCCATTTGAACATATGTCAATATATGGAAACAAACCATTGGCCAATTCGATGGCTTCCATTCTCAAAGCCGGTTCTCCCCCAACCAAACACAATCGCCTGATACCTTGCTTGTGCAACGATTTTAATTTAGTTTTCCAGGTATCAATGTCCAATTCTTTTTCGGGAATATATTCCGGGTTTTTAAAATAAAAACAATGCTTACATCGTAAATTGCACTTACCGGTTACATCTATTTCGGCAATATATGGTTTTCTGAACAACATTCTTGTCAGTTCAAAACAGGCAACATTAGCCATGCGGCGGAAATTCATTTTATTTCCTTTCTCCCACAGTATTACCGGATTTTTAAATTTACTCAACATAATCTTTTATCAAAAGCACACTATTTTTATGGATACAGCCAATCCGCAAACCAAGTAAATAAAACGATACACTGACCTGTATGTTAGTCTTTTATCAATACTATTCTCCATGTTTTTATTATAATACAAAAACAGCACCAAATGGAATAAAAATCCCACACCAAAAACCAACAATTGAAATGTATCAATGATATGTTTCCAAAACAGCACTGCCCAATAGAGGTGTGCCCCAGCAAAAATCAAAAATGAAACGTATTTGGTGTTTTTAATACCCCATTTCACAGTGCTTGTTTTTATCATATTCGACTTATCAGCCTCATAATCGACAATTTCATGATGAATATGGCCGGCAGATATAAGCAGGGCAAAGTACACTGATATGAACATTGAAATTTCTGATAGGGGAACAAAGAACATGTAGGCAAAATTGAATTGCACCACAGCCACCAGGAAGTGGATTACAGTTCCAATAATGGGAAGGTGCTTTCCAAATCCAGGCATTCCATACAAAAACCACAGCGCAAAAATCAGAAAATGCATCGGCAGTGAACCAGGTTTCATCCACCAGCACATCACAAACGAAACCAGATAAAATAGAATGGTAGCAAACAGGTAAAAAGACTTTGAAAAATACAGTTGTGCATTCAATCGTTGGTTCTGCTTGTCATGGGAATACCCAAGCCACGAATTTGCCGTATATACCGACAACATCAGCACATAAGAAACAATCGAAACAAGCACTAAATTTTCCCAATCGATATCTCCTTTAACTGAAATACCAAAAATAGCACCAATAAGGATAAAACCGGTCATCAACAACACCTCAGCCAACCTCAATGCTTTTACGATTCTTTTTATTTTCATCCACATTTTAATCATTCATTTCAAAAATTACATGGGATTGCGTTTCTTCAAAGGTATTGATTTTTTTCAGTTCTTTTAGCTCATGTAAGTGCTTGTCATTTTCATCCAACACCATATTTTTATAGAATATAATATGGGTCATTCCTGCATCACGTAATTGTTCCAAAGCTTCCCGGGAGGGCAGTTGTTCTATATGTTTTTGGATTTCTATTCGTGATTTAGGAAAATACCCATGTACTCCGTTGAATATGTTGCGTTTAAAATATGTCTGATGATTCATATAAATCAATTCCCTGTTGAAGGTAAACATGCCTAATTGCCCTCCAAAAAGCCTGTTTGACGGCAAGCATAAAATAACGCTGTTTTTATCCGTGCTTTGCCTGACCATTTCAATCATTTTATCATCAGGTTTTAAATGTGTTGCTTTGTAACCATCCGGGAGTTCAATGCCTGCTTTTGTATGTATCTCATTTTTTACTTTATCATGGTTTGCAAGAGGAAAAGGATAAGGGACATTTTCCAAAAGATGTATTATTATAATTGTTCCCAATATCAACATTTGCTTTGTTTTTCCTACATGCGTCAGCGACTTATTCAGTCCCAATACTGTTATTACTGAAAGTGCTAAAACAGATATTAAATACCCCCTGTACGAAATCCTTACCACTTGAAAAAGAACAAAATTGGAACTCAAAACCTTATAAGGATAAGTGCATAACAATAAGCCTAAAATAAAGACAATCACCCATGGCAAAAATGTCCGGAAATGTTTCATCATATAAAACAATCCGAGGCTCATAAATAATGTTCCTGTGAATGCAGATTTCCGGATGTCAAAAAATGAGAATAACAAATCTGAAGCTTTATAATCTGAATGGTAAAGGATGTTGTTTGGCATGATGCTAAAGAAGTCAGTAATCTTCAGGTAAGAATAAGAAACAATATCATTCCATTTTCCGGTATCTGGCAGATAAAAATCTAAAAACCGTTGTGATTGAAAATAAATAAGGATAAACGGCAACATCACCACCCCATATATCCCTATTGTAAGGAATGCATTTTTCAAGGTGTGCAGATTGAATCTTTTAAAATGCCCATGAACAAAGAAAACCAGAAAAACCACAGACCCATACACAAACACATAAAATGAAAAATACAATTGAAAAGCACACAAGAAGCCGGCTAAGATTAACAACCATGTCTTTTTTGATTCTTTAAAACGCAACAACAGAATAACAGACAAGCTTGTAAAAAAGTAAAACAACACGTGCACATCATCAATATTAACGAAAGCAAAATTTGTGAATCCGAAAAAAACGCCGCCGAGGACAGAAGTCAGAAAATTTCGTGTGTAATGATAAACCAACAAAAAAACGCCTAAACTATTGAGCGTCATAATTAAGACAACGAAAAAATACCAACTGGTAGCATCACTGCAGCCAAGGATTTTAAAAAAATTGAATAAAAACAACAACCCCATTGCACTCTCGCCAAATTTCAGGATGTTCGTTTCAGGATACAATGCTGATGTAACCTCGCTGCCGGAGAACACAGAAGATAAAAGGTTGGAAAAATAATTGCTGAGAGAAATGCTTAACAGTGAATCGCAGGTACCACCAATGGTGTTATTGAGTGGAAACTGTAGAAACAGCAACAAATATGCTGTCAAAAAAATCAGGAAAGCAGCTATTGTTGTTTTACCACGCTTCATTATTTACTCATTTTAACAGGCATCCCTATTTTATATCATCAATATTATAAGTGTCAACCACAACACAAAAAACAGCACGATTTCAAATCCCGTATTTTTTTGCACCCAATTAAGTTTCCCAATGCCCAACCATGCATTTATTTTTTCAAATAAAACAAGTTGGTTATCCCTCTTTAACATGAAAACAAAAATAAAAAACAGCAATCCCAAACCATACACAACCAAAAGTATCCATTTGCCAACGCCAATGTCTTTCACAATTTTTGAGTTGGCATGGAACACATAGTTTATTTTCGCTTTGAAATTGCCATCTGTGGTAAAGGCTAATTCAATAAGCTTATACTCAGCATTTCCCTTTCCATTACTAACATCACTATCCAGGTTAAATTTTTGGTTGTTGATTTTAAAAGCCAATTCATTTTCCCTGATTGCATTTCTTCTTACCTTTACATAAATCCGGTTCAGATAGGAATATTTTGTTTTCCACACCCCGTCTTCGTTTAATTGCATTGGAAATTTACGATTGAAAGGGGTAACCACAACCAGTTCAGGGTTTGACTTTTTAAATGTGGCATTCAAGGGTTCTATGGTAACATCTTCAAAAATGTTAATCCTGTGAAAGTACACTGACAAAACAATCAGGGCGGCAAGCAAAAACACCGCCACAATAACCACACGATTTCTGTTGAACCTGATTTGCTTCATTCGCATTTAAATTAACGCATAAAAATTTTCACAACCACATTAAAAATTCTCATAAACCAATATTTTCGAACGTTACTCCAATTGTTGATTACCCAAATATACAGATAAAAAGTGTGCTTTAGGTTTTTGGTTTCTTTTAATGTCCTGAAAAAACGGAGGCGGGTATTCTTTTTATTGAAATAATAATTATTGGCGGTAATGAAAAATTCATTCAGCGCTTCAGGCGTCACATTTTTAGTTTTAAAAACAGCCTGTGTAAAGTTGTATTTTGTCCAGTCTTCAGGGTAATTATTCTCAATAATTCTGTTGTCATTTCTCAATGTATTAAATATTGGGCTGCCAGGAATGGGGGTTAACAAAAATATCACAATCCAATCTATTCCGGAGTCATTGATCCTTTTCAGCCTGTGATGCATTTCTTCAATGCTTTCATCAGAATCGAATCCGAAAATCAGAAACCCCATTACGGTTATACCATACCGATGAATTATGTTCATGCATTCTTGTAAACTGAGGTTTTTAAGAATGTTTTTATTCATTGGTTTATGGATGGTGGTCAGGGTATCAATTTTATCGGTTTCAATGCCAATGTATAGTATGACACACCCGCTTTTTTTGAACAACTCCAGCAAATCAGGGTATTTAACTATCTCAATTGTGCAAAACGCAGCCCATTTTTTATTGTATTTAATCACTGCTTCTAAAATTGTTTTGATTCTGTCAATATCCTGAAAATTACCGATAAAGTTATCGTCTGTAAAAAAGACAACTTTTTGTTCTATGGTTTTTAAATCCTCGACAACGTCCTCAACAGGCCGTTTGTATCTTTTATGGTTATACAAACTGTGAATTGAACAATAATCGCATGCATTGTGGCATCCCCTGCTGGTTTCAATGCTTGCAGCCCCATAAGGGTATTTTTTAAAGATGCTTCGTTTAGGTGCTACCGCAAAACGTTTATTATAATCAAGGTTCCTGTATGTTTTTTTCAGGGCATTGTTTTCAAAATCTTTCAGTATGGTTTGCCACACCCCTTCTGCGTCGCCAATCACCACGCTGGTAACGTATTCAGTTGCTTCATCGGGTAAATACGAAACGTGTATCCCGCCAATAACGGAAGGAATGCCTTTTTCGCGATATTGACCGGCAATGGAATACGCCCTGTTGATCGACGACGTAGATGATGTTAAAGCCACAAGGTCGCAATCTCTGTAAGTGAAAGGCTCAAAATTTTCATCGACAAATTCAATGTCATAAGCATCCGGGGTTAAGGCGGCCAAAACACCAAGCACAAGGGGTTCATTAAACCTGAAGCTTGCAAAACCGGATTTTGGATTAATGAGCAATATTTTTTTCATCTGTTTAACTTGTGTGTCATACGGGTTTATGCATCCAATTTATTGACTTCCCATTTCATACCTTTCGGTTTTAACGGCATTATAAAGTTTTTTGATATTTTCGACAATCCCACATCTTGTTCGTTTTCGTCTTTAATGATTTTTAAATGTAATGTATTGGCATCAAAACAAACGACAACTCCATCATTACGATATACTCCAAAACCAATGGATATGGTTGTTTCATTGAAAAAATTCTTGTCAATAAGAATCTTAACATGATAGCTTCCTTTTTTCTTAAAATCCTCAAGTTTGATTTCAGAATTTCCCAGGTGATTTCCCAAAAACATGTGATTCAGATTTGAGATAACAAAACCTATATCATAGTAATCATTGTCCCAGTATTTTTCATATTCAAAGTTGATGCTAAATTTATCATTTGTAAATATGGCGTTGCTCCCTTTTCGGCTTTCATTATGTACATAAACTTTTTTAATCCTAATCCTGTTATTTCCAAGCGCTTTATTCACATCTATCCATTCTTTAACCAACTTATTTTCAAATGCATAATCACCCACGGGTTTATTACTACCTGTGCCATCATCTTTTTCATTGACAGGAGGGGCATTTGATAAAGATCTTTCAAAATATTGTACAGCGATGCTTTTATCTCCAAAATCAGTTATCCTTCCTTTATCCAGGCACATCACTTTAGAGCATAAAGTATTAATATCATTGCTGTTGTGGCTTACTAATATTATTGTTTTGTTGCTATTGGCTAGTTTTGTTATTTTATCAAAACATTTCATTTGAAAAGTATAATCCCCAAGTGAAAGTACCTCATCAAACAATAAAATATCTGCATCAATATTCACGACCACTGAAAAAGCCAAACGTATATACATGCCACTTGAGTAGTGTTTTACCGGCGTATCAATAAACCTTTGCATTCCTGCAAATTCAACTATATCATCAAAGTTGTCAGTAATGTGTTTTTTAGGAATTCCAAACATTGTGCCGCTCAGATATACATTTTCTCTTCCTGTCAGTTCCGGATGGAATCCCATCCCTACTTCCAAGACTGACGCTATTGTTCCGTAAATTGTAACACGTCCGCTTGTGGGTTCAGTAACCTGACTTAAGATTTTCAATAAAGTACTTTTTCCTGCGCCGTTTCGACCTATGATACCAATGGTTTCGCCTTTGTAAATGGTAAAGTTCAAATCTTTTAAAGCGAAAAAATTACGGTCTTCAGAATCCAGTGTTGCTTTTTTTAGGTTGAATAAATATTTTAGTTTGTTCAAAAGCTTAAAATTAGGATTAGAAGCCCCCAGAGAATATAATTTCGATAAATTCCTGACTTCGATAGCAATATTTTTCTTTTTTTTACCCATTTATCAATAGCCAAAATTATTTAAATTTTGTTGTATTATTCAATTGGTGCTTTAAAAATTTATATTGTCCGTAAAAAACGCTGAAAGTCTTGATGTGGAGGAATTGTCAGAAGGTTTTTTAAGGTGCTTTTTTTCAAAACGATTGTTAATCCATCTCAATACTTTGACATTATTGACATCTGAAAGGTGATTACACAGATAAAAGTTTGAATACAGAGCACTGGAAATGCTTCTGGTTTTAAAAATTGTTGAAATAAACTTGGTTATCAAAAAGATTGGTTTACTTTTTACATGATTGATTTCCTGAAATATTTCAGGCAGTTTTTGAATTTTATTGTTCTTAAAATGAACCGTATAAAAATTGTAATAATCCCAATCTTCAGGAAAATTTGTGTACATCAAATTGTTATTGGTTAAATTTCGTTCAAAAAGTTTTGAACCGGGCAAGGGGGTTAATAATGTAACAAGAAATCCATCAACAGATGACTTGAGCATATATTTTTTTCGTCTTTTAATGCCCTTGATTGTGTCATTTTCAAGTCCAAACATAAAAACACCACAAATTGCAATTCTGTGTTTATGAATATTATCAATTATTTTTTTATAATTTTTATGGTTTTTAGCGTTTTGTGTTTTGTTCAACAATAACAAGGTATCTTTATCTTCTGCTTCAAAACCAATAACCAATAAACGGCAACCGCTTTTTCTGGCATAATAAAGAAATTCATTATCCAGGCCTGCATTTATTGATACCATTCCAATCCATTCTTTATTGAGGTTTTGTTTTATCATTTCTTTGAATATGGAAATGATATGATTCCGGTTTTTTGAATTGAAGCCGTAAATATTTTCATCTGTAAAGAACAATGTTTTTTGCTTAACATTGTTGATTTCATCAATTACCAAATCAATATCACGGAAAAAATGTTTTTGTTTGTGAATCTTATTGATGCAGCAAAAATCACATGCCATAGGACAACCTCTTGATAATTGTAGTGAAGCTGTTTTATAGTCATGGTTATAAACAGAACGCTGAAGTTTATAATCTAATTTGGTATTTCCATAATAATATTCCTTCAGTCTATTTGTTTTAAAATCATTAAGTAATGTTTCCCAAATACCCTCAGCTTCACCGATAACGACACTATTGGCAAATTTTATGGCTTCTTCAGGCAAAAGTGAAGCGTGTATCCCTCCAATAACTGTTGTAATGCCTTTATTATTGAAGGTTTCTAAAATTTTATAGGTTGCGTTTATATTCAGGATCCTGGCAGTAACTGCTACCAGGTCAACATTTTTTACTTCAAAATCATCCAGCCTTAAATCCATTATTTCAACATCCCACTCTTTTTTGGGAGTTAAGGATGCAATGATGCCCAATTCAACCGGTTCATAAAAATTTTTGACATGAACTTCATAATCCGGATTTATTAACAATAATCTATATTTCACTTCA
>CAZTNS010000098.1:0-12059 GCA_964615585.1 uncultured Bacteroidales bacterium | reverse complement strand
CACAAAACACAGATTAACAACCCGTAGAAATTTCGTGGGATTTTGTGTTTTTATGGCGAAAATAACTCTTTATACCGATGATGTTCAATTGTGTAATTTGTATAATTAAACATCATCGGTATAATACAGAGAGTCAGGCTCTAAAAATTGTCAATAAAATTAAGAGTCCAATCTAAAAAGTCAAAAAAATGAGAAATGCCACAAAGGCACTAAGACACAAAGACCCACAAATACCAGAATTGCTATGACCTACACCTTGTCATGCTTTGAGTCTTCGTGTCTTAGTGGCAAGGTAATGACTTTTTAGTCCCCAGTAAAAATAATCACGCTAAACAAAAAGTAACTGGAAAAGTTACATGTAAGACTGGGCTCATTAATAATAATATTAAATATTACACAGTTGAACGCAACTTGGTATTGCGGGTTAATGTAACAACAACTCTTTTCATGAATTTTTTTTCACAGACATGAAAAATAGAATACATAAAAGCGTCATTTGGGAATTGACATGACACTAGTGAGACACTTTAATTTATCGCTAAGTCAGGATATCTAAAATTTACTATTTTACGATGGTTAACTCATCTAACAGGTTATCTGCATCAGCATAAATATCCATTACCCATAATACGTATCTTGAATCAACATTGATACAACGCTGAAGATTTTCCTCAAATTCAATATCGCCACTCATGGCTTCGGTATTACCATCAAAGGCAATTCCTATTAAATTTCCTTCAGCATCCATTACGGCAGACCCTGAATTACCACCGGTAATATCATTGTCGGTAATAAAACACACCGGCAATTCTCCTTTATCATTTGTGTATTGTCCAAACTCTTCATTTTTATACAATTCATGCATGCGATTGGGAAGATCAAACTCCATATCATCAGGATCAGCCTTGTCAATTATCCCATCAAATGTAGTGTAATAATCGTAAACCACCCCGTCGCGTGGTTCATATCCCATACAGGTTCCGTATGTCAGGCGTATGGTAGAATTGGCGTCGGGATAAAACTGAAATTTCTTGTTGATTTCCATCAAACCCTGTACAAAATAACGTCTTGCCTGCTCAAGGCTTTTGGATTTTTCGTCCATTTTCCCGGAAACATTTCTGTACATTGACAAAATGGAGGTTCCCATTTTATAAACGGGATCTTTTTCCAGGTTTTTTGCTTTCGGGTTATCCAGAAAATCCATCATGCTTTCTTCATCAGCAAAAATGCTTTTGGGGTTAAAAAATGACTTTGTGAAAATATCGTCTGTGTATTCCTCAAAATCCCCGTTATACTTATCATGCATTTCGGCAAAAAATTCAGGATAATAAAGAGGGTCTATGTTTTCAGCGAAATAATCAAACAAAGCAGCAATGAGTTTTCGTTCAGTGTCAGGATTGTAATTTTTATAAAACTCTTTGGCTTTTTCTCTGAACTTATCAACGGCTTTTTGCTTCTCCTCGTCGGAAAGGTCTTCGTTTTTAAGCTGATTCAAAAACCCCATGGATTGAAATGAAAAAACCGGCAAATCGGGCCCGATTAACAGGGCTTCAAGCAAAAACTGTTTTGCAAGTGCATGTTCTTTTCTGCGCTCATACACCACTTCAATTGTATCCAGTACGTTAAGGTATTTTTTTGACCGGATACTTTCAGCCCATTTCTGATATTTTGTTTCCATGGCTTGTTTTTGTCCCATGGTATTGAGTTTTTTCAGGGCAATGTTTTGTTCATAAGAATACTTCCAATAATTTGAGCTCCTTGCATATTTTGAAGCATATTGCAATTTTATTTTGGGATCACTTTTCATGTCTTCCCTCATTATATCAAGTTTTATGTCCCGGATTTGATAACGCCATTTATTGACAATATCCATGGTTTCTTTTAATCCGTAAGATGTCATATACCGGTCGGTACCCCCTGGGAAACCCATTACCATGGAAAAATCGCCCTCTTCAACACCTTTGATAGAGACAGGCATGTGGTATTTGGGTTCCAGCGGTACATTATCTTCGCTATAGGTAGCTGGAGTACCATCAGGAGCTGTGTAAATTCTAAAAATTGAAAAATCACCGGTATGCCTTGGCCAACTCCAGTTGTCAGTATCACCACCAAACTTCCCGACATCTTCGGGTGGAGCCCCAACCAGGCGGACATCTTTATAGATTATGTGTACAAACAGGAAATATTGATTGTTATCGAACATATCAACAACACGTGCTTTATAATTACTGCCTTCCTCTTCTTCCGCTATCAGTTCATCTGACACTTTGCCTATGGCATTATTCCTTTCACTTTCGGTCATTTCTTCAGTAACCTCACTAAGCACTTTATCAGTTACATCCTCCATTCGTACCATGATTGAAGCCGTAGTACCTTCATTGGGTAGTTCTTCATTCAGCGATTTCGCCCAAAAACCATCCCGCAGGTAATCATGTTCCACGGTTGAATGCTCCTGAATCATACCGTATCCGCAATGGTGATTTGTAAAAATCAGGCCTTTATCAGAAACAATCCCAGCAGAGCAAAAATGGCTAAAAGGACTGCCTTCGTTACCAAGGCCAACAATGGCATCTTTTAAACATGCCTGATTAATACTGTAAATTTCATCAGGGGATAATTTCAGGCCTTTCTCTTTCATTTCTTCATAATTCTTTCCAATCATGGAAAGCAACCACATTCCCTCGTCAGCCAGAGCATTGACAGATGGCAGCATTAGGCTTAAAAATAAAATAATACTTAAAAATCGTTTCATACTTTTTTGACTGTTAATATTGTAAATAATTTTTCTGTACTTTGCAAAGTTCAAATATACATTAGTTTTTTGAATTCTGAAAAACACACATGGTTTTTACTTAAAAAAGTATTAATGAAACGGGAATTGCACAATACATCAGAGGCAGAAATTAAAGCATGGTTAAGCAAGCAACAGACCCCTGCGTTCAGATACAAACAGATTGACACCTGGTTGTGGAAACATGGTATTGACAGTATTTCACAAATGCAAAACCTCCCAGCGACACTTAAAGAATCCCTTGAGAGGGATTTTTACCTTGATACCATTCGTGAAACAAAAACTGTAAAAAGCCTGGACGGCAGTATTAAAGTAGCGTTTTTGCTTTCTGACAACACGTTTATTGAGGGTGTGCTTATACCATCGGGAAACCGCATTACGGCCTGTATTTCCACACAAGTTGGATGCCGGCTGGGATGCCGGTTTTGTGCAACAGGCAAGATGGGATTTGCAAGAAACCTGCATGCCGGAGAAATATACCTGCAGGCCTGGAAACTCAATGCACTATCAAAAGCAGAATATGGCAGGCACTTAAGCAACATTGTGGTGATGGGAATGGGAGAACCCATGGACAATTATGAACATACCGTCTCTGCATTAAGGAAAATAATTGACGACAATGGGATGGGGATGAGTCCAAGACGAATTACAGTATCATCTGCAGGATTGCCCACGGAAATAAAAATGCTTGCTGACAGCGGGCTTAATATACAACTTTCAATATCCCTGCATTCTGCTGATAATGAAACAAGAAGCAGAATCATGCCCATAAACAACAAACATGACCTTCATGTTTTGGCAAAGTCTTTGCTTTATTATCATCAACAAACCAAAAAACGGATAAGTTATGAATATATATTGTTTGACAAGCTTAATGATACTGTACCGGATGCTGCACAATTGGCGGAATTTGTAAAAATCACCCCATGTAAAATCAACCTTATTGAATACAATACAGTGGATGGCAGTGGATTTGAAAAAACAGGCAATAAAAATACTCAGCAATTTATTGGGTATTTAGAAAGTAAAAATTTAGTGGTGAATTTAAGGCACAGCAGGGGTGATGATGTAAATGCAGGATGTGGACAGCTGGCAAATAATTTTTAGACAATTTCATTTTAGCGTCAAAAAATTCACTAAATGAAAAATATTTAATATTTTTACGAACTAATTAAGTAAACCCGAAAATAAATCATAAGACTATGAAACGTATCGTATTAATTTTTACCGGAATGTTATTTGTTACCTTTTACAGCACTGCCCAGCCTGTAAATTGTGATTTTGGCCTTGATGAGAGTATAAGCCTTGAACGTGGTGACTCATACCAGAAAATGGTTGGTGCTGATGAAACGGGATTTTTTGTATTAAGGGTGGATTATCAAAATGACATTTGGCTTGAATACTGGAATGGGGATAAGCTTATCCGGGAAACCAACAACAGGTTAATTTTACCTTCTGTTGGCGGTGTGCAGGCAGAATTTAAGGAAATGTATTATCTCGACGAAAGGCTTATAATGTTTACCACCGTTACCAACGAATCCATAAAACAGAAAACGCTTTACATGCAGGAAGTGAACAAATCCGGCAAAATTATGGGCGACAGCAAACCCATTGGTCGTTTGACAAACCAGAATATTGTGGTTGATTTTAATATCAGCCTCACTGAAAACGGTAACAAGATTTTTGTCCGATATCACAGACCATTTCAAAATTATAATGAGGAACCTTTTTTCCTGAAAATATATGATTCCGACATGGAGGAAGTTCTCAACAAGACAATTAAATTGCCTTTGGTTGACAGAGAATTTAATGTCATTCAATACAGGGTTATGGAAGATCAGATTTTTATGCTTGCCAAGATAAAACCAAAAGAAGAAAGACGTCGAAGTAGAGGACCGCAAACATATGAATATTCTATTCTGATCTATGATATTGAGCTTAGTAAAGTAAGTGATTATCTGGTAACTGTAGAAAAATTCATTCCGCAAAATGCCATTTTTGGTGTCAATGAAGAGGAAAAATTTGTTGATGTTATGGGTTTTATGGCTAAAAAGAATAAAGAAGAATATTCCGGTATATACCACGAACGCTTTTACCTTGAAAGCAAAGAATGGGCGCCCAGGGATAAAAAAACTACCTATCATACCTTTGAACGCTATGAGGAGCGTGATTTCAGAGCTGAACATTTGTTTGAAAGATGGGATGAAATCTATAATTATGAGCTGAGAGATATTGTTTACCTGAGTACCGGGGAACCAATCATGATATCAGAACACGTAAATCGATGGAAAGACAGCATCATTGATCCTCAGACCAAAGAAGTGACGTATAATCGTTATTATAAATTTAATGATATTGTAGTCGGAAAGATTGACAGGGAAAACGATTTTGAATGGATTGCCCGTATTCCAAAATCCCAGGAATCTTACAACGATTTTGGAGATTATTCGTCTTTCAGCAAAACAGTCATCGGCGAAAAAATAAAATTTTATTATAACGATCACCGCAAAAATTTAAAATTGCTTGCCAACGATTTTTACATTCCAAGTGACCTGAAAGTCATTAAAAACCCGGAAGGCCGCGGGCGTGCAATTACCACAACCTTATTCTCTGATGGAAAAATATATGGGGCTTATATGTTCGGTGATGATTATAAAAAGAAAGTTATAAAACCCGATTTGATGACAGAACATGAAGATACTCATTACATTTACACAAAACGCCGTAATGATATTAGTTTTGCAAGGTTCTATGTTGAATAAATTATCAGACAATAACTAAAACTAAAAAAGGCTGGAACAAATTGTTGCGGCCTTTTTTTATTTTACCATGCTATTCCAGCGGAAAAATCTTGTTTCCATTCAAATGATTAAGAATGGTTTCAATGTTTTTCTCTTTGTTTTCTGGTTTTAAACGAAGAGCCGGGTTTTCCGGGTTTTCATATCGCTCATCCAGTCCGGGCATGTATTTAAGTTTGCCTTTATCAGCCAGATTATAGAGGTCCGGTTTGGATTTTCGGCAGGATTCCAAAGAGGCATCCATGTGAATGATGTGAAATCTCTCTTTCCCAACAATTTGAGCCACTTGTTGCCGGATGTTTGCATAAGGTGAAATGAATGAACAAATAACAATCAACCCCTGATCGTTGAGGATTTTGGCAACGTGAGCTACCCTGCGTAAATGCTCTGCCCTGTCGGCCGGAGAGTGGTCAAGTTCACGCGAAAGCCCCGATCGTATTGTACTTCCATCCATTAACACAACGCTTGCTCCGAGGTCAAAAAGCCTTCGTTCGAGGGTATATGACAATGCATTTTTACCGGAACCATGCAAACCCGTAATCCACAGCGTTGCCGGCTTTTGATTGAGACGTTGTTCACGTTCCTTGTGGCCGATCAGGGCTTCTCCACGATCAATTTTTTTCATGTCCATATCAGTGATGCGGGATGGCATATCCTTGTTCCCGAGTTTATCAATGATCATGCCCACAGCCGAAGTATTGTGCGTGATGGGATCAATTAAGACAAATGACCCGGTTTCCTTGTTTTTCTTGTATGGATCAAAAAGCAGTGGTTTTACGGTTGTAAGCACCACACGTCCGATTTCATTCAGGACGAAAGGAGCGCTTTGTTCTTTTTCAAGGCTGTTGACATTGATTTTATGCTGAATTTTGTCAATGCGGGCTTTTGTTGTGTTGTAAGCGTGCTTGATGTAAAATTGCGTTTGCATGTTCATCTTGTTTTCATCCATCCACACCAGCATGGCTTCAAACTGCCGTTCAATACGTGGTTTATTGTCATGATGCACCAGCATATCTCCCCTGGACACATCAATTTCATCCTCCAGTGTAACGGTGATTGACTGAGGCGGAAATGCTTTTTCTTGTTTCCCGTTCGGTCCGATGATTTGTTTTACTCTGGATGATTTTCGCGATGGTAATGCCATCACCTCATCTCCGGGCTTTACAACACCAGACGCAACGGTACTGCAGAAACCCCTGAAATCTATTTCCGGTTTGTTGACAAACTGTACCGGGTACCTGAAATCATCAAAATTTCTGTCGCTGGCCACATGCACGGTTTCCAAAAACTCCAGCATGCTTTTGCCATGATACCAGGGCATGTTTTCTGAAATATTGACAACATTATCACCTTTCAGTGCTGATATGGGAATAAAATCCACATCCGGAATATTCAGGCCTGTAATAAATTCTTTATATGCTGATGTAATTTCATCGTAACGTTCTTTGCTGTAATCCACCAGGTCCATCTTATTGATAGCAACAACCACATGTTTGATTCCGAGTAAATTGACAATAAAGGTATGTCGTTTGGTTTGCGTGATCACTCCATGGCGTGCATCCACAAGCAATACAGCCAGATTTGCAGTTGAAGCACCGGTTACCATGTTGCGTGTGTATTGCTCATGTCCGGGGGTGTCTGCAATGATAAACTTCCGTTGATTGGTAGAAAAATAGCGGTAAGCCACATCAATGGTAATGCCCTGTTCTCGTTCAGCTTTTAATCCGTCAAGCAGTAAGGCATAATCAATATCTTCCCCTGCATGACCAACCCGCTTGGAATCCCTTTCCAAAGCAGAGAGTTGATCTTCGTAGAGGCGTTTGCTGTCAAACAAAAGTCGCCCAATAAGTGTGGATTTCCCATCATCAACCGATCCTGCTGTTAGAATGCGCAGTAAATCTTTTTTTTCATCCTGATCGAGAAAGGTTTTTATGTCTTTTTGCATTTTATAATAATTTAGGGTTAAAAGTTAAGGTGTTAGGATTAAGGGTTTAGGTGGTGTGGTGGCTAATAGTTAGGATTTCCATAATATCTTTTTGCTTTTTTTCGTTTTACCTCAGAAGAAACATTTACCGGTCTCACGGCAAAATCATAACTTCTTTTTTGTATTTTTCATTGAATGATTCCATAAGCTTTAATTTGTTAACCTTATTTATTAAAATACCATACCACCTAAACCCTAACACCTGTAACCTGTTTATACATTACTAAAATCACCACTTTAATGATTCATAAATATAAGGCATCAAAAATAACCTTCCCGTTTTTTCTGTTCCATGGATGCATCCTGGTCAAAGTCAATCACACGGGTTGTTCGTTCAGATTTTGTGGTTGTCATCATTTCTTCTACAATTTTTTCTACTGTATCGGCATCAGATTCCACTGCCCCGGTTAACGGATAACATCCCAAGGTGCGGAACCTCACCTTTTTCATTTTGGCTTTTTTGGCTAAATCTTCCGGCATCCTTTCATCATCAACAAGAATCAGTGCATTGTTGAATTCAACCACGGGACGTTCTTTGGCAAAATACAAGGGCACAATCGGAATGTTTTCCAACCTGATGTACTGCCAGATATCCAGTTCTGTCCAGTTGGAAAGTGGGAATACACGGATGGATTCACCTTTTTGAATTTTAGTGTTATAAATGTTCCATAATTCCGGCCTTTGATTTTTGGGGTCCCACTGATGAAATTCATCGCGGAACGAAAATATCCGTTCTTTTGCCCTGGATTTTTCTTCATCACGGCGAGCACCGCCAAAAGCAGCATCAAATTTATATTTATTGAGGCCACCAAGCAAAGCCTGTGTTTTCATCACATCGGTATGTACCTTTGAACCATGGGTAAATGGCCCCACCCCGGCCTCAAAACCTTCCTTGTTGTAATGAACAATAATGTCCCAGCCTTTCTCTTTTGTGTAGTTGTCGCGGAATTTTATCATTTCACGAAATTTCCATTTGGAATCTATGTGCATCAAGGGGAAAGGCACTTTTCCGGGAGCAAAGGCTTTTTCTGCAAGCCTGGCCATCACACTGGAATCTTTTCCTATGGAATATAACATCACAGGGTTTTCAAATTCGGAGGCAACTTCCCTGATGATATGCATGGATTCAGCTTCAAGCTGCCGTAAATGCGTAAGGGTATAATTGTTCATGTTTCTTTACGTTAAATGTCGTTTATAACTGAATTTTAGGCAATATATATTCCATGGCCATATTCAGGCATTCTTTAATTGAATATTGATGTGTATCAATTACAAGGTCGGGATCAACAGGAACTTCAAACGGCGAATCAATGCCCGTGAAATTTTTAATCTTACCTTCCCTGGCTTTTTTATACAAGCCTTTTGTATCTCTTGCTTCACATACTTCCAGGGGGGCTTTGACATAAATCTCAATAAAATTTTCTTCGCCGACAATATCCATAGCCATTTGCCGGATTATATTTGTCGGGGAAATAAAGCTATTGATGGTGATGACGCCGCTTTCGATGAGCAATTTTGATACTTCAGCAATCCTGCGGATATTTTCATGGCGGTCTGCCTCAGTAAAACCAAGGTTATTGTTGATCCCTGATCTTATGTTATCCCCATCCAGTACCTGTGCAAGATTTCCTTTATTGTGCAAAGCTTTTTCCAGGTTTTTAGCCAGTGTGGTTTTGCCAGCTCCTGACAGGCCTGTACACCAGATCACCCTGGATTTTTGCCCCAGCAGTTTTTCTTTGTCTTCCCGTTTAAGGATTTGATCAAAAACAGGATGAATGTTTTCTGAATAATTCATAATCCTAATTTAAATATTGCATGTAAAATAAACAAATTTGGCTCACTTTATAAAATATAGTTGTTTCGGTTGAACAATAAACCACGGATTGTGTAAATCGGTTTTATTGTATCTTAATTCCTGATGTGTTTCTGCATTCATTACCATGCCACCAGCAGCTCTGACAATGGCATGGCCGGCTGCAGTATCCCATTCCATAGTAGGGCCAAAACGCGGATACACATGTGCTTTTCCTTCAGCTACCATGCATAATTTAAGGGACGATCCACGGGTGATGATATCAACAACAGGGTATTTTTCTTTTAGCTTATTGATAAAATCAGTTGTTTCATCATTCATGTGCGACCGGCTTCCAACGGTGATAACTTTATCGTTGACATGGTGTACGGTATTTATCCTGTTATCATCCCTCATCACCTCTTTTGTTCCAGATAGGGCATTGAGCTGATCCACTTTTGTTTTCCATGCTCCTTTCCCGGAGATTCCAAGGTACAAATCATGCAAAACAGGGACATAAATTACCCCAACCACCGGCATCCCTTTTTCTATCAATGCAATGTTAACCGTAAATTCACCATTGCGTTTGATAAATTCTTTGGTTCCATCCAACGGATCAACCAGCCAGAATGTATTCCAGTGTTTTCGTTCTTCGTAACTGATGTGGCTGCCTTCTTCGCTGAGCACAGGATAACCAGTTTCTCTCAGGTGATCTGAAATAACCTCGTGCGCTTTTTTATCAGCCTTTGTCAGAGGGGAATTGTCAGATTTCATTTCCACATTAAAATCATCATGCTCGTAAACCTGCATAATAGCACGTCCCGCTTTCAAAGCAGCATTCAAACATATGTCTGTATTTTTATTCATATCAAATCAATTGATAAATAAACGCCAGGCCATACACGGTAACAAACATATACAAGATTGTCAGTGGCAACCCGACTTTAAAAAAATCTTTAAATGAATACGATCCCGGTCCATATACCATCAGGTTGGTTTGATAACCTACCGGAGTTAAGAAACTGGCGGCTGCGGCAAACGAAACAAGCAATACAAAAGCAATGGGGTTGATACCCATGTCCACAGCAATGGTAATGGCAATCGGGAAAATAATAGCGACTGCAGCTTTGTTGGTAATGTAAGCAGACAAAAAGGCTGTCACTATATAAATCCCAAACATCAGGCTTATGACACCAAATGGTTGCAATTGTGTTATAAAGAAACCGGCAATGGCTTCAGCAACCCCTGATTTCACCATAGCTGTTCCTATAGCAAGTGCCAGTGCAATGATGGCAGCCAGATTATAATCAAGGCTTTTGGCAATATCCTTTGGGTTAATGATTTTTGTTATGGTAATGATAATAAGGAGAACCAGCAATGCAATAAAGAGCTTCACAAGCCCCAATGCCGAAAGTATTATAGCTAATGCCGTACCACCAATAAGCGTAATGTTCTTCCAGGCGGGTTGTTTTTTAAAATCCCGTACTTTGGTAATGGGATAAAAATCCATGGTATCTGATGACCTCGCAGCAAAATCTTCACCCGCCAACAACAATAACACATCTCCTGCTTCAAGTTCAATATCCCCGAGTTTTCCTGATATGCGTTGCCCGTTACGGTGGACAGCAATAATGGCTGCATCGTATTTGCCCCTGAATTTTGCTTCTTTGATGGTTTTTCCAATCAGGCTTGAATTGTGAGAAATTACAATTTCCCGGATGGCGGTATGCTTTTTGTGTGAAAACATACCTACCTGTGTCAGGCGCAATCCGGTATTCGATTTCACCATGTCGGCAATGGTTTCAGTAGCCCCTGCAAATATCAGAATGTCATGTTCACGCAATACCGTTTTTGGCCCGACAGCAGTAATCTTTTGCTCACCCCTGTATATTTCAGCCAAAAATAAGCCTTCCAGGTTACGCAATCCGGCTTCTTCAATGGTTTTTCCGTTTAGTTTGCTACCGGGAGTCACTTCTGCTTCCACCAGGTATTTACGGTGCCTGTTGTTGAATGAAGACATCACATCACGGCGGTCCGGCAACAAATGTTTACCAATCAGTAACATATACAGGATGCCAATCACAATCATAACAGACCCGATCAAACTGTAATCAAAAATGTGCAATTCACGCATCTCCGGCACAATTGTCTGATCTATTACCATCCCGTTAACAATCAGGTTAGTGGATGTTCCTATCAGTGTAGCACACCCCCCTAAAATAGCAGCATAAGATAAAGGGATCAACAGCTTGGATGGGGCAAAATTGTTTTTTTTTGACCATGTATGTACATAAGGCATCAGGATAGCAACCAGCGGGGTATTATTCATAAAAGCACTTAATACAGACACCACGCTCATCATGCGCCACAAAAAACCGTTATAGGATTTTGCTTTGACAAATACCCAGTTGAAAAAATTCTCCAACACCCCGGTTTTCCTGATGGTATCTCCAATGAGCAAAAGCATAAGAATAACAGCTATCTGCTGGTTGGCAAATCCATTCAACATCTCAGAAGGCGTCAATATCCCGGCTACACCAAAAACCACTACTGCCAGCATAAAAGTAAGAGCAGGCCCAAGCCATTCACGATACAAAGAGACCATCATGAATATCAGGACAACAAAAACCAATACGCTGTCAAAATGCTCAAACATACATGCAAAGAAACAAAATTATCGTGAAATGATTTCTG
>CAZTNS010000097.1:0-12211 GCA_964615585.1 uncultured Bacteroidales bacterium | reverse complement strand
GGTATCAACTATTTTGGATTTGGAGCTTTGGATTTATTTTGGATTTTGTTTTTTGGATTTTGAGCTTTCCGGTTTAGCCGGGTTGGGTTCTGCCGATAAAGCCTGTATGGTCTTCCGTTTTTGACTGATCCCAAAAGTCAATGTCCAAATACAGAAAGATTATCAACCAAAGTATCATCCCCCCCATTTTACCTGAAATTATTTATCCATTAAATTGATTATATTTGTGCAAAAATTAAACAGTTTTTAAAATGATAATTTTTGGAGCCGGTAGCCTTGGCACACAAATATGTGATCAATTAATCACGAATGGCTGCAGTAAAAATAAAATTGTCTTTTTTGACAATAATACACAAGCCCTAAAAAATATACCGGAAGGATTTGAAACCATACATACAGAAATTGAATTGATTAAATTCATTCAACACAAACACATAGTTCATATCGGAATCGGGCATTCTCACCAGCGAGGGAAAATCACGCAGAAACTGATAAAAATGAAAGCAAACATTGGTTCGGTAAAATCCGAATCTGCACAAATCAGTAATTTTTGCCAAATTGGTTTTGGATACTACATTCAGCCCAATGTGAGTATTGCACATCATGTAGAAATTGGAGACATGGCAGTAATTCATGCAAATTCAATTATTTCACATGATGTTGTCATAGGCAACAACCTTTGCATGGCGCAAAATGTCAATATCATGAAAAATGTCCAAATTGGAGATTCCTGTTTTATTGGAGCAAATGCAATCATCATGCCCGGAGTAAAAATTGGCCATCGTGCTGTTATCGGTGCCTGTTCGGTTATCACAAAAGATGTTTCAGATTTTGAAAGTATAAAAACAATTTAGGTTATGTTAGAGAATAAGCACATATTGATAATCGGAGCACACTCGGACATTGGATTAGATAATGCAAAATGCTTCATGAAATCCGGAGCAAAATTACATTTAAGCGCACGAACAAGTGAAAAGATTGAGAGGATAAAATCCATCATTGGGACAAATCACGGGTATTACGAAAACAATTTTGACTGCCCTGAGAGCATTGAACAATTTGCAAGATCAGTAAAATCAAAGATTGATGGTGTGGTTTTTGCTTTGGGACACACAAAAATAATCCCCGCCAGAATGGTAAATCCGGACAACATGGATCAAGTCCTTTTTGTAAATTTTAAGCTGCCGGTTTTATTGACAAAGTCCTTATTAAAACAAAAAGTAATTTCTGATAAGGCATCTTTAATTTATTACACTTCTGTATCCTATAACAAACAATTCTTTGGCAACAGCATTTATTCAAGTGCAAAAATAGCACTATCCAATTATGTTAAATCCCTGGCAACTGAATTAATCCATACCAACATCCGGGTAAATTCAGTAGCTCCGGGCTTTGTAAAAACCCGTGGAACTGAAAACATTGATGAGGCTTACATAAAAAGGATGGAAAAACATTATCCCCGCGGATTTACAAAACCTGAAAATGTATCACAAACAGTGAAGTTTCTTTTATCTGATGCAGCGACGGGGATCCACGGACAAGAAATTATTGTTGACAATGGATATTCTATATCATTATAACCCGCCCAGCCTGGCCAAAATATAATACTTACGAAAATTTGTTTTCGTTTGCTGTTCAAGTGTTTCCCGTTCAGATTCACTTAAATCATCAATAAAACATGTCGGATCTTCAGCAAACACATCTCCGGTCAGGTAATACGCCATTACACGACATCCACCACATGTAAAACGATATTTGCATGCACCACATTTTCCTTTTAAGTTTTCACGATTGGTGATTTTTACAAACAATTCTGATTCATAAAGAATTTCCTTTAACGGCATTTTTAAAACATTGCCACCACTAAGATGATCACCAAGTAATGGACAGGGAGCTACCTCACCTTCAGGGTTAATACCGTAAAATGAACCAACCCAACATCCCACAGAAGGATTTAACGGAACGGCCTCCTCCCCTTCCTTTTGATTAGATTTTGCAAAATAATCTTTCGGATCTAATAAGAAAGGGACAAAGCTTACGTATCCTAAATGCGTGGAATTTAAAACCGGATGTAATTTCGTTTTTAATGTGTTTTTATCAAACATATAGGAGCGTTCACATGTGTTTCTTGGCGTATATGGTATGCGATTAAAAGCAAGCCCTTTCTCGGTAATCTTTTTTACCGTCTCGTCAAAAGTGTCGGCATTAAAACTACCCATAGTAACAGCAATATTAATCGCAATACCACGTGCTTTTAATCGATTGATTAAATCTTCTGTGTATTGAATCGGGACCTGCCTCGTATATTCATTGTCTTCATCAAAACTGTTAATACCAAGGGAAATTATCAGATTTGATCCAAGCAATTGCTGTAATTCATCCAGCATTTTTTCTGTCAATAACAATCCGTTTGAGGCAATGCCAATTCGAAAACCCATTTCATTTGCCAAATGCAAAATATCCATTGCATCTTCACGCATCAAAAATTCACCACCGGACAAATCAAGAAATTTCGTATCTAAGGATTTAGCAGGTATTAGCACTTTATTTTTAATGTCCTCAAAACTAAAAACATCCTTCAATCCCTTTTTATTAGATCCACTGCTACAGTAAGGGCAATTCAAATTACAACGTCTTGTTGCTTCAAAATATAATGTATGAAATTTTTTCTGCATGTTTAAAAGTAATATTTTTGTTGATAGCAAGCAAAAAAATCTGATATTTGGATAAAGTTTTTCAGAAAATGGAAAAAATCATAAGTCAAAAAATCATTGAAGCCTTGCCATATGGGAAAGCATTTCGTTTTGTGGACAACATTACCCTAGTCAATGAAAATGAAATCGAAGGAAATTATTATTTTGATGCAGACGCTGATTATTACTCCCATCACTTTGTTAGGCAACCGGTTACGCCTGGCGTACTTTTATTGGAATGCATGGGGCAAATAGGCTTGGTTTCTCACGGAATCTATTTACTGGATTTGTACGAAAAATCCTTTTTCCCGGCTTTTGCACATCTCGAAGCAGATTTTTTACACACAGTTTCTCCGGGTTCAGAAGTAAAAGTCATTGCAAAAAAAATATACTTGCGTAAACAGGTATTAAAAAGCGAAATTAAACTTTATATCAATAAAACTGATAAACTGGCAGCACGCGCAGTGGCGATATGCAATTTCATTAACAAAGAGGAAGATTAAAAGATGAAAAATAAAAACAGGGTTGTTGTTACGGGCATGGGAGTTGTTTCTCCAATAGGAACCGGGCTTCAGCTTTTTAAAGACAATCTCTTTAAAGGGAAAAACGGGATAAAACATCTTGAACAACTCGAAGCAAGTGGTTTTGCTTGCCAGGTTGCCGGAGTACCGGAAATTGCAGATTCCCCTTTTCTTGAATACCTTGACCATTACAGCTTAAAAAACAGCAGTCTTCTGTTGCAATATGCGATTCTTGCCGGGCTGGAAGCCTGGCGTGCTTCGGGAGTGAAAATACCTGAAAGCTTAGATAATCCTGTAGATTATGATACAGGCTGTATTATTGGTTCAGGTATCGGACCGGTTGATTTAATAAGTGAAAAGTTAATTCCCTACACCAATCCCAAACAAAAACGTAAACTTCGCAGCACCATTGTTGAACAGAGTATGTTAAACGCACCTGCTGCACACTTAAGCATGATTTTAGGCCTGGGCAATCATGTGGGTTTTAATTCGTCAGCTTGTGCAACAGGTACAGAAGCCATTATTATGGCCGCTGAAAGAATCCAATCAGGGAAAGCAAAACGCATGCTTGCAGGTGGAACAGAAAGTGTTTCACCTCACGGTTGGATTGGTTTTGATGTCATGCGCGTATTAAATCGTAACATGAATGACTATCCGGAAAAAGCATCCTGCCCGCTCAGTAAAAATGCTGCCGGCTTTGTTCCGGGGGCAGGTGCCGGAGTTTTACTATTGGAGTCTTTTGACTCTGCCCTTGAACGAAATGCTGAGATTCTGGCCGAAATTACCGGAACACATGTTAATTCCGGAGGGCTGAGAAACGGTGGAACCATGACCGCACCCTCATCAGAAGCAGTTATTCGTTGTGTCAGGGCCTGTCTGAATGATGCCGGCATTCAACCGGGTGATATCGATTACATTAACGGACATCTCAGTTCCACCATGGCAGATGTGCTCGAAATAAAAAATTTGACAAAGGCATTAAACCGTTATGGAAAAGATTTTCCTTTAATTAACAGCCTGAAAGCCCAAACCGGCCATTGCATCGGGGCTGGAGGTGCCATTGAAAGCATTGCTGCTGTCCTGCAAATAATGAATCAAAAAATAGCTCCATCGTTAAATAGTAAACCTTTACATGAAGATATTTCTGCAATTATAGCCCCGGAATCCGTACCCAATAGAACAATTAATTACCCCTGTCACAATGTACTCAAAACAAGTTTTGGTTTTGGAGACGTCAATTCATGCATAATACTAAAAGATCATTAAAAAAAATCATACATAATACATTTTTTTTTAACTTGCACTAAAATTTAAAACATGAAACAAGATACATTAAACCACATCACCGGCATTTTAAAAAAATACAGTTTTGAAAAGAAAAAACTGGTAAACATCGAGCCGGAAATGAAACTTATTGAGGACTTTAAAATCAATTCTGCACGTATTGTTGATATTGTTTTAGACATTGAAGAAACTTTTGACATTGAAATTGATGATAACAGCCTTGAAAAAATCATTACCATCCAGGATGTTCTTGATATTGTAGAACAAAAATCCTAAACACATGACTGTTATTGGGAATGACATCGTCAATTTATCTGATATAAGCAATAAAAAGAGCTTTACCCGTAAAGGCATTGAAAAATTTTACTCAACAGATGAACTGAATTTGGCAGAAACATTCCCAGATCTGAATCTCCTGCCATGTTTTTGGGCTATGAAAGAAAGTGCCTATAAGTGTCTCATGAAAAAAGGCCTTAAAAAAGCCTTTAGTCCGGCAAAATATGCCTGCCGGATTGTTATTGCAGACTCTGAAATATATGGATCAGTCACTTACGAAAACAAAAAAATATGGACAAAATATACTGAAGATGGTGCATTTGTACGATGCATAGCCAGCAACACAAAAGCAAAACTCCATAACATAAAATCCTTTCATTTGCACATCAATGAACATCAGGATAAATCATCTAAAATCACCAATAAACTCAAATCAATAATTAGCCGGGATATTGAATTTTACTATAAACTAAACATCCCGCAAATTATCAATAAGTCCTTAACAAAACACATCCAAATCAGTATGTCAAACGAAAACCAGCTTTATTTCATTTCAGTGTTGCCGGAATGGGCTCCCAACAAAAAAGCTGAACAACATAAACAAATCACTTATGCTTAATCCCAGAATTGATGTTTGCGTTATCACTTATAATCATCAAAATTATATTGAAAAGTGCCTGACATCCATATTTGAACAAAGCATACAGGATAATATGCGGGTGATTGTAATAGATGATCACTCAACAGATAAGACACGGGAAATACTCCAATCACTGCATAAAAAACATGAGTTCAAATTAATTCTGAACCCTGAAAATAAAGGAATCATTTATTCGGCAAACCAATTGAAGAAAGAGGCCACTTCAGAATATTTCACATGGTTGGATGGTGATGACTACTGGACTTATCCTGACAAACTAAAACTACAAATCCGGTTTCTGGATGAACATCCGGAATATGCCGGATGTTTTCATGATGCAGAAATTTTACATGAAAAACAATTTGACAAAGACATTGCATATCGCAGTCAGCACATGAATAAATATTACTCTCAGTTTAATCATTATAAAAAAGATATTTTCCCGGAAGACATTATACACCGGCTTATTATTCCTACTGCCAGTCTTGTTCTACGCAATAAACAAACAACTGATTTTTGGGGCAAGATTCAATCAGCACACTCTCTGGCCTGGATAACACACTTGCAGTTCATCAAACACTCAAAATTCTACTATTTTAATGAAAGGTGGTCGGTTTACCGGGATCATAAGAACGGGCACTCGAAAAAACAGAAACTATCAGATTTTAAACTGCATCACATTAATTATCTGAAATCATGCCTGAACGATACATATTTCAAGGATTACAAGCTACATATTTACAACAGCATAGCCGATGAATACCATAACATACTGCATGCTGCCAAGAGGGAAAATATATCAAAACAAGATTACCAACGGTTTTTAAAAGCATATAAAACCTACCGTAAACTTGCCCTGTCCGAAGAAATGACATATTTCAAACACCAGTTTAAGTAGCGGATGTGCCGAACAGATAATATATGGGTTAAATATCAGTTGTTCTAAATGACAAAAAAGACATTACATAAAAAAACACATAAACACGGGAACAAGGATTTACCGGAACTGACAGCTATTCTGACAAAAAAACAGAATCAACAAATTATCAATAATTTCGTATTTATTAATACCGGGAAAGTAACAATAGAAATATTGGGTCATTGATTGAAAAACTAATTTTAACGGAAATTATGAATATTTGCATTGCCAGAATAATTAAATGGATATAAAATGAATATTTGCATTGCCAGAATAATTAAATGGATATAAAATGAATAATCCAAATCAGAAAGAGATACTAACATCAGAAAAACTGAAAGATTATAAAAGAACTTTTGATATTGCAAAAGTGAAAAGAATATGCAATGCCCCTTATACAGCACTTTATTTCACACCTGAAGGCTATATCAAGGCATGTTGTGCACAAAGCAATCATTATGCCTTCGGTAAATATCCTGACATAAGCATTCTGAAAGCTCTAAAATCCAAAAACAGAAAGACCTTGCAAAAAAAGATCAGAAAAAATGATTTTTCATTCGGATGCAATTCCTGCTTCAGCGATATTTCTTCGGGCAACTACGAAGCTGCAATGCTCACACAATATATCAATAAAAAAAGGAACAAATGGCCTGAAGTACTGGATTTTGAGCTGTCTCATTATTGTAACCTTGATTGTATTATGTGTGATCTCCATACGCACAATTACCATAACAATGTTTATGATGAAGCATTCATTAATTCATTACAAGCTTATCTCAAACATGCTTCAGCAAGCCGGTTTTTCGGAGGGGAACCTTTCCTTATCCCCATTTACAGGGAGATTTGGGATATTATAAAACAAGTAAATCCCGAAATGCAAGTTCATATTCAAAGCAATGGGACAATTTGCGACAAATCCGTTGAAAATCTGCTTAAAGAATTGAATGTTTTTCTTGGTATATCTATTGATGCTATGCATAAACCTTTGTTTGAACGCATACGAAAAAAAGCAAGTTTTGATAAAGTGATGGATAATATTCACAAGTTTGAAAAGATTATGAAATCACAAGCAAAAGCCATTAATTATTCGTTTTGTCCCATGCGAATCAATTGGCAGGAAATACCTCAATTTATTGATTTTGTGAATAAAAACCACGGTATCGTATTTTTCAATACCGTTAACACCCCACATTATTTAACACTCAAAAGATTATCAACCAGGAAATTAAAACATATAATCTCTTTTCTATCAGGAGAAGATATACAGTCTTATGGGAATCCCAATGCACAGAGAAATTTTCAAAAATTAAATCATTTTATTAAGTTTCTGAATTCAATTATGGAAACCCATGCAGAAGCAGAAAAAAAATATGATTATATTCCCTTCAATCAAATAAATGAGGTTTTTCCCCACATTTTAACACCCCATATATACAGTTTTATACAAAACAACTTAAATAACAATCAATTACAAAAAAATATTTCTCCCGTTATACAGCATGAATTTAACATGACCAGTCCTGAATTAATAAGCAAAGAATTAAATACAATGGTTGAATCTAAAGATTTATCCAGGTTAATTGACTTTTTTGAATTAAATAGCCACTAAAATGAAATTATTCCTGCAACATATTTTATTGATTTTGATTATTGGGGTAAGTTTCTCTTGCAGAAAAGCGGAAAACAACAATACAATAAAATTTGATTACCTGCAAAAAGACAGCCTGTATGCTGATAACAATCAAAACAGCGTTGTCATAAAAAACACCCACGATACTTCCATAAACATTCAGTTTCAACTGAACAACAAATTCTGGTTTAAGAAATCACAAATGCTTGATGCAATTAAAAACATGGATAACGGCAGTTTGCCCGGGATATCTCCAAACGCATCCAATGCATGGCGATTTGTGATGCAACATACCTTTCATTATAATGAAACTCCGCTGCCCAAAGGATATAAATTTTCACCGGCGATTTTTATAAACTCTATTGGGGGTGGATTATGCAGCAACCGCAATACATCATTAAGCCATATATGGAAAAACCTCGGTTATAATTCCAGATGCATTCAGTTGGAAGGACACCTCGTTACTGAAGTATATGATAACAATAACTGGCACATGCTGGATGCAGATTATCATAATTATTACCTTGACAATGACAACAAGGTTGCCGGGTATAAGGCCTTGGAAAACAACATCAACAACCTGCATCTGAAATACGACCCAAACTTAATTAATCCCCAACTAATTAACCTGTTATTTGACTCCAAGAATTATAATTCATTGTTTACAACAGCATTCAACAATGAAATCCAGGATTGGTATATGCATCATATTCCGTGGTGTGATATATGGGTGGAATTACCTCCCCATTCACATGTCGTTTTTCCTGTAAAAACCGTATCGGAACAATCCGCCTATGCACTTGGTGAATTGCATATTGCCGGGCATTTTACCGGAACGGTGGACATTCCCTTTGCTTTTTACCCGGATACAAACACGCAAATCATGGGATTCCATGCTCACAACAATAATTTTAAAACGCACAAGATGTATCCACCCGGAAAATATCTGGTATGCGGGGAAAACCCGGTATTAAACCTTTATATCAATCCCCTTTTATCCAGGATTCAGGAAACAAATTACCTTGACATATACAAATCACAAAACAAACCACTCGTTACTGAATTAACACAGCAGGAATACAAGAACAGATTTTTAGATTACAGGCAGTTGCAAATTGACATATTTAAAAACCCTTCCAGCCAGGAATTTGTTGAATGGACAAGAAACAACAAAAGCAAGCTGGATACGATTCACATTCAAAACAGTCAAAATATGGACAGAAGTTTAAAATGGATATATACACAAGCTTATCAACAACGCATTCCTGATTCCATCTCAATCAGGATAGAACATGCTACATCTTTTCTGGACAGCATACAAAATGAACACGAACAATTATTTACTTTGCTGGATAACTGGATTAGCATGGATCATTTGGCGTATTATACTTTCTTTAGTGAAGGAGAAATCAGGAATTATGCTAAGGTTTTATTAACTGAAACAGAATCTGAATGATGACAAGCAAAAACCATAACTGTCTTATAAAAAAAATGGCATGAACCATTTCGTATTTGTTGTCTGCGGCAGCAAAGAACATACCGACAAGCTCAATTTCAGCCTGAAATTTCTCAGACATTTCAGTAAGGCAGATATTGTGGTTGTTACTGATACATCACGAAATGAAAACAAGATTGAACATGACAGGATCATAGATATCAAAACACCGGAAAAATTCACCCACCATCAGGCCAGCATATTTTTAAAAACCGGTTTGATTGGGTATTTACCGGATATGCAGGAGGACAAATTCTGTTACCTGGATTCCGATGTCGTAGCTGTATCCTCTGATGTCGATGACATATTTCATTATACCCCCTCCCCTGTTTTGTTTGCCAGGGACCATTGCCCGTTCAGGGAATTCAGCCCTCATGCAATGCAGTGTTCCTGCCTTAATGAAACCCTGAAAAAGAACCTATCCTTTTACGATACTGTTAACCGGTGTTTTCCAGTGGATTTTTTCTCCAGCAACAGAAACAGTGGCACTGAAAAAGAAAAACTTGACATCATCTTCAGCAATCTGAAAAAATGGCACCCTTCATCAGCAGCAAAAGCCATTGTTTATCTGACACAACGATACATTCTTCCCCTAAAACAATTCAAATTAGCAGATTTTACTTTCAATAAACGTGACAAATGCTGGTATAACTGCAACGGTGACATCATACATTTTGATTATCCGTATTATGCAAGCATGCTGAAAAAACAAAGCGGTATCATATACAATAAAAATACAGGAAAATGGGAAGATGCTGACGGGAATAACATTACTCCGGAAACACCGCACTGTAACCACCTGTCAAAATACATAAGAAAAAAGTACAATGTTACAATACCGGATTCATGGCGCCACTGGAACGGAGGTGTTTTTCTATTTGACAGACATGCCAAAAGCTTTCTTAATTACTGGCATAAAATAAGCCTTCAGGAATTTCAAAACAAGAATACCCTTACCCGGGATCAGTTCACACTTGCCATAAGTGCATGGAAATTTGGCTTGCAAAATTTGAAAACCCTGCCCGTTAAATTCAATTTTATCACCGAATATTCAACACCTGATATTAAATGGTCAAAAAATATCGGCTATACATACAACGATTTTAAATCAGTTTTGCATCCTGCATTTTTGCACATTTATCACAATTGGGGCGACGAAAAATGGGATATCTGGCAATCTGTAATTAAAAAACGGGAAGAATTAGGTCTGCTGAAAAAGTAGAATTCACTTAATGGTTTATTCTCTTAAGGAGTCTCTGAACAAAGCAAATATAATATTCTGAAGTTCTTTTTCAGACATATTTTCTATTTCATTCATCCTTTTATCAAAGGGAATGTGGATAATTCTCCTGACAAAACACTCATTACGGACATATTCAGGCATTCCATTCAAAATACCTTCCAATTGGTTATAAACTTTGTCAGCATTTATATTGCCTGTTTTTTGTAATTTAATTTTTAATTCATTTAAACAATCATGGTAAGCATTGTTATCAAAAACAATACTTTTAATCTTATTATCAAAAGCCAAGGCATCCTGATACCAATGAATGACATCATTTTTATAAGCTTTAAACCTTTCTGCATTATGCACCTCTACATCTGAAGTTTCGGGCAGACATATTGATTCGTAGTATATTATTGCATCTTTAAGAACAGGAGTCTCTGCATAACGCAATGAGACATCATATGCACCAAATACGTGTACATAAACCATGTAAGCACCATTTTTATTGCAGAATTCTATCAATTCGGGAATGTCTCTGTAATTAAGTGTAAGAGGGCAAACCGGAACTGAAATATCCGTCCCCTTCCTTTCAACATAATCTTTTAAATAATGAAAATTCCGGATGACCTCTTCATAATTTGCATTTAAGCGAATGCTCTCATAAGTTTGCTTTGCGATGCTATCAATAGAAATGTTAAAATAAAACCTGGCTTTTTCTATTAACTTTTTGGCTTTATCAGGAATTACTGTGGCATTGGTATTTAATGTGATTTCGCATTCCGGGTTATTCTTAATTAAATATGCCCACATATTATAATAATGTGTTGATAAAAATGGTTCACCTCCTGAAAATACCAGATGTTTCGCATTTCTCAGAAATGGCTTGATCTCATCTGAAAACTTTTTAAGATCAAAATCCCCCTTGGATTTAATGTTGTTTTTTTGTGCTATCTTAGAAGAGTTTATACTGCTGCACATAACACATTCAAGATTACAAGTGTTATCAACAGAAATTTCAATTAGCTGGGGCCATTTGCTAATAATGTATTTTTCATATTCCATTATCTTTACCGAAGTAAAATCGTTCATCTCCAATTTTTCTCTGCAGAGCTTACACGAGGAAGGCAACCTCCCCTTTTTCATCATTTTACGATAATCATTAAAGCTTATGCCATGCCAGATATTGCTTAAACTGTTTTTTGAAAGATAAGCATCATTTTCTTTGTAATCATCAACCTGTGTATAACAACAAGGACTTACCTTTCCATCAAGGCCTATTGACATGGATACAAACGGAGCTTTACACAAAACGCCCTTTCTTTTGCGAAACCTTTTAAACCTTTTAATTGGATTATGCTTTAATGATGACATTAATGACATTTTGTAATTTGTATTCAGTGAAACATATGATGTTCTGTTAAACCCTTCATTGTAGCAAAGATATTAAAAATGATTCTACTGCAAACTTAATGGGTAATGGTAATGATTGAATTATTACTGTTGAGTAAAAATTAAGAATTAGAAA
>CAZTNS010000096.1:0-12253 GCA_964615585.1 uncultured Bacteroidales bacterium | reverse complement strand
TTGTTGAGTTCCATCATAATCAGAATTTTGCCCCATCACGAGGGTAGCGGCGGCAATGGATATTCCATTGATGTTATCAAAAGAGTTGCTGCGTATTTCGGTAGCGCTTTCGCCGGTGTTGTAAAATGCAGCCCCTACATCCCCATTGGTAAAGGCATTGTCTTTAAATTCATAAATGGAACTGCTCACACCGTCACCGGCAATGTAAACGGAGTAATTTTCATCTTCGTTGGGATCTGATGGGTTGGATGGGTCAGGCGGGTCAAAACTGTAATTACCGTCAAACGTGTTGTTGTTAATGGTAATTAGGTCACCATCACTGCTTCTTATACCTTTGTAATTATTGCTAAAATCGGAGTTGATAATGGTGGGTGTACCAAATGAGTTGCCTACACCATAATTGTACCCCTCAAAAAAGCAATTGTTAATCGTATATGTTGAAGCATAAGAAACACAACCTATCCCTCTTAAATCTGCTTTTACGTCATCATCACGGCTGTTGATAAAATCACAATATTTAACATCAATACCCTTTACACCCAATTGAATAATTTCACCATCTTTGTCATTGCCATTGTTCAATAAGGCTGTTGTTTCAAAATTTGCATTTGATACCTGTGACCAGTTGTAACTTGGCACAACAGGGTGCGTATAAGGATCAAACCAAATGCTTTTGGCGTTGTTTTTAAATGTACCACCAGTGACATAACAAATAGCCCCCCCTTCAGCTATAATACCGAACAATGCATTGGATATCTCAGTATCACTGTCTGTCTGTAAATAGGCCTGATTTTCGAGCGACTGGTCAAGGTTGCTGTTCCCTTTCAAAACGATACCATGCCACATGGCAGTATTATCACACTCATCAGCAGCAGTCATTGTGGTATTTTCAAGAAATAACTTTGAATTAACATTCACTATTGCTTTTTTATTATCAGCAAAATTAAAATGCATATTTTTTAAGGTAATGCTTTTTCCTGAAGGAATTTCAAAGTCGGAATTTAAGCAAACAACACCGGATTCAGAGTTAAATGGGTTGTTTCCGGGTGTCCATGTTTCAGTACTGCCAATTGTGTTCCAATCGGGTTGAGGACTGTAATTAACTGGTGGATAATATGTGCTGTAGTCTGACCAGTCCATTTGATAAGGAAAGTGATACATTGCATATGAACTCCAATCAGGAAATGTATGCAACTTGAAACCGTTAACTCCAAATAATTGATGTGAAATTGTAGTGGATGAAGGATTATTCGGATCATCAATAGATGCCAGATAGGTTTGCACTTCCTGGCCTTCTACCACCTCTTCAATGGCATATATTTTCCCATCCCTGCCTAATAATAATTCTGATTTTTCAAAGTTACCCTGGCCTACAGTCGTATATGTATCCGGGGGACTGCTAGAGCCGGCTAAATAATTACCAATATCATAGCATTGAAAACCGCTCACAGATGTCTGTGTTGTATAAAGGTTACTTCCATTAGGTGAGACTTTTATACCATTTATTTTATCATTATTTGAACCATGTATTATTTCATAAGTTTCAATATTAGTGTGGTTAATGTTATCAATTGCAGCGTAATCTCTTGGAAACGAAACGTATCTTAACATGAGATTATAGAATGCGCCTCCTTCCGGTATAACAATAACAACATCACCATTGTCTTTATAAGTTAATACATTATTGTTTCTATACACAGCATCAAAACCCTGAAACAAATCTTCCAATAATTTATAATCATCTGATATTTCTTCACCGATACTTCTAATATATACATCATCAAAGAGAGATATAATTAATAAATTATCTTCCGTTGTTTGATTATATTCAGTTGCCATAATTGAAAGGTTCCTTCCATTATCACATCCATCAATTGTGATATTATGTAGTATTTCTGGTTCAGTCATATTAACATCATTATTATTGCATATACTTAATTTACGGTAATAAAATTTGTTATGTGTATACTGTACATTGTAATCAAACAAATAGTAAAAAACATGAAATGAATTACAGGAATTTTTTACAGGCATAACAACTATATTTTGATGTAGTATTGTATCATTTACATCACATGGATCAAAATAACTTGTATTTCCATGTAAATTAAAATAACCTGATGCAGACATGTTTTCAGGATCGATTATCCCCAATCCATTAGCATCATAGATAAAATCATCTACAATAAACAACAAGGGGTTTCCATATTTATCATTGATTACCTGGAAAGCAAATCTTGCAGGTTGTCCCCTGTATTTTTCTGATAACAAATCATAATGCCACGTACTCACATCATCAGGGTCAAAACTATCATATGGATATGATGGCAATGTTTGCAAAGCGGGAGATGGTTGCGCATTGAAATCAACATAAGTAATTGGAGTTGTTGATAATCCCATGAGCGGATTACCGGTTTGTTGTGCAAAAACATCATTTGCTAATGTAAAGCAAACAATAATTGCGATTGAAGTTTTCAAATAATTTCTAAAGTTTTTCATAATTTTTTGTTTTTGGTTTACAGTTTTAAAAAATGCTAACTTTTTATCATAATAAGGTTTCTTCAATGCCATAATTTTGTTATGGAAAATTAAATTATTCACATAATAAAACGGCAAAATTTACATCATTAACCGGATAATCATGTACTAAGATACAACAATATTTTTAGAAAAAAAATAAAAATTGATTTTTTGATCTTTTTTAAATAAGCTTTGTTTTTCTGAATTTACCACATTACTACAAGCTTAAGTTCCATGTGTATTTCAACCTGAAACACGGAACATGCGCCAGGGCGCAGGCTGGCAGCCCGTAAGCTGCGATGCATTGGTGCTGTGTATGGACAGGAGCGACCGAAGCTTGTCCGGCGGAACAGCGTGGAGACGGGAAGCTCCCTGTCCATATTCAACAGCACCTGCAGAGCAGCTTACGGCTATAAGCCGGAGACCGACCCGAAGGGGGGGCGCCCAAATAAACAGTCAGATAAAAATGTGGCAATCTCAATAAATAACTAATAAATAATCCCAATCCCCTGTATTGTTTACTTCTTTTACTATTTTTGACATCTATGTTTACAGAACGACAAAATAAGGTATCAAAGTTGATTCAAAAAGACATCAGCGATATTTTTGTGAAACATGGTAAAGAATGGTTTGGTTCTGCCATGGTTACAGTTACAATGGTGCGCATTACCAAAGACTTGTCAATTGCCAAAGTGTATATTTCTGTTTTTCCATCAACAAAAGCAGAAGAAGTCGTTGAGTTGCTGAATTTCAATGTAAAAAAGGTACGCTATGAATTGGGGAACCGGATACGGCATCAATTAAAAAACGTTCCGGAACTGCAATTTTACAAAGACGACAGCCTGGATCACATGGAAAAAATTGATAAACTATTAAATGGTTAAGCATTGAGATTTCCATTATACATAGCCAAACGGTACCTGATTTCAAAAAAACGCCGGAATGTCATCAACATCATCAGCGGGATTTCTATCATTGGTGTGGGTGTGGGTACCATGGCACTGATCGTCATAATGTCAATTTTCAACGGGTTTGATGATTTGCTCAAAAACCTGTATAACTCGTTTGATCCGGATTTGAAGATCACGGCTGCCGAAGGCAAAAGTTTCACTCCGGATTCCAGTACCTTTTCAGCCTTAACATCGCACCCGGCTGTCCAGGAATTTACTCAGGTTGTTGAAGAAAATGCCCTGCTAAAATACGATGAACAGCAATTCATTGCCAGGTTAAAAGGCGTGGATTCCAATTACACAAACGTCAGTGGGGTTGATACGATGATTACCAGCGGCAAGTTTGAATTGCATGACAACGGGATTCCGCTATGTGTGGCCGGACAAGGCGTAGCATACAGCCTTTCGCTTGGGATCAACAGGCATACGCCCGTTCATTGTTTTGTACCAAAACGCGACGCGCATTTTACGGGCAGTTTTATGGATGCCAGCACAGCCATTAATCAGAAACGCATTTACGTGGCCGGGTATTTTTCGATACAACAGGATTTTGACAACCAATATGTGATCGTTCCCATTGATTTTGCCCGTGATATATTCGGATACGATGATGAGCTGTCATCTATAGAAGTAAAATTAGCACCCGGTACCAATGATCAGAAAGTAAAAACGGAATTGCAAGCCTCCCTCGGTGATAAATTCCTTATCCGGGACAGGCAGGAACAGCACGCCCTGTTTTATAAAATCATGGCATCGGAAAAATGGGCTGTGTTCCTGATCCTCAGTTTTATTTTACTCATTGCTTCTTTCAATGTGATTGGCTCACTTACCATGCTTATCCTGGACAAGAAAGAAGACATTTATACCCTGCGCAGCCTTGGCGCCGACAACAAAACCATTAGCCGCATCTTTTTGCTGGAAGGCTGGTTGATCACCGCTGTAGGGGCTGTTTTTGGCCTTGTTATTGGTACGGTATTGTGCTGGTTGCAAATGGAATTCGGCCTCATCAAACTTGGCGGCTCCGGGTCATTCATCATTGATGCTTATCCTGTGATTTTACGGGGCATTGATTTTGTGCTTGTCTTTTTTACTGTCCTGCTCATCGGATTTTTGGCCGCATGGTATCCGGTCAGGTACATTACGGGGAAATATTTGTAAAGCTGTCGTGCTTAATTTATTTTTGATTTTGCATTTGCCGTGCAATCTCAATAAAATCCTGCACACTGCATTGCTCCGGCCTTAAACCCAGCCATTCTGTATCTTGCACCGGAAAACTTGATAATATGCTTTTCAGTGAATTGCGTAAGGTTTTGCGGCGTTGATTGAAGGCTGCTTTCACAACTTGTTTAAAAAATTTGTAATCATCTGGCTGGTCTTTTTCTGTATTCCTGACAAGGCGGATAACGCCGGATTTTACTTTAGGCTTCGGGAAAAACACCCCTTCATTTACCGTAAAAAGGTATTCCACATCGTAATAAGCCTGGATCAACACACTCAATATACCGTACACTTTAGTTCCATGTGAAGATACTATTCGCCTGGCAACCTCACGCTGCATCATAAACACGGCTTCATCTACCATGTTGCGGTGTTCCAACACCTTAAACAGAACCGGGCTTGATATGTTATAAGGCAAATTGCTGATCAAACATAACTTTCCCGATGACAATCCGGATAAATCCAGTGTCAGGAAATCCTTTTTTATCAACCGGCTGCCAAGCTCCGGAAACACATCATTCAAATAGTCAACTGCTTCCTCATCGGTTTCGACAGCAAAAAAATCATTGTAAGCATCCATTAATTTACTTGTAAGCACTCCTTTTCCCGGCCCGATTTCAAGCACAGGGCAATCACGTTTGTTTTCCAATGCATTGCTTATTTTATCCGCGGTATGCCGGTCGGTTAAAAAATGCTGCCCCAGGTATTTTTTTGGTTTTACCATAGTTCTTTAATTTTAAAATTCGTGTATTTTTTGCCACAAAAACACAAAATTCCACTAAATTACCTTATAAAGCGTTTGATCCCCTCACCAACATTAAAGTTAATTAAGTAAGCAAGTCGTCTATTTGTTAATTTTAAGTGATTCAAAATCTGTACTTCCCAAACCGGGTTTAACTCCTCAACTGCTCTTATTTCACAGATTACTTTGTGAACCAGATAAGCAGCATGAACTATTTTTTTTTCAATGTTCTCTGTATCTTGAGGTATTGATGCATATTTATTTTTGTGGGATTTGGTGTTTTGGTGTTTTAGTGGCATAGATTTTACATTTTTGGTTGTGGCCTTAAAGGAGTTTCCTTCAGGGTAAACTTGTCCACGTTATCTTTACAATTACAGGCGAAATTTACAAAACAGATGGCAAATAATTATATATTTGCACACAAGAACATAAAGATGAACAAAAAAATCTCAAATACCCTCAAATTCCTTCTTTTTATAAGCATAGGAATAGTTTTGTTCTGGTTGGTTTACAAAGATCAGGATTTTGTTGCTTTATTCCATAAAATGAAAGGGATCAAGTGGGCATGGTTTATACCTGCGATGATCATTGCTTTGTTCAGTCATATTTTCAGGGCAATGAGATGGAACCAGTTGCTTGAATCCATGGGGAATTATAAACCGAGGCTTTTGAACACTTTTTTTGCTGTGATGAGTATGTATTTTGTTAACCTGGCTATCCCCAGGCTTGGTGAAGTAACGCGTAGCGGGATTGTATCAAAATACGACAAACTGCCTTTTTCAAAAGTGTTGGGTACCATGGTAACAGAAAGGGCAACGGATTTTCTCATGCTCTTACTGCTGACCATTGTGGCGATAATTTTCCAGGGAAGTGAGATTACAGCGTTCATCCAGGACAATCCTGGATTTAAAGATAACGTCAACTTTTTGTTTTCCCCTGTATTTTGGGTTGTATTCATGCTTGTATTCATTGTTCTCATAATAACGCTGTATTATATAGCCAAAGGCCGGCTGAATAAATATGCGATATTCAAAAAAACCGGTGACTTCCTGCGAAACTTCTATTCTGGGATCAAAACCATCACAAAATTAAAGAACACATGGAAATACATACTCTTTTCTGTTTTGATCTTCACGGGGTACTATTTTATGTTGTATATGTGCCTGCCTGCTTTTGATAATATCCCGGACATTGGAATGATTTCAATGTTGACGGTACTTGTGGCCGGCAGTTATGGCATGGTAGCCCCTGCTCCCAATGGCATGGGAGCATGGCACTTTATGACCATACAGACCATGATGATCTTTGGTGTGCTTGAAGGCGATGCCAAACTTTTTGCCCTTGTTGTGCATAGCCTGCAAACCATCATGCTGATTATACTTGGACTGATATCCGTTGTGGGGCTGCCACTCATTAACCGAAAGCAGCTTTAAGGGGGATGCTGAAATGTAAAACCACAGAGCTCCTGATCAAGATTCTGATTGTCGTCGGAGCTTATCTGCTTGTTTATTATCAGGTTAAGAATTCACAGGACATTCATGAGGTATGGGAGGCTGTAAAACAAGCTTTTTCAGATAACGGTAAAATTTTGTTCGTTATTTTTTTCATGATGCTGCTAAACTGGGGCATAGAAGCCGGCAAATGGCAGTTCCTGGCAAAACGCCTTCAGCCTTTCAGTTGGTTAAAAGCATTTCGTTCTGTAATGAGTGGAGTCAGTATAGGCATGTTTACCCCAAATCGCATTGGAGAATTCGCCGGACGCATTTTGTATCTGCAACATAAAAACAGGGTTGAAGGTACTATCCTTAGCCTGATTGGAAGTTATGCTCAATTTGCTACAACACTCATTAGCGGGATTCCCGCGCTTTTGTTTTTTTTACTTACCTGTTCAAATGGCCAACTTATAACGGACAAATTTCATCTTCCCATCCTGTTATCCATAATTACTGCCATTATACTCCTAATGCTGTATTTTAACCTGGCGTGGATTTATAAACTGTTGATACGGATTCGATTTCTGAAAAAACACAAGGATAAGCTTCATCACCTGATCGATGTGAGTAAAAAAGATTTATTCTGCCTGCTGATATTAAGTATGCTCAGATACGCTGTTTTTATCGGGCAGTTTTATTTGATTTGCCGTATGTTTGCGCTGGATATCGATTTACAGCATGTGTTTGTGGCAGCAGCCAATGTGTATTTTCTGATGAGCATGCTGCCTGTTTTTACCCTCGGCGAACCGGGTTTACGTGGCAGCCTTACCGGAATATTTTTTATGCCTTTTACCATTCACATAAGCACCGTAATTTCGGCATCGGTTTTGCTGTGGATTATCAACGTTTTGTTTGTTGCCCTTGCAGGTGCTTTATTTTTGTTGAACCAAAAAATACTTAATCATGAAAATACGACCAGCCATTAAAACCGACATCAAAACCCTTGTGGAATTTCAACTTGCCATGGCCAAAGAAACGGAAAATATCAGCCTGGATATAAAAACCCTGGAACAAGGCATTAAATCTGTAATTAACGATGTTCAAAAAGCAAAATATTTTGTCGCAGAAGAGAACAAAAAACTAATTGGCTGTTTTATGGTAACCCCTGAATGGAGTGACTGGCGTGCCGGCTATTTCATTTGGCTGCAATCGGTTTTTGTGTTACCTGCATACCGTAAACAGGGTGTATATAGGGCAATGCATGCCTACCTTATAAACATTGTTGAGAATAATACAGATTACAAAGGGATACGCCTGTATGTGGACAAAGCAAATGAAAATGCCATAAAGGTGTATGAAAAAACAGGCATGCATACAACAAATTATCAAATGCTTGAATGGACAAAACCATAGTGTCATGTCAAGGCTAATATGGATGACAAACAACATATCCAAAACCCGAAAATGCAACTCCGTCATATTTGGCTTAAAATGACACTATAAGGGCGACATTCAAGATATGCAAAGCCGTGAAGACAGGACACAGAAAGTATAAAGTTGTTCTTTTGCATTTGCATATTGGATTTTATTTTGATCTTTGAATTTTGAAATATAACCTTGATATTTTCTGCCTGCATAAATCAGAAAATGGACTAAAAAACATCAATAAACCATGTGGATTTTTGTGCTGTTGTTGATTCTGGTTTATACTGCCTTTGTGAGTTTACTCGCTGCAGGGATAATTAAGCTGTACCGGGAAAACAAAGGTCATCAGACTGCAAAAACCCGGCCTCGTGTCAATGTCATCATTCCGTTCCGTGATGAAGCTAAAAACATGCCACTTCTCATTCATGACCTTATAAATCAGACATTTCCAGCATCTGGTTTTTTTGTGTGTTTTATTGATGATCATTCCACTGACGGGGGGGATATAATCATCAGCCAAGCCATAAAAAAACACAATTTAAATGCCATGCTTTTACATTTACCAGCTGATAAAACCGGGAAAAAAGCAGCCATACTTACCGGATTGAACAATAGTACGCATGATTACATTCTAACCACAGATGCCGATTGCCGTGTCAGTCCAAACTGGATAAAAAGCATGATGAGACAAGCGGCATTAAAAAAATCAGATTTGTTGCTGGGGCCGGTCATTCATGCGGGAAAATCCATGACAGGACGCCTGCAGTCTGCTGAATCGCTCAGTTTGCTTGCCGTAACGATGGGAACAGCGGGAATTGGGACACCTGTATTGAGCAATGCAGCCAATATGGCAATCAAGCGAGATGTATTAAACAGATTGCATGATCCTTTTAAAGCCCATGTCAGTTCGGGTGATGATATTTTTCTCCTGGAATCCTTAAAGGCAAACAAAAATCCCATTGCCTTCAATACGGATCGGGAGGCAGTTGTAAAAACCAATGCATCGGAATCCTGGAAAAAATTCATTCAACAGCGTGCGAGATGGATGAGCAAAACAAAACATTATCATTGTGGCAGCAGTAAGTTCACCATGTTTGTTTTTGGGGGTATCCAGATAGGTTTTATCGTCAGTATTCCGGCTTTAATAGTTCATCAGGCCTTTATAACGATGCTTTTCCTTTGGATGTTTAAAATATTATATGATAATTTACTTATGTATCTGGTGTCATTAAAATACAGGATACCATTCGGGTTAACCGATAACATCATTTTTAGTGCAATTTATCCATTCTGGACGGTAGTTACTACGCTTGTGGCCTATAACACAAAGCCATTATGGAAAGGACGCGCGGTCAAGCATTGATAGCATTAGAATATCTCTTAATTTCCTTCAGCGGAAATAAATTTAATGCGAACCATGCGAATTTCCTCTTCTGTATAATCCTCATCTTCAAATTCTTCAAGTGCTTCGTCAATAGAGCCGGTTTCGGAATCCTCAAGAAAATAATCATAGAGTTCATCAATGCGTTCTTCGTCCATCACTTCATTCAGGTAATAATCAATATTGATTTTAGTGCCTGAATTAATGATGGCTTCAATTTCTTCAATAAGTTCAAGCAATGTTAGCCCTCTTGCCTCTGCAATGTCGGACAGCGGCATTTTTTTATCTATACTTTTAATGATGTAAACTTTATTACCTGATTTTTTTACAACAGATTTCACCACCATGTCCTGAGGCCTGTCAATGTTGTTTTCTTCTACATGTTTTTCAATGATATCCAGAAAAGCTTTTCCGTATTTTTTTGCTTTACCGGTTCCGACCCCGGAAATTCGGATCAGTTCATCTTCTGTGATGGGATACTGGGTAGCCATTTCCTGCAATGAAGGATCACTAAAAATGACGTAGGGAGGTAAATCCAGTTTTTTTCCAATTATTTTTCGCTGATCTTTCAGCATGGCAAACAACACCTGGTCTGAAGCACTTGATCCCCCGTATCCTTCCATTTCATGTTCAGAATCAGTCTCCTCATAATCGTGGTTTTGAACCAGGGTAAAACTATATGGTTTTTCCAAAAACTTCCTTCCTTTATCTGTGATCTTCAGTAGTCCATAATTTTCGATGTCTTTTCTTATCAAATGGGCAATTAATGCCTGTCTGAAAACAGAATTCCAGAATTTGGGCTCATGGTCTTTTCCCATCCCAAAAATATCCAGCTTATCATGTTTATAAGCATATACAGCTGCGTTGGTTTTACCTGAAAGCACATTGGAAAGGTGTTCAGCTTTAAACCTTTCTTTGACAGTAAGAATGGCTTCAAGGATGATTTGCACATACTCTTTGCCTTCAATTTTTTCTTTTGGATGCAAACAATTATCACAATTTCCGCAGTCTTCTTTCAGGCCTTCTCCGAAGTAATTGAGCAATTGCCTGACACGGCAGATACTTGATTCGGCATAAGCTACTGTTTCAAGCAGAAGTTGTTTTCCAATTTCCTGTTCTGCAACAGGCTTCCCCTGCATAAATTTTTCAAGTTTTTGAATATCATTATAACTATAAAAACAAATACACTTGCCTTCACCACCATCCCTTCCGGCACGACCTGTCTCCTGGTAATATGATTCAAGGCTTTTGGGGATGTCATAATGGATAACAAAACGCACATCAGGTTTATCGATGCCCATGCCAAATGCAATCGTAGCAACAATAACATCAATTTCTTCCATAAGAAATTTGTCCTGGGTTCCTGTTCGTGTCACTGAATCCATTCCGGCGTGATAAGCCAGAGCGTTGATGCCATTTACCTGCAATGTTTCTGCAAGTTCTTCTACTTTTTTGCGGCTCAGACAATACACGATTCCCGATTTTCCGGAATTTTCCTTAACAAAACGTATCAAATCATGTGTTGCATTGTGTTTGTCCCGAACTTCATAATATAAATTTTCGCGGCGAAAAGAAGATTTAAACTCTTTGGCATTCAGCATGTCAAGATTTTTCTGAATATCATGTTGTACTTTTGGTGTTGCTGTGGCTGTTAAAGCAATGATCGGAGAATTGTTTAAGTTGTTGACAATCGGACGAATACGCCTGTACTCCGGCCTGAAATCATGGCCCCATTCTGAAATACAGTGTGCTTCATCAATGGCATAAAAAGAAATTTGCACCTGTTTTAAGAATTCAACATTCTCTTCCTTGCCCAAAGATTCTGGTGCCACATAAAGCAATTTGGTATGCTTATTTAAAACATCTTCTTTTACTTTTTGTATTTCTGCCTTGGTAAGCGAGGAGTTCAGAAAATGTGCTATGCCTGAATCTGAACTGAATCCACGCATGGCATCCACCTGATTTTTCATCAGGGCAATCAGCGGCGATATAATTATCGCAGTACCCTCACTAACCAATGCAGGCAACTGATAACACAGTGATTTTCCTCCACCGGTTGGCATCAATACAAAACAATCATTCCCTTCCAGGAGAGCACGTATCACTTCTTTCTGCAAGCCTTTGAAGCGATCAAAGCCAAAATATTTTTGCAGCACATCTTGTATGGCAGCCTCATTATATTCCATCAACCAATTCTCTTTTTTTTTAATTAAAAACCTTTTTAATATTTAATCAAATATAATCATTTTATTCGGATCAAAAACTTGTTTAAGTATCAATTTAACATTTATGTCAAACAAATTTAGTAATAATTGTATGTATCATTACTTTATGGGACAGTTTTTTTAAATATATTTTTGGTTCTACTGCAAACTTCGTGGAAAAAAGATTAATAGATTGTCTGTCGATCCATTCAGGTATTTGTCCATATCCAGTCTAAGAATTTTCCTTGTTTGTGAAAAAGGCCGGGAATCCTGATGTAAAAGAATCAATATAAAGACTTTTAATAAAGCGGTATTTTAAAATATTCGTAACTAATCAGTGTGAACATAAAAATATAAATATACATCAAAAAAAGTACCTA
>CAZTNS010000095.1:0-12344 GCA_964615585.1 uncultured Bacteroidales bacterium | reverse complement strand
CGTTCCAGTGAATTTTTTCCGGTTCCCATTTGTTTTTAGGTTTGTCCGTTCCTTCCGGGATGCCCACAGGAATAATGTTCAAGGGAACTATATGCTCAGGTATTTTGCATGCTTCAACAACAGGATCCATTCTGTCTTCGTAAGGGTATAAAGCAGTCCACACAGCTCCCAAACCTAAAGCTTCAGCAGCTAACAAAATGTTTTCTGTGGCTGCACAGGTATCCTGCAACCAATACGATTGCCCTGATGGCGATTTTACCGTCGCATCACCCATCACCACAATAGCGGCCGGCACATCATGTAACATCTTCGCGTAGGGAAGCTCATCCGCCAGTTTCTGCAATATTTCTTTCTCAGTGATAACCAGAAATTGCCATGGGCGCAAATCACGAGCCGTTGGTGCTGCCATACCCGCCTTAATCATTTCCTGTAAATCTTCTTTTTTAACATCACCACTCTGAAAATGACGTACCGATTTTCGGTTGTGTATTAAACTTAGCAGTGTTTTGTTTTCCATATCATTCCTTATTTATGTGTAACTAACGAGTTATTATTTAATCAATTTTGCCTCAGGTTTTTGTGTTTTTATGACACTATAAATCAAATTCATGAGTCCACTCCAAAATGTAATTTTTCGCCACAAAAGCACTAAAACACGAAATTCCACTAAAATCTAAATATCTGTAAATCTATTTTTTGTGGGGTTTAGAGATTTTATTTCGGCTTCGCTCAATACAAGTGTGTTTTAGTGGCATAATTGTCATTTTTTACTTTTTGGAGTGGACTCAATACATTTAATCCGTGGTAATCTGTGTAATCTGTGGCATATCCATAGTTATCATGTCTTCTATTTAGAAACCATCTATTTTGGTTTTTGTTTATTTCCATTCAATACCGGTTTTCTGAATAACTCAAAGAACATGCCTGTTGGACAGACATATCTGCACCATGGCTTAGATATAAACACCGACAAGACAAGCATGACTACCCCTATGATAATTACCGCCAGGGAAGCTGCCTGAATTTGAAATACGGAAAAAGGTTCAATATCGCTAAGAGGTAATGTTATTCCGGCAAGCAATAACAACAAGATAACAACAAATACTGCCGGCCTGAACCACCTGAAAAACGTTTTCCATATTTTGGGAAGGGGCTTTTTGTTTTTGTTGATTTTTCCGACCAGTTCCTGTGCCGATCCAAAAGGACACACATAGGTGCAATAAAAAGATTTACCGGTGATCAACGGCAGACCTACAGAAAGCACAAAAATAACCAGCAACACATATTGCATTTCCAACACCACCCCATTCATCAACCAACCATACATCAACGACATGGATATGAACCGCCCGCCCCATATTCCGAGAACAAGCACAGACGCCAGCAACAATATCCACCGGGTTTTTGCCAGCTTTTTCGTAAAAAAGAAATGCAACAGCGCAAAGCCAAGAAACAACAACACCGCAATGTCTTGTAACAGCCTGTTGGTCTGTGTTTTTTGCTCTTTTTCACGGTAATCAGTAACGCTGGTCAGCAGGCGGTGTAAATCGATCCTTACAGCCTGACAGCTCAATGTGGCTCCGGTGATGATTTTTGTTTCTTGTTCCAATACCTCCTGCGGTGTCATGCCATCCCACTGGTCAAAAAATCCGTCACGCTTAAGCCAGTTTATATACGATTGGGTTTCATCACCGTACGACAACAAGGCTACGGAATCTATGCGCATATTTTCATCCAGCAACACAGCAAAATCCATGGCACTCACATACCCTTTTGTTTGGTTTTCAAGGTCGGAACTGTATAACACATAGCCTTTATGCTTTCCATCATAGAAAATTTTACAAACCATGCCGGAGGTATCGGTACGGATGTGGAGATCCTCACCATAGATATGCTCAATAAATCCGGTATCATGGGTTTTAAGATGGTCATCCTGTTTTGTTTGTGTGGAATGTAAAACACGAATAAAAATCACGATGGCAACCAATATAACCAACTGCACTATGCGACGTATCCATATTTTTTTCATTTCATTTGTTCTTTCATTCATCAAATCCCTGCACCACAAAAACAGCAGGCCGTTTATGCAAATTTAACTGCGGGGCTTTTTTCCATGTTTTTACCCTGAGTGTCCGGATAAAAGCATCCGGGGAATCTATATCACAAGCCACACTCAGCCAGGTATTTCCATGTAAATTTGAAACCAAAGCCTCAAAAAGTTGTTCATTGCGGTACGGGGTTTCCATAATAATTTGTGATGCCTTGTCTCTGATGCTTTGCTTTTCAATCTTTTTCAACACATGATTCCGTTCATGTGATTGGACAGGCAAATAGCCGTGAAACATAAACCGCTGCCCGTTCAGGCCGGAGGCTATCAGCCCAAGCAACATAGAAGATGGCCCTGCATGTGGAACAACAGGGATGTTTTCCTGATGGGCTTGCAAAATCAGTTGATTGCCGGGATCTGCAATGCCAGGAAGACCCGCTTCAGACATCAACCCTACATCATGGCCGGCTTTTAACCATGTCAATGCTTTCAGATCTTCATCATGATTTGAATGCTTATCCATTTCAATGAATTGCAAGGCATTTATATCAATGGATTTATCCAATTTTTTCAAATATCGCCTTGTTGTCCTGGTGTTTTCTACTACCCAGAAATTGATCAATTGGATCAACCTGAATAAAGAATCCGGCACATCACGTTTGTCTGTGTCAATACTTATGCTGTTTGGTATTAAATGTAAGACTCCGTTTTTCATGAAAGACAAAATTAATTAATTATTTTGATTGCTGGATAAATGGTTTTTATCGGTTTTATTTTAAACATATGTTTAAAAAAACTTGTACTTATATTCAAGATTTGATATATTTGTGGTATGATTCATATATGGAAAAACATAAGGTATTTTATGGCTATAGTCATCTGTATAGGTTGCAGCAACGTGTTTTCACAAACCGATTACGCAACCGGTAACGCTGCTTACACGAATGCATCACACAACGATTTTCAGCCTGTGACGGTTGGCGGCGGCGATTTTGTTTACACCTATGACAACACCGATCAGCAATACAGGCACGAACAATACGTTTTAATCCCCGACCTTACCAATGTCCCCAACGGTAATCACATGGATACCAGTCTGATGTATGGTTACGGAAACTCAGGCTCGCCCACAGATACCGCTTTTCAATGGGATAAACAAAACCTGGTTGCAGATTCGGACTTCGATGCTGTTCCCATGTTTGTTAGTCCTTTATCCACACAAAACATGAATTATTCCACAGCAATGCAATACAATCAGAATCACTGTATAACAGATTCCTGTGTGCTTGAGATAACCCAGCCGGATTCAATGCTGGCGTGGCCTCAACATCCACCTCACGCAGGAATTTATGAAATGTGGGATGGTGAAGAGCTTGTCAATGCCGGTGATTTGAAAGGGACCGGCACCGACTCAAAACATTCACAACAACAATTGGATACAGGGATCAATTCATCATATTGTGTTCAAACCTACGGCCCAGGGTGGCGCCTCCCCACAGACATTGAAATGGGACATATTAACGATGAAGAAGGTACAGGAAACGGTTTCGATGAGGGATTCAGCGGAACAAGTGACAACAAATACATGTGGACCTGCTCACTGTTTAAAACCTTTGATGTAAAACGCTGGCCTGCACGCGTACATGACGGCGAATGGGAAAATTGCGCCGGATTTCTTTATGTGTCAAATTACGTTCGTTGTGTATTTTCTCCCGGTGGGGATGTGCCAACACAGGCAAATAAAATTAAAAATCATGGTATCAGCGTTTATCCCAATCCGGCTAAGCATGATGTTTACATTCAATCAAAAACTCAACCAATCAGAAAAATTGAGCTTATCAGTGTTGATGGAAAAATCATCAAAAAGAAAACAACCAGCGGTACACAAACGTTGTGCCTTAAAACAGATAATATTTCGCCCGGAATGTATTTTTTAAACGTATATACAGACAATCAAAACCCGGTAACAAAAAAAATCGTTATAAAACCATGAGGTACATTAAAACAATATCTATTCTGTTAATTTTATTGCTGACATACATCTGCATGTATGGGCAGGCACCCCAGGGTATAAAATATCAATCGGTTATCCGCAATGAGCAGGGGCAGCCCATCACCAATCAATCCATCAGGCTGCGGCTTTCCATCCTTGACAATTCAGATGTCGGTCCAATACTGTTTCAGGAAACACACGAAGTTGAGACCAATGATTTTGGGCTGGTGAATCTCAATATTGGGCAGGGAGACGGTAGCTGGGATTTTACTGATATTCCATGGGACAATGGCAATGAAAAATGGTTGAAAATTGAAATTGACAGTACAGGAGGATACAATTATACTGACATGGGTGCCAGTCAATTGTTTAGTGTACCTTATGCTTTGTATGCAGAAAACGGTGGTGGCAGCGGCAGCAGTGTATGGTCAGCCGGAGCCAACGGGATATTTTATACATCCGGAAACGTCGGCATTGGTACAGACACCCCTGACGACAAAGCTGCGTTGGAAATTCAGAGCACAACAAAAGGGTTTTTACCACCCCGCATGACTGAAGCTGAGCGAGATGCCATTGATTCACCACCCGGTGGCCTGTTGATATTCAATACCACCAGCCAGTGCATCAACCTGTTTAAAAGCGGGACCTGGTATGAGATATGCGGGACATGCATGCCTCCCCCCCAGCCGGAAGTCAGCTCAAACTCCCCCGCATGCGAAGGCGGAGACATTGAATTGTATGGCAACAATTTGGGTGGTGCTGAACCGCATTGGAGCGGCCCCAACGGCTTTACCTCAACAGAACAAAACCCTGTGATACCCAATGCCGGTGATATCAATACAGGTTATTACACACTATACACAACCAATGCTTGTGGCAGCAGCGACCCTGACAGTGTAGAGGTAGAACTCATGCCCCTGCCCGGAGACGCAGGTTCTTTTACCGGTCCCAACACCGTATGTGAAGGCGATATGAATGTTGATTATAGCATTGATGAGGTTGCCAACACAGAGTGGTACGAGTGGGATTTACCTCCCGGCGCTGTTATCAGCAGTGGCGATAACACCAACGCTGTAACGATTGATTTTCCAGCAGGGTCTGAATCGGGGAATTTATCCGTTACACCGTACAACAGTTGTGGTAGCGGTGGTGCCAATACACCATTGGCCATTACAGTTAATCCATTACCAACCACTGCCGATGCCGGGCCTGATCAGCTCAACCTTGCCGGAACCAGCACTACCCTGGAAGCCAATACACCAACTGAAGGCACAGGCACCTGGAGCATTATCTCCGGAACAGGTGGTAACATCAACGATCCCTCTGATCCTAACAGTAATTTTAGCGGTACCGAAGGAAATGCATACACGCTGGAATGGGAAATCAGCAATGGCTGTGGCAGAAGTGTTGATTCGGTGGAAATCAGTTTCCAGGCTCCATTTACCTGTGGTGATGACCTTACTGATCCGCGCGATGGTCAAACTTATGCCACGGTTGAAATAGGCAGCCAATGCTGGATGGCAGAAAATTTGAACATTGGTAACCAAATTGATGCCCCATCAGCACAAACGAACAACGGGACGATTGAAAAATATTGCTACGACAACGATTCAGACAACTGTACCACTTACGGAGGCTTATATCAGTGGACAGAAATGCTGCAATTGCCCGATTCATGCAATACCTCCGAATGTGCAAGCCTTGTGGGCACAGGTCACCAGGGAATATGCCCACCCGGATGGCATGTCCCTACTGATGAAGAATACAAAGAACTGGAAATGGCACTCGGCATGACACAAGCTGAAGCTGATATGCTCAACACGTGGCGTGGGGCACCGGTGGGAGAAATGATGAAACAGGGAGGTTCTTCCGGCTTTGAAGGCCTGCTAAGCGGACGTTGTTCAAACACAGGGAGCTTCAGCCTGCAGGGAAGTTATGAATATCCATATACAGCTGATGAATATGGTGCAAGTTATGCTTATCGGCGCTGTTTAAGAACAGGAGATAATAGTGTGGGGCGATGGAATACATTTCCTAAAACCTACGCATTTTCAGTCAGGTGTGTGAAAGATTAACAATGAACAGTCTTTAGATAGTATGAATGACAAAAAATTGAAAGAATTATGAAAAATAAATGGTTACTATGTTTTATGGTGCTGGGCATTATCATCAGTGCCTGCGAAGAAGAGGATAACAATAACGATGATCCAAATGACACCGATGATGCGTACATAGAAAGTTTTGACGAACTGTATGCTGAAAAAGACACCCTCAATTACATGGACACAACCAGGGTTATTGCCGTTGCCTCGGGAAAAGGACTAAAATACACGTGGAACACCAACAGCAATGCACCACTGCTACCCATTGAAGGCACAGATGCTGAAATAAACTTTTACGCTGACCCATGTGTGAGTACTGGGGTAAAACAAGTCATTTGTAAAATTTCAGCAGGAGATGATGAAATTCAAAAAATAGACACCATTGTAATTGCAGAGTAATTATGAGATATTATATTTTGGGACTGATAACGGTTTTATTATCATGCAATGCCGCATGGGGTCAATGTTTTTCATCCACAGGTAATCCCATCGGCGGCAACGCCAACATGGGTGTGATGAAAAAAGGCATGTTCCGTGTTGGTTCGTTTTACAAACATGCCTATTCCGGCAAATATTTCCACGGCGATGAATTATCAGTGAATGAAGGGCATATAACAGCCGAGTATGCGGTATATAATTACGTTTCAACCATGCTTTCTTATGGCATAACCAACAACCTGACCATTGAAGCCGGTAGCGGATATTTCATCAATAAAACCAAAGCTTTTTCAACCCCCATGACAGGAAAAGGATTTTCCAATGCGGTTGTGACGGCAAAATATGCATTTTATCACAACCCTGCCAAGAGGCTCGAGGTAACAGGAAGCCTCGGCGGTAAAATCCCGCTTCGCAGTGAAGAGCAAAGAATAGAAACCACTACCATCAACATTGCCAATCACCCCGATGTGCAATCCTGCCTGGGCAATTACGGAGCTATAGCAGAGTTATACGTTATTAAAGAAAAACCCTTTACCGGATTACGTTATTTTCTCATCACAAAATACGAACACAATTTCCACAGCATTGACGGGTATTTTGACCTCAGGCAGTTTAATTTCGGCAATTCTCTGAACACATCGGTATTTGTTACTAAACATCTCCACATGCCACCAGCCCTTTCCTGGCTGACAGAAAATTGGACCGCCATCGCACAAATCCGCCATGAACACAAGTGGCAAAACCAAAAACGCTCGCAGTTTTACATCGGTTCAGGAGAATTGGAATACGGCGAATGGGAAAAGGTAAAAAACTCCGGCAGCGATGTGATTTTCTTTTGTCCCCAGATCAACTATACGTTTTTTCAGAAATTAAACCTTTCTGTTCAGGCTGATATACCGTTGTATCAATATTACAAAGGCATTCAGCTTGCGTCTGATTATGCGTTTTCTTTTAATTTGACCTATGATATTGGTTCAGAACAAGATGAATGACGATATTAAATTGGCAAATTTTTTGCATGCTTTTTACGGATAAAAATAGAATAACTATGAAATATATAACAACAACAATAATCACGTTAATCCTCTTTTCTATGACGCTATTTGCACAAAACACAGAAAAGCAGGAGGAAGAGGCTGATACAAACACGGAAAAAGTAACAGGGCCCGGTATTTCATTTGACAAAACCGAACATGATTACGGTACCATTGAGCGTAAAGCCAACGGTGATTGTACATTTACCCTGACAAACAACGGCACAAAACCCCTCATCCTTACAAACGTGCAAAGCTCATGCGGTTGTGCAGCCGTAAGCTGGCCTCAACGACCGATAAAACCGGATGATAGCAAAGAAATTACCATCCGGTATGATACAAAGCGTGTGGGCAGTTTTTCAAAATCCATCAAGGTGTATAACAACGCTACCGACGCTCCCGTGGTGCTGACAATAAAAGGGACTGTGGAAAAATAAAAAACAACTTTTCTAAAAGTCCGACTTGCAAAAACTTTTCTACTTTTCTAAAGTTTTGAACTTTAGAAAAGTTGTGTTTTATTTGTAACTACTCAGTGCTAAAATTAAAAAACAGATGCACAAAATTTTCACCGCGGAGCCGCAGAGATGCTAACCGTCTGTCCTGCCTGCCGGCGTGTTGACCATGAAAGCAAGTCAGTCAGTAACCGACGAACAGAGAAATGGAAAAATTGGTCACATAGACAGTTAACATCGGTTAACACTGGTTAAAAACGGTTGCGATTTGTATTATTTCTTAAAACACCTACATTTCATAAGTAACCGATTTTAACCATTATTAACAGTTTTTAACCGTTGTTAACAGATCAATTTACAAATTTCAAACCTTTGCGACATTGCGCCTTTGCGGTGAGGAGCTACTTTTGCTGACACTGATTAGTTACTTTTATTTTAATTAAATGAACATTTCTTTCGTAGTTTTGTTACCTGAAATTGATTATCCAAAAATTAAAAAAGTACTATGGAAAGAATAAAATGTTTGATTATTGGATCAGGCCCTGCCGGATACACAGCAGGCATTTATGCAGCACGCGCCAACCTTAACCCTGTTATTATCGAAGGATTGCAGCCTGGTGGACAGCCATCTATTACAACAGATGTAGAAAATTTTCCCGGGTATCCCGAAGGCGTTTCGGGGCCTAAAATGATGGAAGACATGAAAAAACAGGCTGAACGCTTTGGAACAGAAGTCAGGTTCGGCCTTATCACCGAAGTTGATTTCTCAACCCATCCTTTCAAACTTAAAGGCGACCCGGGCATTGAGATAGAAGCCGATTCTGTGATTATTGCTACCGGCGCTACAGCGAGATACCTGGGACTGGAATCCGAAAATAAATTCAAAGGCCGCGGCGTATCTGCTTGTGCCACGTGCGACGGGTTCTTTTACAAAGGCAAAGATGTGGCCGTTGTTGGTGGCGGGGATTCTGCCGCAGAAGAAGCAACATACCTGGCAGGTCTGGCAAAAAAAGTGTATATCATTGTGCGAAAAGATCACATGCGCGCCTCCAAATTAATGCAGACAAGGGTACACCAGACTAAAAACATTGAAGTGCTTTATCAACATACCACAAAAGAAGTACTTGGCGATGACAGCGGCGTTACAGGCGTATTACTTCATAATGCCGCATCCGGAAAAGATGTTAAAATTGACATCGACGGTTTTTTTCTCGCTATAGGACACACCCCCAACAGCGGCCCGTTTAAACAATATGTGGATACTGATGATAACGGATACATTATTACAAAACCCGATACAACACACACCAAAACAGATGGTATTTTTGCCTGCGGTGATGTACAAGATAACAGATACAGACAATCTGTTACGGCTGCTGCCTCCGGATGCAAAGCTGCCCTGGATGCAGAAAAATACCTGGCAGAAAAAGACATCGTGGAAATTGGCATTGTCAATAAAGAGAAATAGAGAGACATAGTGATTGTATTGTGTAATGGTGAGACAGGGAGTGGTGGTCAGTAGTCGGTGATCGGTGGTCGGTGGTCGGTAATCGGTGGTCGGTAATCGGTAGTCGGTAATCGGTGGTCGGTGATCGGTAGTCGGTGATCGGTGAACGGTGATCGGTGATCGGTGATCGGTGATCGGGAATCAGTGATCGGTAATCGGTGGTAGTCCCATCATGTAATCGTGTAATCGTTCCATCATACTGAACAGTTACAATTTTTTTTAAAATATGTTAAACATTATGGCAATCCGGTGTGTTGTTCCTAATAAAATGTTAAAATATGAAAAACATCAATATATTTTTTTTTATAATAATTTTTTTTTATATTGCAGCTTTTAATTACAAAAATTACAAAAATTAAATAATGACTAAATTTAAATTCTATGCTTATGAAACGAACTGTACTTTTACTGCTTGGCATGCTTTTTTTATGGACATTCCAGGTAAACGCTCAATGGTCAATTGATGCTGTTGAAACGGATTATACCATTGATTTTGAAACGACAGTTTCAGATGTCAATGAAGGAACCTTTGACGGTTCTGGTTTTGCCATTACCCCCGCAACCGGGCAACTGGATGCCGATGGCTGGGCCGTATTTGGCTTGAGTGACGGTGACAAAGATTTCGGCGACGAAGAGAGTACCGGAGACTTTGCCCGCGGCACCTCTACAGGCGGAGAAACAACTGGAGGATTGTATTCCTTCGATGTAGTGGATACAGTTAACCATGTACTCGGAGTACAACCTTCAGGATCAGATTTTGCTCCCGGTTGGATAGGACTTAAACTACAAAACAACACCGGTGGAATCATCAATTCCATTGATTTCTCCTATGATGTTTGGGTTTACAATGACGAAGACAGAAGCCAGACATTCAACGGAGAATTTTCTGCTGATGGTGTTTCATGGTTTCCGGATCCGGGATTAGCGTTCACTACCACGGAGGCAGCAGATGCCTCACCGGACTGGCAAAAATTCACTGTTTCCAGAACCGGACCAGTTGGGATGGATATTTCCGATGGTCAAACCATTTATGTCAGATGGTATTCAGAAGATAACGGCGGTTCTGGTTCAAGAGATGAAATCGCCATTGATGACATTACCATAAATGTGAAATATGAATGCCCCCCAATCACCACCTTCCCGCTTGAAGAAGGGTTTGAAGGTACTTACCCTGCAGACTGCTGGGATACGGTATATGCCAACACATCCTATCCTGCAGCCAATGAAATGTCACATACCACAGATCAAGCATACGAAGGAACACAATCTTTCAGGTTTTCTTCATTTACTTCTGGTTCTCCTTATGAACAATATTTGATTACACCTGAGTTGGATATGAGTTCTGGAAAAGTAGTTGAATTTTGGTATCGCGGCTATTCATCCGGCTCTGAATCTTTTACAGTGGGAACCTCCACAACAGGAACAGATGTTTCAACAGATTTCACCTGGGAAACAGATGTGACAGATGCCTCAACAACATGGAAGAAATATTCATTATCTCTGGATCAGGCAGTAAAATACGTTGCCATCCAATACAATAGTAATTATCAGTATTACCTCTACGTGGATGATTTTGCCATTCGTGATGTCAGTTCAGAAACCGATATCCTCAGCTACAGCTTCCCCGAACAAACCGGACCGGCTAACATTGATGCAGGGTCTCACACCATCGAGGTTGAAGTTGATTTTACGGCAGACCTTGCCGACCTGGTAGCTGAATTTACCCTTTCTACTGGGGCAACTGCTGAAGTAAGCGGCACAACTCAGGAATCCGGCGTTACTGCCAACGATTTCACTTCTTCTGTTACTTATACGGTAACCGCTGAAGATGGCTCCACCACCCAAGACTGGGTTGTAGATGTAATGCAGGCAGGTGCTCCGGAAGGTGCCAATTGTGATAACCCGTTCTTAATATCCTTGCCTGATGATTTGACTTACGAAGACATTGGCCAAACCACATGTGGCCTGGGCAATGTATATGAAGATACAGATATGGGTGATTATGATGGTGGCGAGGATGCCATTTATGAAATTACCGTTACCGATGATGTGATTGTGGATATCACACTTGACCCATATTCAACAAGCTGGTCAGGCATTGGTTTATTCGAATCCTGCCCCGGTGATAACCTGTTGATTGATGAAGTAAGCAACTCAAATTCAGACCCCAGGGTACTGGAAGGTATTTTACTCACAGCAGGGACATATTATATTATGGTTGATATTTATCCCACACCTAACTGCATTGATGAATACGACCTGACAATTGAAGAGGCCTGCCCAGCTCCTGTAAATGTTGATGCCACAGATTTGACATCATCATCGGCATTGATAACCTGGGACGCAGGCGGACTGGAAACAGACTGGAACCTGAAAGTGTCCTCCACGTCAATTGATCCAACCTCTGAAACAGGTGATGTATTTGAGGGTGCAGTGAGCACAACCCCCGAACAGGAAGTGACAAGCCTCACTGCAGAGACAGATTATTACGTTTATGTTCAGGCAGATTGCGACTCCGACTGGACAGCAGAATATACGTTTACCACACCATCTGCCTGCCCGCAACCAACAGACGTATTTGCTTCAGATATTGGGTCAGACAACGCAGAACTGGACTGGGATGCTTACGGCGAAACCGAATGGGTGGTCAAAGTTTCTGACAGCACTATTGACCCGGATACCGAAGATGGTACTATTGTCACAGCAGATACAACCACAGATAAACCTTACACGCTAAGCGGGTTATCTCCAAATACCGATTATTACTTTTA
>CAZTNS010000094.1:0-12414 GCA_964615585.1 uncultured Bacteroidales bacterium | reverse complement strand
CATAATTTTGGCTGCACTCGGCAAAGCTCAAGCAAGCTTGGCTCTGCCCTCGTTTGCACAAAATTTGCACAAAATTTGCACAAAATTTGCATTAGAACCAATGAGATACAATAAAAATGTTGTAAGCCTGCCTGCCTGAGACAGGAATAAGCGTATTTTGGTATTAGAAGTCCTTTTTAAGAAAGATGGTGGGATTTGCGTCAATCATTTTGTTATAAATATAATAATTATTATCATTGTTCCTTTGTATATTTTAACTCATTTTACACCATGAAAAACCTCATTTCTTTATCGCTTAGTCTGGTATTTGCCTTTACGGCTTTTGCCCAGGACAAAATCAACCTGTCTGATGACATTCCTTTTGATGATTCCTACCGGGTGGGAACGCTCGAAAACGGGATGACGTACTACATCAAACACAATGAAAAACCCGAAAAACGCGCCGAATTTTGGCTGGTAACGCATGCAGGCGCTATGCAGGAAGCCCCCGACCAAAATGGCCTGGCGCACTTTTGTGAACACATGGCGTTCAACGGCACCAAAAACTTTCCCGACAAGGCTGTTCTGGACTACCTCCAAAGCATTGGCATGGAATTTGGCCCCGACATCAACGCCTGGACAAGTTACAACGAAACCGTTTACACCCTCACCAAAGTGCCGGTTGAAGATAAAGCCTACATTGACACCTCCATGCTTATTTTGCGCGATTGGGCCACAGATGTATCTTACCTTGATGAGGAAATCAAAAAGGAGCGGGGCGTGATTCACGAAGAGTGGCGTGCCCGGAATTCATCCTATTCCCGCATCCGCGACAGCATCAACATGAAACTTTACAAAGGTTCAAAATATGCAAAGCACAATGTCATTGGTACCCTGGATGTGATTGACAACGCGCCGGAACAGCGCCTGCGTGATTTTTTCAATACCTGGTACCGTCCCGATTTGCAGGCCATTGTTGCCATTGGCGACGTTGATGTGGATGAAACCGAAAAGAAAATCAAGGAAGTGTTCGCCGGTATGGAAATGCCGGAAAATCCCAAACCACGTGTTGAACAGGAAATCCCTGATCACGATGAAACACTTTATGCGATCCATACCGATAAGGAAGCCAGCAATATTCGCATGCAGATGTATTTTAAAAACGAACCGCTTGATCCGTCATTGACATTTGACAAATACCGTGAAGAAGTTTTGCGCGGGCTGGCTTTTCGTATGTTGATGCAACGGATAGATGAACGCATACAAAACGAAGGACAGCCAATGCGGTATGGTGGCTGGGGATATTACAACATAAAACCTGAAAAATCAGCGCTTAGTTTTTATGCCTATCCGCTTGAAGGAAAAATACTGCATTCATCAAAAATCCTTTTGGAAGAAATGCACCGGGCATTGCAACATGGTTTCACCCAGGAAGAGCTTGATGAAGTGAAAGAAGTGAGAATGAGGTGGGCAGAACGCAGTGTCCGTGAAAAAGACACCCGCGAAAGCCGTTCGCATTGTTACAGTGTGGTACAGGCATTTAAAGAAGATGATGTGATCATGTCGCCCGAAACGGTGTTGGCTTTTTATAAGCAATACCTGGGTGATATCAGCCTTGAGGAGGTTGAGCAATCCATACAGGGACTCATGGTGGATAACAATCGCGTGGTTACTTTGTCAGGGCCAGATGATGTTGAGCTTCCCGGCAAAGAAGATTTGGCAAAAGTCATTGAAAAAACAGAAAAGAAAACTTATGAGCCGTACGACCCGGTCAAAAGCATTGATGATTTATTGTCAGAAACCCCTGCCCCTGGCAAAATCATCAAGACTGAAAAAATTGATGAACCTAAGTGTGAAAAATGGACACTTTCCAATGGCATGAAAATATATGTAAAATTCGCAGATTTTAAGAAAGATGAATATGCGTTTTATTTCTTTTCCAAAGGGGGACAATCCCTGTATGATGTATCGCAACGGGCCAAAATTGCAGTAGCAAAAGGAGCTGTTTCCGGAAGTGGTTTAGATGATTATGATCAAATCCAGTTAGACCGATACATGAATGGGAAAAAACTCTACAATTTCGGTGGCATCAACTTATACAATGAAAACATAATGGGCTTATCCATGATTAAATACTTAGAAGACAATTTTAAAATGTACCACCTGATGTTTACCCAACCAAGGCTGGACAAAAAAGGATATGAGAAATACATGTCAGGCCGTGAAACCTTCTACAAAAACCGGTTAAACAATCCAAATACGGTGATGCGCGACAGCATTAATGCTATCCGCTATGGTTATCACCCATGGGCAAAGCCATTGGAATGGGAAGATTATAAAAAGGTAGCATATTCTGATGCCTTGTTGGATATTTACAAAGAACGGTATTCCAATGCAGCGGATTTTACCGTGCACCTTGTCGGGAATTTTGAAAGGGACAAACTGAAAAAAATGGTGGAAACTTATCTGGCTTCAATTCCATCAACGGATAAAAAAGAAAGCTTTAAGGACATAGGGCGGTATTATGTTAAAAAACCCGTCAAAAAGACCATTGATATTCCCATGGTGACACCAAAAGCCAAAGTGCAGATTGAATATCACAACAACATGGATTACACGTATGAAAATGAGACCATGATGCGCGCTGTCAGTAACATTCTTGATCGCCGTTTTACCGAAACCGTGCGGGAAGATGAAGGCGGAACTTATGGGGTTTATACCAAAGGAAATATCTCCTTTGAACCGATTGAGGAATACAATTATCTTATCACCTTTACCTGTGATCCGGAGAGGGTGGAAGAGCTCAAAAAGGTGGTGTATAATGAAATTGATAAACTGACCTCAGCTGATGTTGAGGATCATTATGTTGAGGAATTTAAGAAAGCATACGCTAAAAAACGCAGCGAAGACCTGAAAGATAATTTCAGTTGGGTAAATATACTGTCTATGTATGATGAAAACAGCGTGTATCCTTACGCTCCAAAAATGGATTCATTGGTTGAGAACATCACAAAAGATCAGGTTGTGGCTTTTGCCAAAAGTGTTTTCACCGATGATGTTAAGATGGAAGTCGTGTTTTTGCCTGAGGAAATTAAGTGACAACCACTGTATTCGGATTATTATAATACGACATCTTCTTGTTGCCTTTCTGGTGCACATCAGACTTTTTCAACATATCCTAATCTAAACATAAAATCCATCATCAAATTTTTATTGGGATATATTTTTCTTTCCTTACAGATGATTATCTTTAGGCATAAAAAGAAAAGTGATGAATGATAAATCCTATATATTGGCTTTTGACCAGGGAACTACAAGCTGCCGCAGCCTTTTGTTTGACAGCAATTTTGATATTGCAGGGATAAGCCAGCAGGAACTCGAACAGCATTACCCCCATGATGCATGGGTGGAACAGGATGCAGAAGAAATATTTAAAACACAGGTAAAAACCGCCCGTGATGTGCTTCAGCAAACAGGTGTTTCTGCATCCCGTGTTGCCGCCATCGGCATCACCAATCAGCGGGAAAGTTTTGTCGTCTGGGACAGGCACACAGGTAAACCTGTGCATCCCTGTATTGTGTGGCAGGACAGGCGGACTGCGGCAAAATGTGATGCCATGAAAAGGGAAGATATTGCACGCATTATCCGTCGTAAAACCGGTCTGTTGAGCGATCCCTATTTTTCCGGGACAAAACTGCAATGGTTGTTGGAAAATGTACAGGGAGCCAAAGAAAAAGCAAAAAATGGCGATTATTTATTTGGGACCATTGATACCTGGTTGGTATGGAAACTTAGCGGAGGCAAATGCCACATCACAGATGTCAGCAACGCTTCCAGGACATTGTTGTTCAATATTCACACCCTTGAATGGGACATCGAATTGCTCGATTATTTTGGTATTCCGGTTCAAATGCTTCCGGATGTGGTTGATTCTTCCGGCAAGCTTGCCAAAACACAGCCATCGGTATTTGATGGGGAGCATATTCCCATAACAGGCGTGGCAGGAGATCAGCAGGCAGCCCTTTTTGGTCAGGTATGTCACCAGCCGGGGATGGTAAAAAATACCATTGGCACAGGTTGTTTTGTGCTGATGAATGTTGGAAATACCTGCCCTGTTATGCAGGACGATGGTTTGTTGAGAACCATTGCCTGGCGTATCAATGGAGAAGTTACTTATGCTCTGGAAGGCTCGGTGTTTTTTGCCGGAGCCACCATTAAATGGATGCAGAGTAAACTGCAGCTTTTTGACAATGCTCATGAATCTGAGGAACTTGCCAATTCTGTGCTGGATACAGCAGGCGTATTTTTCGTGCCTGCTTTTGCAGGACTGGGAACACCATACTGGGATCCTGATGCCAGAGGTACCATTATCGGGATTACTCAAGCTGCCGGAAAGGCACATATCGTACGTGCCGGACTGGAATCTTTGTCTTATCAGACAAGGGATGTTGTTGAAATAATGCAAAAAACCTCCGGTTTGAAAGTCAGTGATCTGCGTGTTGACGGAGGTGTCAGTGATAATCGTTTCTTTTTACAATTCCTTTCTGACATCAGTGGTGTTAAGGTAATTAAACCTGAAATTACTGAGACAACTGCACTTGGAGCTGCTTTTATGGCTGGACTGGGAGCCGGGATATATAATTTGGATGAGATATTTAAAAAACACTGGTCGGTATTAAATGCTTACGAACCCACAATGTCAGAAGAAAAACGAAAGTATCTGTATAAACAATGGAAACGTGCTGTAGAGCGTAGCAGGAACTGGTTTGCGGGATGAGCTTTGTTGTCAAAAATGCATTACAGGAGCATTATTCACATTTTTGCATTTATGAGTTACAAGGCATATGAAAATTCTATATTATCCGCTGTTATTAGACGCTTAAAAAGCAAAACTTACCAACATGTTGTCGATAAATTCCAAGCACCAATTACCAATTTTCAAATTAAAATAATGAAAAAATGTTTTAAACAGCAGCCGGGTTTATGATTTATCCCCACGCTCCGATTTTTCCGCTATTGCATTGAAAATTTTTACTAATTCCATTGCCTCATTCACCATTCTTGTCCGTTCTTTTTCAAGTTCATTAGCGTTATTTGCTTTGCCTGCCTGTAATATATTCTAGGAGAGATGGGATTGAATCAAATTATCAGAAATATAAAACAAAAGCCGGAGATTGTCCGGCTTTTGTTTTAAGAAATAAAATAGTATTGATTACTTGAGGTTATGTTTTTCAATGAATTCACTCAACACCCCGTCAAGGTTAGGTTCTCCAATTTCCTGGAGATCATAATAAACTCGTGTAGTGGGTTTCTTGATATCAATAATGCGGTTGAGATCAATAGGAGTACCGATAACAACAGAGTCACAATCGGTTGAATTGATTGTTGTTTCCAGGTCTTTCAGTTGCTCCGGACTGTATCCCATAGCAGGTAATAATGTGCCTACATTGGGATAGATTTCGAAGGTCTCAGCCAGCTTGCCAACAGCGTATGGACGAGGATCAATCAGTTCTTTGCAACCGAATTTTTGAGCTGCAACAACACCGGCACCAATTTTCATTTCTCCATGAGTGAGGGTAGGTCCGTCTTCAACAACAAGTACCCTTTTCCCTTTGATCATAGAAGGATCATCCACTTTAATCGGGGAAGCTCCGTCAATAACGGTAGCGTTGGGATTAACGCTTTTGATGCTTTCGCGTACAGTCTGAATTCCTTCGGGAGTTGCTGAGTCCATTTTGTTGATGACAATGGCATCGGCCATGCGGAGGTTCACTTCACCGGGATAATAGGATAATTCATGTCCCGGGCGGTGTGGGTCGGCTACGGTAATGTGCAGGTCGGTTTTATAAAATGGAAAATCGTTGTTTCCACCGTCCCAAAGGATTACATCACAACCATTTGGGTCTTTTTCTGCTTCGCGCACGATAGCTTCATAATCAACCCCGGCATAAATTACGTTGCCACGGACAACATGTGGTTCGTACTCTTCCATTTCCTCAATGGTACATTTGTGTTTCTCCAGATCAGAAACCTCAGCATAGCGCTGTACTTTTTGAGCATTGAGGTCACCATAAGGCATGGGGTGCCGTACAGCCACCACATTGAGGCCTTTGTCCATCAGATGTTCAATTACTTTACGGCTGGTCTGTGATTTACCACATCCTGTGCGAGTTGCTACAACAGCAATGACAGGTTTTTCGCTTTTTACCATAGTGTCTTTTGGGCCAAGTAACTTGAAGTTGGCTCCTGCAGAATTTACACGGGCACTCATCTTCATCACATGCTGGTAAGTCACATCACTGTAGGAAAATACACAATCATCAACCTTAAGGTCTTTTATCAGTTTTTCAAGTTCTGCTTCTGCATAAATAGGAATGCCGTCTGGATAAAGCTCTCCGGCTAATTCTTTCGGGTATTTTCTGCCATCTATATCAGGGATCTGTGCTGCAGTAAATGCAACAACGTTGTATTCTTCGTTGCCCCTGAAATACGTGTTGAAGTTGTGGAAATCCCTTCCGGCAGCTCCAATGATAATTACATTTTTCTTTGCCATAACAAATTCATTTATAAAAGTTAAACATTATTTTTTTCGCTTCACAAAGGTAAAATTTTAAATATAATTCTGGTGTGTTATTGCATGTATTTTAAGAAACATCCTGAAAATGATCTTTTAAGTATCATGGATACAGCAAAATGCCATGTTTTTGTGTTAAAAATTAGGTTACATGCTTTGCAGGCTTGTCATGAATTTGGCTTTGTCTATGATAAACCGTTCGTGTTGTCCTCTGCCGATGATTCCTTGCTCATCTCTGGCTTCCACTTCAAAAACCAAACGTTTCCGGTCAATTTCTATCAACGTTGATGCGCAAAAGACTTTCATGCCTGTGGGGGTGGCTTTTTCATGGCTGACGGATATCCTGATGCCAACGCTGCTGTAATTTTCAGGGAGATAGTCCTCAACAGATTGTAGGCAGGTGTTTTCCATGAACGCAACCATGGCCGGTGTGGCAAACGCTTCGACAAGCCCTGACCCGTATGCTGCTGCCGTATCTTTTTTTGTGACGGTTTGTGTTAAATTGCCTTTGATGCCTGTGTGAAGTTGTATGTTTTCCATGATTAAAAATTGAATGTGATGATTTGTTTAACATCCGGATGTAAACTCAGAGATACCGGACTGATTTCAGGGATGCCTTTCAATAGAGTTTGCTGATCAACGGTAAGGTAAAGCATGCTGAAGTCAAAAATGATTCTGATCTCAGCCACACGCCGGGGATCAGATGCCATGACTTTTTTCATTTCTGCTTTTGCCCCGTCAATTGAAAAACCGGCTTCTTCAGCACGCATGCCCATGATGGTCAGAATGCAATTGGCCAGTGATGTTGATAACAGGTCGGTTGGTGAAAAAGCTTCCCCTTTTCCTTTATTGTCAACAGGTGCATCTGTAATTAATTTAGTGCCGGAACGAACATGCGTGTTTTCTGTTCGCAAATATCCAGTATATGTTATTATACCTGTGATCATAATTGTCAAATTTTTGTTCATTTGAGCCGGCAAAATAATCATCTCTTACAAAATACCCACATATTTTTGTGATTTTATTTGCTTTTTTTATTTTTACAACCAAACTATCAGTTTAACTAAAATAATATAGAAAACATGAAAAATTTAATGCATTGTAGTTTTGTTATAATTGCGGGGATGATTTCATCGCTGGCAGTTTTTGCACAAAACGATTGTACATCCCCGGATGTGATTGATTCCCTGCCATATTCAGCCAGTGGGTTGACAACTAGCGGAACGCTTGATGATTATAGCCCCGCAGATGCTTGTGGTAGCGATGCCATGGAGAATGAAGATTATGTGTTTTCATTTACCCCGGCAAGTGATATGAATATAAATATATCACTGAGCAATACAGAAATTGTCAGCGATGCTCCAATGTCAACCGGAGCTTCAATAGGATTGTTTGTGGTGGATGGTGTTCCTGATGACCCTGCTACCAATTGCGTGGCTGCAAATGATACGATCAATTCTGATCCTACCCTGGAAATGGTCGCTTTAACAGCAGATACTACGTATTACATCATTATTTCATCTGAAGATGAAGATCTCATTTTTGATACTTACCCCACAACCGTTAATTATGATATATCTGTATCGCAAGTTATGGAAAGTGATGCCGGAATTGTATCTGTTGGAGAGATTGGTTCTGATTGTGGTATGACAACCGTTACGGTCAGCAGTATCATCAAAAATTTTGGTGCAGATACGTTAACAAATTGTGATGTGGCCTTTAAGGTAGATGGAGGCACGGAAACAGTCGAAACATTTACTGATACATTGTTTTATGGTGAGGAAACAGAATTTGTTTTTTCTAATCCTGCTGATCTGACAGGACCCGGTGAACACATTGTTCATGTTTATACCCTGTTGTCCGGAGATGAAAATCTTTCCAATGATACATCACAAACTTCTGTGATTAATATTCCTGTGATTAGCAGCCTGCCGTATGAGGAAGGTTTTGAAAATGAAGACCATTACTGGGCAGGTACCGGATCATGGGAAAGAGGAATTCCTGTAGATACCAACATCATCAATAATCCTTATGAAGGAGACTATGTGGCAGGAACCAATCCTGAAGGGGATGCAGGAGCGAGTGAAAGTTCTGTATTTACCAGCCCGTGTTTTGATTTTAGCGGAACAAACGGGGTATCTTTGAGTTTTGCAGTATGGCATGAACCAGGAATGCTGGGGGCTGATATGGGAGTTGAAATGTCAACCAATGGAGGTGTTACATGGACAGTGCTTGATAATTCATGGAGTGGTTCAAGCGGTGATTGGGTTATTTATAATTATGAGATACTTGATTTTGCGGATGAGGCCAATTGCAGATTACGCTTTTTCTTTGAAGGGAGTATGTTGCCGGCAGAAGGAATTGCTGTTGACAATATTTATATTGAGGAACTGCCTGCTGCTGATGTTTCTCCGATTGCTTTATTATCACCTTCAAGTTCTTGTGGCCTTGGTGATACTGAATTTGTCAAAGTGCTGGTAAAAAACTACGGGGTTGATGATCAGTACGGTTTTGATGTGTCATATTCTGTTGATAATGGTACGACATGGGAAACTGAAACTTTTTCCGATACCATTTCTTATGATGAAGAAGTGTTGTTCAGTTTTACTACGCCTGTGGATATGGGAGACATTGATGTTTATGAAATAATGGTGGCTACCGGTCTTGCTATTGATGAAGATACTAACAATGACACATTGAATCAATTAGTTATACACAGTGATGTCGTTGCCGTTTATCCATACAATGAAAGTTTTGAAACCGGCCCTGCTGAATGGGTAGCTGATGGAGAAAACAGCAGTATGGAGCTTGGAGAACCGGCTGGTACGGTTATTAATACAGCTTCAGATGGAAATTATGCATGGGTTACCAACCTTGACGGCCCGCATAATACATCCGAGTTGGCATATCTGATAAGCCCTTGTTTTGATTTTAGTGACATGGTAAACCCTGTCATTGATGCGGATATCATTTACGAAACACAAATGATGGGTGCTGAATTTATTCTGGAATATTCAACAGATTATGGTGTAACTTGGGATACCTTGCCTGCAGGGGATGTTTCTGCTAATTGGTATGGCGATATGTTGTCAACAACATGGAATGGTAGCTCCGGTGGTTGGATTACTATTTATAGCAACATGCCAAGCTTAGCCGGAGAACCCATTGTCATGTTCAGATTTGCTTTTGATGCCGGTGGATTTGCTTTTAATGATTATGAAGGGGTGGGAATTGATAACATTGGAATTTATGATTGTACCCCGGTTCCTGTCGCTGATTTTTCATGGGAAGACATGGGTGGTGGCACGGTTCAGTTTACCAACCTCTCAGAAAATGCTGATTCTGTGGAATGGAATTTTGGAGATAATGATTTCTTTCCTACTACATCAAACGAAGAAAACCCATCTTTTACCTATCCGGCTCAAGGTGATTATCTTGTAACCTTGACGGTTTTTAATGATTGTGGCAGCGACCAGGTGACACAAACCGTGGAGGTGATTATTACAAATGTTCATGTACAGAAACATGGCGTAAAAATTTATCCTAACCCTGCTGGAGAAAAGGTATTTATTGAGGCAGTGGGCTTGGAATCCATTGAATTGTACAGCCTTGATGGTGTGTGTCTGCTACATAAGCATTGCAATAACAATAAAATAATAATCAATACAGACAACTTTGCTGCCGGCATGTATTTTGTTAAAACCACATCAGTTGAGGGGACTGTAAATCAACGGATTGTTATTAAATGATAACAGGTAATCTTATCTTATTTTTAAAAGGGCAACGGTATGATATCGTTGCTCTTTTTATTGAGGGGACTTCTAATATTTCTTTTACCTTTACAGTTCATTAATTAAGTGTATTATGAAATGGTGTTTGCCGATATTGGCTGGTTTTATAATTCTGCTCAATTTCCCTGTATTCGCACACAAAAAAGCAGAATATAATCTAATCGTTGATACAGATTGCGGTCTTGATGATTTCAGGATGTTGCAACTGATTCTGGCCTCAAAAGATTTTAATGTCAATGCCATTGTTACTACCGATGGTGTTTTGTCACCGGAGCAGGGAGCAGCAAGAATAAAAGGCATGCTTGAATATTACAGACATGAAGGCATTCCTGTGGCTTCAGGCAAAAGCCTGAATAAAGGGTTTATGCACCGTAAGTTTGCGTCAGCATTTGCCTGGCCTGGAACTGCTGATGATGATTACAGAACCGATCCGGTTGAATTATTACATGAGCGACTGAATGCCCACCGCAGCAAAGACATTTACCTTGCCAGCGGAACATTAACCAACCTGGCAGCGTTGTTGCATACTTATCCTGAAGACAAAGCTCAGATCAGCCGTGTTGTTTGGTATCACAATCCCCGTAAGCCCGGAATGAATTATTTACGCGACAGCCTGGCAGCAAAATATGTGCTTGAAAATATTGAATCTGTTGAATTTGTGTTTAATTCTGATATGGATTACAGGCTTAGTGATTATTATTTCCTGGCACTAAAAAGCCTGAACAATAAATATTCAAGGGCTGTTTATGATTTTTTCAGTCAGAAAAACAAAAATTCTGTTGAAGCGCCTTTATATCTTTGGGATGATTGTTTGCCGGTTTTTTTATTGTTCCCACAGTATTTCAGTGAAAACAACCGGGTGTATATGCCCGGTGATTCTGAAGAACTGGAAATGCTGATGTTGGGAATAATGGATGTTGACAAACCGACAGAGGGAGTGATTTACAAGAATATGCCTGTTGGCAGCCCCTGGCTTCAGGATGATGTTGCTGTCCTGGCAGATACTATCATCAAAAATCATGGGAATGATGCATTTAATATCGTTGCCATGACCAATGAGTTTCATGGTCATCTCGGTATATACTCCATCATGGGGGCAAAAATGGGCATCCGGGCGACTGAATATTTCCATGTCGGGTTGGATGAACTTGAAGTGTGGTCTTATGCAGGTAAAACACCACCGCTGAGCTGTATGCATGATGGATTGCAATTCAGTACCGGTGCATCACTGGGGTACGGAACCATCCATGTGGTTGAGGCGGATGAATACACCCCGGCAGCGGAATTTGAATACAAAGGACAACGTATCAAAATGGCATTGAAAGAAAAATATGTCACTCAATTTGAAGAAGACATCCGCACCGCTATAGATGAATATGGATTTCTTACTGATGAATACTGGAATAATGTCAGGAAAAACGGACTCAGGTATTGGCTGGAACTCGATAGAAATGATATTTTTATTGTTGTTCAACAAAAATGAAAAGGTTTTTATGAAATGTATCGAGCGAATAATGTTGATTGTTATGTGTGTTTTTGTGGTTCACACTGCACACAGTCAGATAAAATTATGTGGGGGTATTGGTGTGTTTAATATGTTTAACCCTCTTCCTGAAGCAGTGAACACAGGTTTTAATGCCAGGCCATATATGGGTTTGTATGTTTCTGGCAGAACTGTTGTCAGTGATAAGGTCAGTGTTGGAGCCAATCTCGGCTATTATTTAAATTCTTATGAAAAATATGGAGGCCATATCACTGAATATGTTATGCCTGTACTTGGGATGCTTGAATACCGTTTTGGCAACGATGATTTTGTTCCTTACATTGGAGGGAACCTGGGATTGTACCGTTTTGGTGCTTTTGGCAATGATGAAACCAATGCTGCCGGTTATTTTGGTTTTGCTCCTTCGGCCGGATTTGATTACAGCCTATCTCGTACGTTTTTTTTGCATGGATGTATGTATTACCATTATATCATGACACATGGATTCCGCACAACTGCATTTGGATTCAATGCCGGTATTGGAATTAAATTTTAGATAATTAATCAGTGCTCGCCCCTGGGGAAAA
>CAZTNS010000093.1:8071-12491 GCA_964615585.1 uncultured Bacteroidales bacterium | reverse complement strand
TAAATTTTTACCTTTAGATATTTTTGGTTTTCCACTAAGTTTGCAGTAGAACCTATTCGGCCACAACTTTTACATTCTAACCACTGAACCTTAAAAATGATGTCAACACGTCTTGAACCGATTGGAACACATCGAAAAAGTCTTTCTTTTATTCCTGATTTTTTTACCTGACGACTTTGGCAGTGAGAACATTGTAATTTATCTGTTTTTGTTTTAACTTTGATCCTCACGGCTGAGGATTTAAAATCTGTTCTTATTTACTAAAGTTTCGCAGGTTGCAAACATCATATTACATTTATAAAGGGTTTAACTTTTCTTATTCGGAATATATCAATATTGATTTTGTTTTGGTTTGATTTTCATTATCTTTGCTGGTATGATTAATCATTTTGGTGTTTACTACAAAAAGGGCAATAAGAATGATAGTGATATTCTTTCGGCCATGCATGCATTTACAGACAACAATGCTCCCGGAGAAACAATCAAAAAAAACCTTAATAATTTAACCATACTCATAAGTAAGCATAAAAATGTACAGACAAGCTTTTTGATAAAAAATGGCACTTTCATTTCATATTCAGGGAGGCCTTATCTTAGTCATTTTCCAGAGAACGATGGAAAGGACATGAGTGGACAAATATTGAATTATGTTTCCTCTGCACACCATAATAATACAGCCCAAAACATGGATGCATTAAAAGGAACATATAACCTTACTTTATATGATACACAGAAAGACAGGTTATTCATTATCAGTGATGTTTTTGGATTTTATCCGCTATTTTACTACAATGATGACAGAGTTTTTGCTTTCTGCAATGAATACCAGCCCCTCCTGAAATTAAAAGATGCGTTAAAACCAAACAGCCAGGCATATGCCGAATATCTGGTACTCGGACATACGCAAAACCGTCACACATTGCTAAAGAACATTCATATCATTCCCCCCAATTGCAGAATTAAAGTCAATTCAAAACAAACACCTTCGATTAAACATTTAAAAAAAATAACAATAAAACCGTCTGATGCTTCTGTAGAAGAATTGGCCTATGACTATTACCAGCTTTTCAAAAAAGAAGTGGAGTTATTGTTAAAATGGCATCCAGGCTTACCTCTTAGTATTACAGGAGGAACGGACACCCGGATGGTATTGGGCATCATGAGTGAAAAAGAAAGAAAAAGCCGCCAATTTTTCACTTACCGCACCGAACTCATAACAGATGAACACAATAGCGATATTATCATTGCTGAAATGATTGCAGAAAGATTTAACCTAAAACACAATGTTTTAAACCATTTGGCTTATAACCCCCATAATATTAGCAATGATTATTTCGACAAGTTAAGTAACAGTGGCACTATATTTATAAGTGGTTTTTTGGGTTCAGAACTGCTCCGTTTCACAGCGTCTTATCCCAACAACATTTCAGAAATAGCCAGAAAACATTTAAAATCCCGCTATACAGATTATAGTGATAACAACGATCCTTTCATAAATCCGGATAACAAAAACATGGGTAAAAAACCCATTTCATTTGGGTTAAAAACCTTAAAACCCTACTTTAACAATGCTTTTTACAAGCAAATTCGTTTATCGCCAAAAGACATTCTTGCCAACATAAAACATATTAAATCCCCTTATCCTGAAATAGCTTACATGTTTGAGGCTTTTGGAAGGACTTTTTTCAGACGTGAAAACGGGGGTGCTGTTTCGGGACAATTGATGTTATCTGAAATATCAAAAACTATGATCAGCCCATATGCTATACCTGAACTTGCTTTTATGATTTTTGGCATGAATCCCGGCATATTACAAAGCTCAAAAGATGATCTAACCAATCATATTCTTACATATTTACCACCGGATTTATTGGAAATTCCGAGCAATTCAGAGGTTGCTAATTTTCCGGGCACCGTTTTAAATAAAGCGGAAAACTTCAAAAGAATTGACGCGGTAAAAACTACCAGCTATAATCCCGATTTCATAATCAGTAAAATTGATTTGTTAGCAGACACCGGTCTATTCAACACTGATGAGCTAATCTCAGACATCAAAAAAAATAACACATTCACACATTGGTGGGGAAATAGCAGTATTCATGTATGGGGCGATCTGATTTATTGGCTTAATTACATCCATGATTTATAGTTTTATTATATTCAACTAATCCCTTTTTTGTAATGCCATAAGATTATCCAGGATTTCATTTTCAGGCATGTGATGAAGCACTGAAAAAACCACTGTTTTTCTGTGCATTTTGTTCAACAAAACCTGCAAATCCAACATTTTCTTGTCAGGAAGCCTGTTTTTGACAATCAGCAATTTCTTTTCAAGCCTTGAACTAAATGACAATGACTCCGGAATATCTATTGTTTTCAACATCTCCAGCAAATTACTTACACTTACCTCTTTACTGACCCACTGTTTCGGACTGTTATATACGGAAGAATCTGCCCATGATTGTATTTTTCTTAACATGGCTTCATATATTTGCTTATTTTCCTTTTCCCATGTACTATCATCGCTAAAACTTGCTTTCGACAACTCACTGTGGATATGCTTCAAATCATCCGGAGGCATCAACCACAATGCATTCACAAAAGGAAAATGCACCGGATTATACCACATAAGCGCACCTTTTTTATTGGCATACTTTAATATCAGTGGCAATTCCTGCCAGTTATCTTTCATGATGCAAGCCGTTATACCAAACCGGGTATTGTTATGCAAGCTGTATCGGGAAAAATAATTGATGTTATTTTTGACATCATCAAGCTTGGCTCCTATCCGTATTTTTTCATACACCTCTTTATTCATGGCATCCAGTGACACATTAATGCTAAAGTTCCCATGATTCAGCAAGTTTTTTATTTTTTCTGTCAGAATGGTACCGTTGGTCTGTACAGTTATTAATACTTCAGGATTTATATCCAAAATTGTTTGCCATAATTGAAAATAAAACGGGCTCATAAACGGCTCTCCACCGCTAAACCTGAACTCCCTGGCGCGTTTAATCCATGGACGTAACTCCCTGATAAATCCATCACCAAAAATACGTGGTCGGTTAACTATGTTTTTTTCTGCCTGTATGGATGAAGAAGAGTATTCAGAACACATAATACAACGCAGGTTACATGCTGTTTCAGTTTTAAAATCCAATACGACAGGTTGTTTTTTCAATCCCTTGTACTTTTCATACAAAAGCGGGTTCACAGCATCGAAATTATGCCCTTTAAAATCTTCATAACACACTTGACAGCCCAAACTGAAATCCCCTTTTTTGAGCTTTTTTCTCAGTTTTTTAATTTTTGTGCCATTCCAAATGCCATGCACCCTATCTTCCGGGTAACTCCCAACCATATAGCTATTATTATGACAACATACAGACACCGCCCCGTCCGGTTCAAAACGCAAACTTTTCCAGGGGGCAAGACACACCGGCTTTTTTTTATTGGCTGGCCTGAATGCCTGATATGCCTTTACTGTATATTTTGACAATATATATGTGTTCATACCAAAGCTTATTAGAGACATGTAATCATAAAAAATTATACGCAAAAACAGTCATGTGCTGACAAAATGTTTGTGAATTATATTTATCCAATTCATTGATAATCATTTCATCATCTACATTTTCAATTTTCTGCAATAAGGTTTCAGTAATTAGTATGTCAGGAAACCCGGCAAATGCTTCCCTTATTTTTTCGCAATATAAATCCTGCTTTTCATTCTTGATATCCAATGATCTGATACGATTACACATTTTCTTTTCTATATTCAACCGGAGATTAGTTAATAATTCAGGGTTAATATGGTTTTGATCACTCTCCCGGTTTAATGCCTCATTATAAAAACTTTCAACTTGATGTATCAATTGTTCATATTTCTGCTTATTTTCTATTTGCACATTGTTTCTTTCAGCCAATTCAAGTGATTTATACCAGGTGAGGATTTCTTTCAGCTCTTCAGAAGGTAATGACCACAATGCCAAATCCCATGGTTTAACCACTTTGTTAAAAATGAATTCCCAATCATTATCATTACATTTATCAATTATATCAACAATATCTTTCCAATTGACCTGCATCGGACAAACACTAATGCTTAAAATGGTTCCTTTATTTTTGCAATATTGATTAAACCATTCCAGATTCTCCATTGTTTTTTTATAGCTGGCATTTTTACGTATATACTCGTAATTTTCAGGCTTAAAGCTATCTATAGATAATGTAATGTTACATCTTCCTCTTTCCAGCACTTTTTTTACTTTTTGATTTACAATGGTACCATTGCTTGTTATACGTACATTCACATTCGGATTTACATCAAATAATCTGTGTAAAATTTTATAATTTATATCCATTAAAAAAGGTTCCCCTCCGGTGAAAGTTGCTGTTTTCAGATGGGGAAGAAATGCTT
>CAZTNS010000093.1:0-7971 GCA_964615585.1 uncultured Bacteroidales bacterium | reverse complement strand
TGGTTTTCAATGAAAAAAACCTTAAATAAAAATATTCATGATTATATTAAATCGAGAGATATAGGAAATAAACAACCACTATGTCTTGCTCCGGCAAGCAACATGTTGTTTCAACCGGACGGACACGTCTTCAGTTGTCACTATAACAGGATTTTCATTGGTAAATATCCCGAGCAAAGCATACATGATATCTGGCATAGCAAAGAACGTAAACAGTTAGCAAAATTTCTTAAAAACCACAACTTTGGGGCTGGGTGTTATACTTGCAAAGACCATATTTATAATCGCTTATTTAACCTTGCAAACTGCAAAAAATATGATTACCTTAATAAAGATACACATCAGTTTCCACAACAAATGGAATTCCAGCTTGATAATACATGCAATATGGCATGCATGGTATGCAGTGGCGAATATTCGTCTATAATCCGTAAAACCAGGGAAAAGTTACCTCCAATGGCCTCTCCTTATGATGAGCAATTTGTTGAAGAACTGAAAGCATTTATCCCAATGCTTGAATTCGCTAATTTTTCAGGAGGAGAGCCATTTCTTAATAAATTGAATTTCTCCATTTGGGAAGCAATAAAAAACATCAATCCCGAAATAAACATTGCCATTTCTACCAATGGTAGTATATGGAATGATAAAATTGAAAAACTGTTTGATAATCTCAACGTATATTTTGATATTTCCATCGACAGCCTCGATCCGGAAATTTATAATAAAAACCGGATATCAGCTGATTTTCAAACTGTTTTCCAAAACACGGAGCGCATAATGGCACTTGCACGATCGAGAAAAAACATGTCTGTATCTGTCAAATTTCTCATCATGCCTTTAAACATCAAAAGCATTCCCGGGCTTTTCAATTATTATAATGACAGAAACATTGTACTAAATCCTAAGTTTGTGTACCACCCGATGTTAGCCTCAATACAAATTTTACCAAAAGAAGAAATTCAAAAATCCATTGATCTTTTAAACCAGGAAAAACACAGGCTTAAAACGGCAACCGACATACAATTAGCGAATTCCAAAAAATACGACGATATCATATCCCAAATGAAAAGGTGGACAGAAAATTCCAAAAACCAGTCGATGAAATCATACAATAATATGACATCAGACAAACTCATCAATACATTCAGAGATCATATTGAAAAAAACATCAACCAACAATACAAAAGAAACAAAAGGCAAAAAGTGATCAAAGCATGCAACAACAGCCTTGACTATTTAATAAATAATGCTCCCAACGCATATTCAATTAAACAGGGAATTACCGGTTTTCTGTTATTACCACCCGGCATGGTGCTAAATGAAATGCAAAACGGCGCATCTGAAAATCTATTGAGCAGGTTTTTACAAAACGCAGAATTACATATAAACAAACTTAGCATTGACAACCCTATAATAAACTATACTAATCCATCGTAAAATGAAATCCATTAAGCATATATCCTATTACAATTTAGACGATTTTTTTAATCATCACAAAAATACCATTTCTGCCATCTTCAACGGTGCAATGAAAGACGGTTACTTCATTCAGGGTAATGAAACGACATGCGTTGAAAATAAATTGTCAACAATAACCGGAAGAAAACATGCCATAACCTGCAATAGCGGTACAGATGCTTTATTTCTTGCATTAAAATCATTAAATATCCAAAGCGGGGACGAGATTCTTGTTCCGGCATTTTCTTTTGTGGCTTCAGCTACAGCTATTACCCGAACCGGTGCTATGCCGGTTTTTACAGATATCAACCCGGATAACGGACTGATGGATTTAAACGATGCAAAACAAAAAATCACAGGGAAAACCAAAGCCATGATTTTTGTGGATTTATATGGCAATTTACCCAATATGAATAATATCGAAGCATTTGCAACAAAACATAATTTAATGCTGATTGAAGATGCAGCACAAGCTTTGGGCTCACAAATAAAAAACCAATCCGCAGGTTGTATGGGAAAAGTCAGCATTTTCAGTTTTGATCCTGTCAAACCTGTTGGTGCTTTTGGAACCGGTGGCGCGATATTAACCAATGATGTTAAAATAGCCAATTATTGCAAATCAGCCCGGCAAAACGGAAAAAAGCCAAAAACAGGCCAATATGACCAATTCGGGATCAACAGCCGCATTTCTGAATCACAAGCAGCGTTAATCCATTGGCAACTGAAAAATTTTGACAAACAGTTATCCACTCGTGAGCAACTGGCCAACCGGTACAAATCATATTTAGCAAACTTGCCCGTACAGATTCTGGTGAATGAACAGTTTCAATACACCGGAAATTTCCATAAATTTGTCATCAGGATAAAAGAACGGGACAAATTAAAACAACATCTAAAAAAGCACGGCATTCAAACCCGCATACATTATGCAGAATGTTTGTATGAACACCCTGTATTATCAGCGTATCGTAAGCATTGCCCCGTTTCAGAAAAGTTAAAAAATGACGTGTTGTCCCTGCCCTTTTATCCGGAATTAAAAGAAACGGAAATTGATTATATTTGTGACAAGCTTAAAACATTTTATATATGATTATTTATGGTGCTGGTGCTGCCGGAATTGAAACGGTTGCGTTGATCTTAAAAGAAAAAAATATTATTGACATCTGTTTTTTTGACGAGGATAAAACCAAACAAAACATCAATATAGGAATTCATAATTTTCCTGTACTGCATAGCCATAAAGAGTTGCAAGATTTCATTCAACAATCCAATGACAACAGATATTTAATTACCATTGGGCACCCCCGCCTAAAAGAAAAAATGGAAAAAAAATCAGCAAACTTCCGGTTATATCATCTGTGTATATATCAAAAAATGCATGGGTTTTCGACTCCGCATTCATTGACAATGGATCTATCATACAACCGAATACTTTTATATCATTTCAAAGCACCATCGGAAAATTTGTTACATTGCATATCAACAGTACGGTGGGACATAAAGCAAAAATTGGTGATTATACAAACATAGGGCCTGGTTGTAATATCATAGGACCTTGTGAAATCGGGGACTTTTGCTTTATTGGTGCCGGTTGCATTATTTACCCGGATGTAAAAATTGGAAAAAACGCTGTTATTAGCTCCGGAAGCATTATTAAAAACGATGTTCCTGAATACCATTCAGTGTAATAATCCTTGTATGCTTATATCATTCTGATTTAATGTGCCCAGCTTTCAAGCAATGGCATGATTTCTTTAGCAACAAACTCAGCCTTTTTTCTTTGGCCCTGTTGATTCATATGACAAACGTCCACCATGTGCTCAGCAGGCACAAAACCAGGTGGCATTTCCAAAAATACCACACCATTGTTTCGGCAAATGCTGAAAGCAGAATCCCTGTTTTCGTATGCCGCTATCCCCAAAACCTGATTTTGTTCTTGCGTCTTCTTTTGCTTTTTTTGAATGTGCCTGTTTTCTTTCAATGTGTTTTCTGCTGCATAAAATTGAAAATATACCGGCACAGATCCGTCATTCTGAATGTTTCTCAAAAGCAATCTCAAATGATTACAGAACGATTCATTGGTACTGTTGTTCACATTTTCATGAATCTCATCTGTGGTTAGCTTATTGTATTCTTTTGTGTGAATATACGGACGGGAAGCAGCATAATCCATATTATTGTACCACAGGGAATACAATAATTTACAGATATTACTATGCTTAACAAGCCAGCCCTCGCCGGGTTTTAAACCATTTTTCCCACCGCATTGAATACTGCGCCAATGGGTATAATCAGATTTGTAATCATCAAACGCACGTGGCTGAATGTCATTTCCCCCTGTATGCAGTATCACTACATTGGCATCCAGATACCGGTTTTTTTGAATATAGTGGTTCAACAATTCTGCAGAAGTTGCCCATGGCATTCCCGCATTAATAACTTCAACCGTACAGTCATCGTTTATTAAACCAATGCTATCATTCAGAATCTTTTGCAGGATATGTGGCCAGGCCTTGCCAGGGTTATCCACGCCATCACCATAAGTAGTAGAGCCGCCCATTACCAACACCCGGAAACAAGCAGAGTCTTTTGAAAATGTTGTATTTTCAGCATTGCGATAACCCATGCTATTGTGCTGTCTGTATCCATTTTTACAATACAACGGCGTATTGATATACGTCAAATACGGATGCGGCTGAACAGATAACTGACATGAATCCCCATTATATTCATTCAGTGCCAGCTCGAGATTCTTTTTTCCAAACTCAGGCGCTATGTTTTGATATAGAAAACCTGAAAACACATCAATTAACAGAATCAGAGCAACGATGATTAAAACCAATATTATCGCAAAATATTTCTTTTTTTTCACTTTTTTCATTGATGATGTTTTTTGGCAAAAGACCTTTCAATACAGACCAAAAGTTTTTAAATTGCAGGCATAAAATTACACATTATTTTTTAGTCCTGATTACACTTTCTATTTGCAGGACAGGACAAAAAAAGTCCATCACACAGATTATGTGCATTAATATCAAAGTCCGAAGAACATTCAACACCTTTGGGATTGTGGTGGTGCCTGTATTTTGTCTCCTTCGGGATTTTTTCCTACAATGAGTAAAACCACCATGACAACAATTAATAATGAGGGATATTGATAAATTACAAACCTACAAATTAACCGGATGAACCTTATTATTATTTCTTTATTTTTGGTGCATGCAAAAACACCTCTTTATTAATCTGATCATCCAATTTTGACATCCATTTTACAAATTGTTGTTCTTTGCGGGAAACCCCATAGTCAAGATAAAAAGGTTCATTACAATAAACAAGACGATATAAATTATGCAAAGCCAGATAATCCATCCCGGCATATTCATATTTTTTGGCCCCCCTCCATGTTGGGGCATCCTGCGGCCAAACGAGCCGTGATGAGGTACTCCAATACACGCTGTAATGTGCTCTGGTGGTATCAGAAAACGGACCATCCGGGGGTGCCATTTGCAATACATTGGCAAACCAGGTGCTGTCTTCTTTCCACATGTCTGTTCCCGGGTGATATATTTCTTTTAATTTATCCTGGTTTAACAAATAATTTATGAGAATATAATACTGATAGCGGTGCTTTTTTCCAATTCCTCTGAGTGCAAAAAAAACCGGTGTAAACTCACCATCCACATCACCAAATGCTGCAAGTGAACGTGTTTTGTTGTCATCCCAATTTCTTGGTAAAGCAATGGCTGCACCAAATGGTAATTTTAGTTCTTTATAATATACACTCCGGAAAAGCCATTTTAAAAATCCTGAATTTGAATTTTCAAAGGCCAAATTACACCGGTCTGAAATATTCTCGACTGTTTTTGTAAAACCATGGGCATTCACTAATATTCCCATATCATTACCAGATCCTTCACGTACTGGTTTTCCTGTCACTGGATTCATGATATACCATCTTGTACTTAGAATTTTAAACAGTTCAAAGCCAGTGATTCTTCCTTTTGAAAACCAGGGTTTAAACACCACTGATGCCTGATCTTCATCTTGTTGAACATTTTTCAACAAGCGTAAACTAATATCCTTTGCCCAAGCTTTAAAATCAACAACATCAGTTTTCCAGATGCCTTTTTCTTCCAGGTAATCAGGTATCAGGTCATTTATAAAATTCACTGGTATATCACCAAGATTTTCTTTATCCAAAAAATGATCCATAACAGCCAATGCTTCAAGCAAGTGAATAATAACATCCTGACTCATTCCCTGAAGTGGGATGGTTCCTTCCTGGAAAATTGATCTGTATTTATTGGTTTTTGTTAAAGCCTCATCAGGAATTCCCAAATCAAAACCAAAATACCTGTGATTTGACATCCAAAAGCCAAAACTCACATCATCACGTATCATAAATCCATTGATATCTGCCGGATATTTTATATAATCATTGACCGTGTCTCCTTGTGAAATCAGGTATAAATTATGATACTGCCTCAGATTGTATTCTGAATAAAGGTCAAGTCGCTCCAATGCAAGAAGGGTATAAACCAAAGCAGCAAGTGATTTGGTATAATCCTGATGATTGCGTTTCAACAATTCTATTTCAGTTACCAGCATTATGATATAATTGTTGAAATTGCTGTTCCCATCACTCCAGCTTAGGTGGTTATATCCCCACTGATCACTGAATCTGTCCACGGCAGGAATATTCACCCCATAATTTTCAACATCCGAACTGATGATCACAAATTCCTTTTCCAGCCGTTCACGATAATGGTTATATTTCTTCATCAATTCAACAAGTGGTTTCTGTGCCATGCAAAAAGACACCGGCATCAAAATCAGCAATACAATAATATTAATCGTTTTTCTTTGCATCCACTTGTATGGTTGGTTCAACATTGAGTTTATCGCGTATGGCTTGACGCATTTTTGATTTTGTTTCGTCCATTTGTTTCAATGACCATTCACCGGGCATTACAATGTGAAAAGTCAACTCTTTATGATCTCCATAAGAGTGTAAATGAAAATGATGCGACAGCACATCAAATCCAGCAGCTTCATTTACTATATCCCTAATCTCTTCTATGAATTTTCCATCCGGTTTCTTTCCGAGGATAACATCAATGGCTTTCTTTACAATTTCCCAGGCCGTGTAAATAATCAAAAAACCAACAATTATACCCAGCACACCGTCAATCCACCATGCGTATTTTTGTAAAGCAATGCCTGCCAAAATCACAACCGATGTTATTGCATCGCTCCGGTGATGCCATGCATCAGCTTTTAAGGCAAGGGAATCCAGCTTTTTGTAAGCATATAAAGCATACCTGGCCATACCTTCTTTAACCAATATGGAAACCACGGTGGCAACAATGGCCAAGGTTCCAAAATCAGCACTTTCTTTTCCAATCAATTTCACCACTGATTCCACACAAAAATTCAAACCGACCAAAAACAAGATAACGCCAATGATGATTGAAGCAATCAAACGGAACCTGCCATGACCATAGGGATGAGTCATATCAGGGGGTTTGTTGGCAAATTTGTAGAAAACAATCAATACAGCGGAAGAGGCCGAATCACTCAGGGTATGCCATGCATCAGCCATCAAAGCAACACTTCCGCTGACAATGCCTGCCCACAATTTTAAACAAAAAAGCAAAACATTACCTGTGATAGCTATCCAACCGGCATACATAGCCTTCTTGTATGATTTCTTTTGATGCATTGATCAGCTAAATTATATAAATTCAATTGAATGATGAAAGATTTCTATAAATTTTGATGCGAAATAATTATTAGAAGTCCCCTTTTCAATTATAAAACTGATCATGCAAATCTATCTTTTTTGATCATTCAGCATTTAAAAATCAATATTGATTCCGTTTTAAAAAGTCAAAAGCAATAAAAAACAACAATGCAACTGTCCAGCAACTTTTACAGGCAACCGGGACAGGAATATTGCAGATCAAACCATAGAAAAAAGGTTCTGCTTTTCAACAGAACCCTTCTATTAACCTAAAACCAATTAAACTATGAAAAAATTAAGATTTGTTACTTCACAAACTTTAAAATTATCACACTACAAAAATAATTTATTTTATGGCAATTAACACAAAAAAAATGTTATAATTTTCTTAGTAACTATTCAGGCGCATACATTTTTACCGCAAAGACGCAATGAAGCATCCAGTTTCCGCCGGTTAGCGGAACACACCCGGCCACCGTCCTACTCGAAAGCCGGGCATGACCACTGAAAAAAGATGAGTCAAATCACTGCATCCATATTAAGGGTTCATAAGATTTGCAAACATTTTTTATAATTTTTAATCTTTGCGCCTCTCCGCCTCTGCGGTGAGTAGGTACTTTTTTTGATGTATATTTATATTTTTATGTTCACTCTCTCATATAACTCTTTTTAAAATTCACTGTTATTTTATTGGGAAAACCTGGCTTATTCGGGAATAGCATTGCATTAAATCCAAAGTTCAAAAAACAAAATCCAAAATAAATCCAAAG
>CAZTNS010000092.1:0-12519 GCA_964615585.1 uncultured Bacteroidales bacterium | reverse complement strand
GGTTAATCATAACCCATTAAAAATGCAGTAGAACCGTTTAGGAAAATGTGCCGCAGATCACACAAATTGGCACAGTTTTAATGTAATCCAATGTTCACCCTGACACATAAAATCCCACTCATTTAATTCTGTGATACTCTGTAAAATCTGTGGCACATCTTTTTATTCGTAATTTTGGATGATGATGAATAGCAAATTTTTTATTCTCCTGATTTACGCATAAATTCTTCAGCTTTTTCTACCATATCTTTTGAGCCTGTGTAAAAAGGCACACGCTGGTGAATGTCTTTGGGGGCAATGTCCAGGATACGGTTGCCTCTTCCATCAGTAGCCAAGCCTCCTGCCTGTTCTGCGAGAAAAGCCATTGGATTGCATTCATAAACCAACCTCAACTTACCGGTTGGGTTACCATCCGTTTTGGGATAAATGAAAATCCCGCCTTTCAATAAATTGCGGTGAAAATCAGCTACCAAAGAACCAATGTACCTCATGGAATAAGGTCGATCTGTTGCTTTATCTTTTTCCTGGCAATATTTAACATAATCTTTTGTTCCCTGTGGAAAATTGATAAAATTTCCCTGGTTGACTGAATATATTTTACCCTGTTTGGGTGTAACAATATAAGGATGTGACAAACAGAATTCTCCAATTGAAGTATCAAGCGTAAAGCCTGTTGTCCCGAGGCCTGTTGTATATACCATCATGGTTGATGAGCCGTATAGAACATAACCGGCAGCCACCTGTTTGTTGCCGGGTTGCATAAAATCTTCCATTGTAGCTTTTTGCCCGCGTGGGCTTAGCCTGCGGTAAATGGAAAATATGGTGCCAATGGACACATTGACATCAATGTTGGAGGAGCCATCCAGGGGATCCGTACATACCACATATTTCCCGTCAAGGGAGAGATCATCATCAAAAATGATGGTCTTTTCATTCTCTTCAGATGCAATACCACAACAAATGCCACTTGCTCGCATGGTGTTGATGAATGTTTCGTTGGCAAATACGTCCAGTTTTTGCTGCTGTTCACCCTGCACATTTACATTTTCAACTTCACCCAGAATATTTACCAGGCCCGCTTTATTGACTTTTTTATGTACAATTTTTGAAGCAAGGCCTATATGACTCAACAACCGGCTTAATTCACCTTTGGCATACGGAAATGCCGATTGTTTTTGAATGATTACTTCGTTTAACGTTTGTATTTTTGTAGGCATAACATGGATTTTTGATGATATAAATTTTTGATAAAATTAGTTAATTTTTAAGAGCATTGAAAAAAAAATTGCGTAAAACATATATCAACGAAACGATAAAATGCCGTACTTTACATCAAATTTAGTGGTGTGATGACATTTGAAAACGGTTTTTTTCATACACGTTCCAGGCCTTTTATCGTTGCAGGGCCATGCAGTGCAGAAAGTGAATATCAGGTACTGAAAACAGCCGAAGCCCTTGCTGAAAAAAAATGTGTGCACGTTTTCAGATCAGGTATCTGGAAACCCAGAACGCATCCGGGGCATTTCGAGGGAGCCGGAGACAATGGCTTGAAATGGTTGTCAATAGTAAAGCGCAACACCGGGCTGCTGACGGCTACCGAAGTCATCACCCCTGAACACGCAGAAAAGGCCATTGATGCCGGCATAGATGTATTGTGGATAGGGGCACGCACAACCGGCAATCCCATATACGTTCAGGCCTTGGCGGATGTTCTTAAAGGCACATCTGTAAAATTGATGGTTAAAAACCCCCTCCACCCCGATATAGACTTGTGGTACGGCGCCATTCAGCGGTTTCATAAAGCAGGCATAAAAGACATTGCAGCCATTCACCGCGGGTTTTATCCGTTTGAAAAAACCCCTTTCAGAAACCTGCCACTATGGGAAATCCCCATTGATATTCAACTGAAAAACAAAGCCTTACCTGTTTTCTGTGATCCCAGCCACATTGCAGGAAAAACCAATCATATTGCCACCATTGCACAACAAGCCATGGACCTGAATATGGACGGATTGATGATTGAAGTACATCACAATCCCCAAAGGGCCTTGACCGACAATCAACAACAATTGTTACCGAAAGACCTTGTTCAGTTGCTTGATAACCTTGCCATAAGAAAACGGGATTTTAAAGACCAGGCCTACATCAAACAAATTGTGCAGTACCGAAAAGAAATTGATCAGGTGGATTATCAGTTGCTTGATTTGTTAAAACAAAGGCAACAACTTGTAAAAGAAATCGCTGTACACAAACAAAGCATGCATGTCAACATTCTGCAGCTTAAGCGATGGGAAAACATCATAAAAACACGACTGGATTACGCTGCACAAAATGGTTTATCAAAGTCATTTGTACTAAAACTTCTTCAGGCAATCCACAAAGAAGCCATCCGTATTCAAACTCAGCTTATGCGTTCTTCTGATTCTCAAGAAAATAAATGATGGATTTCAGGATCATCGTGCCGTCAGTATTTCCCAACTCTTCATCAGCAGCCCTTTCGGGATGTGGCATCATGCCAAAAACATTCCCCTCTTTGTTTGAAATACCGGCAATGTTCATCACCGAACCATTGGGGTTGTCTTCCTGCGTCAATTCTCCACGTTCATTGCAATAACGCCAGATGATCTGTTTATTTTGTACCATATCAGATAACATATCATCAGGGGCATAATACCTTCCTTCATTATGCGCAATGGGTATTTTTAATGCTTTCGAACGTGGAACATATTCTGTCAGGGGAGTATGAAAGTGTTCAGCCCTGATATATTGGTTTTTACAAACAAAATCTTGATTGATGTTATGCAGCAAAGCACCTGGCAGCAACCCTGCTTCGCATAATACCTGAAACCCATTGCAAATGCCAAACACAAAACCGCCGCCTGTTGCAAATTCGATCACCGTTTCCATAAGCGGGGAATAGCGGGCAATGGCACCGGAACGCAGGTAATCTCCATAGGAAAACCCGCCGGGTAATATAACTGCATCCACTGATTGGATGCTAATCTCTTTGTGCCACAGTTCAACCACTTCCTGATTGAGTTTATCCCTGAGCACATAAATCATATCGTGATCACAATTCGATCCCGGAAATATCAATACACCAAATTTCATACATCAAAAATTTACGTTTTAATCAACTTTCGAAGCGTTTTTCTTCACTTGTTTCAATTCCTTTTGGGCATCTTCAAGCAATTTCTTTTGTTCTTCCAATGCTTTTTCCAATTCCTGAATTTCCTCAAGATTATCTTCTATCTTTTCCTGGTATTTTTCATTCTTTTTTTGCAGGTGCTCTTTATCTTTGTTAAGGCTTTCAATTTCCTTCTGAATATCTTCTACTGCATCAGCCTTTCCTTCCTGCATTTCTTCATAAGCTTCTTTTGCCAATCTCACAGCAAAATCCTCTATTATTGATTTCATGGCGCTTATTTCATCAGGGTGCTCTGAACCCATATAAGCCCCCCCAAGATCGACCGCTACATAAAATTCCACCTGGCCTTTGTTCTCCTCAGCCCTGGCATATACATCTATTGTATTATTGCTTACCGGCGGAATCAATACATTGTCAGCAAAAACTTCCTTTCTGCTTTTTACTTTTTCTGCATCGTAATCTTTCATGAGGTTTTCCCAGGCTTTTTCAACGTCCTTATCTTCAGCGTTTTGTATCTCAACAAACAAAACTTCCCGATTACTGCCGTTGATCCTTTTTTTATCTTCAGTTACTTGGATTTTTTGTGCCATGAGGCTACATCCTGTTATCAGGAAAACCAAGAGAATTGTTAGTATATGTTTCATAATTTCACATTTTAATTACCAGTGAACATTCTATTTTTTTCGTTTTGTAAAGTACACAATTAAATCATATAAACCATCATTTACTTTGTTTTGAGGCAAAGTTTTTAAAATCTCATGCGCATTGTTTACATGTTTATCCATAATTCGTTGTGCATACTCAAAACCCGTGTATGTTTTGATAAATTCTATTATTTGTTTCTTATCCTTTTTGGTTACCCCTTCATTAATAACTTTCATAACCTTTTCTGAAGCAGCTTTTGGGGCTTTATCCAATGCATAAATTAAAGGAAGGGTGTATTTTTTTTCTTCCAGGTCTTTTCCATTGACCTTTCCAAAGCTGTGATTGCCTGTAAAATCCAGAATATCATCCTGTATTTGGAATGCCATACCCGCTTCATTTCCAAATTGTTTCATGGCCATTTGTTGTTGTTGCGAAACACCGGCAGTATTGGCACCCGCCTGAGCCGAAGCACTGATCAATACAGCTGTTTTTCTGAAAATAATATCCATATATACGGCTTCAGAATACTGTTTTTTTTCTATTTCTTTTAGTTGCATGATCTCTCCCATGCTCATTTGTGAAATAGTGGGTGTAAGAATCTGCAAAACATCATACAATTTTTCGTTGATGGCAATTTCCAAAGCCTTTGAAAATAAATAATCACCAACCAAAACTGCAACTTTATTGTCCCATTCTGCATTGATTGTCTTTTTACCGCGGCGTACCACCGCTTTATCCACAACATCATCATGGATAAGTGTAGAGGTATGTAATAATTGAACCAAAGCAGCTGCCATATGGGTTTGCTTGTTTACCTCCCCAAACAATTGGGCTGATAAAAACACAATATTAACACGTACTTGTTTTCCCGGGTCTGAAAAAATATATTTCAACACCCGGTTCAAATATTCATCGTCAGATTTGATCAGTGAAAACAATTCAGCATTGAAATCTTTTACATACGGTGCTGTCAATTGCGTTATTTCTTCCAGTTTTTTCATGGCTGTTTTTACGATTGATAAAAATAACATTTTTCAGATTAATAGAAAACCATTATCTTACAATCTTTATTAAATTTTCAATTTTTAATGATAATGTAAAAAACGTGCTAATGACAACAATACGGGTAACCAAAAAATTTAATTGGGAAATGTCCCATGCACTCTACAACTACAATGGATTATGCAGAAACCTGCATGGCCATTCATACAAAATGTACGCAACCGTTATTGGCTCTGTAAGCAGCGATGAAAAAAACCCTAAATGGGGCATGGTCATTGATTTTAGTGATTTTAAAAAAATTGTAAGAGAAGAGATTGTGGATACATTTGATCATTCTGTCGTGTTGTGCAGCAAAGAAAACATCAGTTCCATTGACAACATCAAATCCTTGTTCGACAGGATACACATTGTGGATTTCCAACCCACATGCGAAAACCTGGCAACGGATTTTGCCCAAAGGATTAAGAAATTATTGCCCAAAGGCATAGAATTATACAGTTTGCGGTTGTATGAAACAGCCACTTCATACGCTGAATGGTTTGCAGGCGATCAAAAATAACTATATTTGCTATTGTACAGATGGAAAAAAGTTCATCTTGTGGTATTAACTTTTTTGAATTTGGGAATTTGAATTTATTTTGATCTTTGAACTTTGAATTTTATCCAGTAATTTATAAAACGCAATATTTAATTTTACCTTTGTATGGTTTCATATCATAATTTAAAACCCACACGTAAAGGATTTGGAGAAGGCCTGCAGGAAGCAGGTAAAAAGCAAACGAAGCTTGTCGCTTTAGGGGCAGATATAACGGGTTCTGTTTCTATGAATTTATTTGCAGAGGCTTATCCCGGGCGTTTTTTTTCATTTGGCATTGCCGAACAAAACATTGCAGGGGTGGCTGCAGGCATGGCATTGTCCGGAAAAATACCGGTTTTTTCAACCTATGGCGTTTTTTCTGCCATGCGTGACCTTGATCAGGTTCGAATTTCCATTTGTTACAACAATGTTCATGTCATCATCGGGGGTGCTCATGCAGGTATTTCAGTAGGGCCCGACGGGGCTACACACCAGGCTCTCGAAGATATCGCCACCATGCGGGTGCTGCCGAATATGACGGTACTTTCACCCTGTGATGCCACGCAGACAAAACTGGCCACATTACATGCCGTTAATGATATCAAAGGGCCGGTATATATCCGTTTCGGCAGAGAAGCAGTTCCCGATTTTACCCTGGAAAATCAGGAATTTGTTCCCGGAAAGGCACAAGTTATGAAAGAAGGAAGCGACATTGCGTTGTTTGCAACCGGCCATATGGTCTGGGAAGCATTGAAAGCAGCAGAATCACTTAAAAATGACCATAATATTTGTGCTGCAGTTTTGAATTTTCATACCATCAAACCAATAGATGTTGAAACCATTGAAAAATATGCAAGGCAATGCGGCTGTATTCTTACAGCCGAAGAACACCAGGTAATGGGAGGCTTGGGCAGCGCTGTTGCTGAAAAAGTAGTACAAATTTTTCCTGTACCGATGCACATCCTTGGCGTAAATGATTGTTTTGGTGAATCGGGTCAACCCTCTGAACTGATGGAAAAATACGGACTTACTGCAAAAAATATCATTCGTAATGCATTAAATTTATTGTCTCATGATTAAAGTATTTTTGTTTCTGCTGTTGTTGTTATTTTCACAAGAGCAGATTAATCCGACGGAATCAGGGGATGAATTGCCCGGAAAAAATGAGTTATTAGGAAAAATAGAACCTGCCACCCATCCGGATTTTGTTAAAGCTGACCCGGAAATAACATATTTTCCGGAAATATACCTCAGAAGAAAAACATACAATGCTTTTCTGCAAATGCGTAAGGCCGCTCTCGAAGATACCATCAAACTTATAATCAGGTCAGGAACAAGAAATTTTCACGAACAACGTTATTTGTGGAATCGAAAATTCTCGGGCAAAAGAAAACACGGAAACAGTTACTTAGACCAGTCACTTACGGACAGTGCTAAAATTTTAAATCTGCTGTCTTATACAGCGGTTCCGGGCACCTCCCGCCATCATTGGGGCACCGACATTGATATCAATGAAACCTCGCATGTTTATTTCAAAAGGGGGGAAGGCAAGAAAGTATATGACTGGTTGAAAAAGAATGCGGCAGATTATGGATTTTTCCAGGTGTACGTTCCTTTAGGAGAAAAAAGAACTACCGGTTATAACACCGAAGAGTGGCACTGGACATACAAACCGGAATCTGACAAATTTACCAGGGCATATCGAAAACTGATATCCACTGCTGATATTAACGGATTTCACGGAGACAACGAAATTCACAATTTCAATATCATTGAAAATTATGTGTACGGCATCAATTCAGATTTATTGGAATAATCTTTGTTTCCTGATCAGATAACATTGGTTTATGAAAAAAACTTTTTTGCTAATAATATTGGGGGTGTTTTCCTTGTTGTTCTTGTCATCATGCAGCACAACCTCTGTCATGGTTGATGTAATGGAACCTGCAGCCATTAACGTTCCACAGGATTATAAAGAAGTGCTGATCACAAACCGCAGTTTGCCGGCCGATGACAAGCAGGTGGAAAATGTTGTGGAAGGGTTGTTTACCAATGAAGCCTTGTTTGCCGATAAACTGGGATCGGAAAATTGCGTGCTTTCCATGAATGAAACCTTAAATCAGAATGAACGCTTTCGCAGCCGGTTGTGTGAAGATTGTGATTTTCGGGGTACCGGAACAGCAGAATGGCCTGTGCCTTTATCGTGGGACAGCATTAAAAGGGTGTGTGAAAGATACCATGCCGATGCCCTTGTCAGTTTGGAATTGTTTGATACAGATAAACATACAAGCCACAATGTGGAAACACGAACACGCAGCAGGAATGGAGAAACCATACGTTACAAAAGATACAAAGCCATCCTTTGGATTGAAATAAAAAGCGGGTTACGCATATACGATCCTTACAAAAAAATAATTGTACATGAACAGGATTTTTACGATGAAATGTCGTGGGAAAAAAAAGCCGATAGCCGGGGAAGGGCAGAAAGCAGGTTGCCATCGCACCGGAAGGCAGCCAAAGAAGCCGGAATATTTGCTGGGCAAAAACTGGCATCCTACATTTCCCCTACATGGAAAACCACCAAACGCAAGGTTTATACAACAGGTAACGATGACATGAAAAAAGCAAAGCAATTTGTTAAAAACGAAGAATGGGACAAGGCTGCATCCTTATGGAAGCAATATACCAACAGCAGTGATACAAAACTGGCGGCACGGTGCAGCTACAACATGGCTGTAGCTGCAGAAATCAACGGAAACATCGATGTGGCCATCGACTGGGCTAAAAAGTCCCTCGAACTTAACGATTCATACACAACCAGAGCCTACATCAATCTTTTACATAAACGCAAACAAGACATCAGGAAACTGAAAGAACAACTGGAAAATTAATCCCTTATTTTTTGATTTTACACAGTTCAATGTGGATATTATGGTTTTTGTATCAGCGCAATCTGGTTTTTTGAATCCATTTTCACAGTAAAGGGTTTGGTTAAACGCATGTGAGAAAAGTACTTATATTTTTTAATTTTCCCCAGTTTTTTAATTTTATCCCAGTATATGGCATGATCACTTTTTCCTTTCTGAACGGAAAAATACCCGACATTCATGGATGTAACATTATGGAAAAAATGGGAACCACTTGATGGATCAAGTGGAAACCCTTCAAAACTGTATTCAACAATGACTTTTGCGTTGGAAATTTGTGGCCATCTGACAGGAATGCCGATAAATTTATCCTGACTTCCCCATCTGCCAGGCCCCATCAATACATATTTATGATCTTTACTGACCATCTCACTGTTGATCTGGTCAATTTCGGCAGCCATTTCCTCGGTTTTGGTTTTGTCAAACGCATTTGGGTCCACAAAAATCAAATCTTTGATGTTGTCTATTTTACCATTTCCCATGGCTATTGTGGTTTGTAAAACAATGCTGTCACTGTCAATTTTATCCATGTCAATTTCATAATCGAAAGTACTGCCTATCAACGGTTTTACCTGTAAAATATAAAACGAAGCTTTGTTGTTTTTATCTTTATTTAAATCAACAGCAAATTCTATTTCTGCGGTAGTACCAAGGGCTTCTTTTACTAACGATACCACTTTACGAATCGTTTCAGCCAGGGGAATATACTCGTGTTTTAGGATATTGGCGAAATTAAGCACCCGCGGGCCATAATCTGAAAGACCTGGTGAAAGTGAATTGTTATCGGGATTATACACAGAAGCAAGGTGTTTAATGGACCCATGCATCTCGGCATCATCAATATCCAGGCGGGTTAATCCGGCTTCTTCCCCTTCCAGCAGATCGATATCCTTGTCTTTCATATTGACCGCAAAAAACTCCGTCTGCGTTTCATTGACAATGTCTTTGAGGCTGACAATGTCGAGTTTTGGATAGCGCGGGCAAAAACGCCAGGCTTTTTCTCCTTCCACCACATATTTTCCCAGTCCGAGAGCCAGCACGGAAAAACCGTCTTCAGGTTTCATGTACCATACGGGATAATAATTAAAACTTTGTGCTACCCCTGAGATATGTGGGTAATAATAATCATTAAATTGATTGCCTACCACTTCTTGTATTACCACAGCCATTTTTTCTTCTTCAAGTTTATAACTGATGGCTTTAATATAATCTTTAGAAGATGGTGAAAATAACGAAGCATACACCATTTTGATGGCATCGCAAAACTGATCGAGGCGTTTTCTGTCATCGGGGTGGTTGTTGGGAATGAGGTAAGTTTCAAAAATACCGGAAAAAGGTTGATTTAAGGAATCCTCAAGCAAAGATGATGACCTGATGGCAAGAGGTTTTTTAAACTCTTTCATAACGGCCTTTAGTTGCCGCATTAGTGATTTAGAAAATTTGGCTTCTTTAAAAGCCTTTTTGATCACATTAAAATCTTCTTCGGTTGTAAGGAAACGGGTCAGGTTATTGTCATTAATAAATTCAGTGAATTCATCAATACCAATAATAACAGTTCGTGGAGATCTGATGTGAATATCAGGCAGCATACCCGAAAAATCAAAATTGTATATGAGGGTATTAATAAAGGCAACACCCCTTCCCTTGCCACCAAGGGCTCCGGTTCCAATCTCAACCACATTGCGTTCATCTTTGAGTGTTTCTTCGGTGAAAGGTACAATTTTGCCCTTTATTTTTTCATTTCTGAATTTATGAATACGGGTAAGTAGAAATTCCCGCATTTGTTGAACATCATCAAAATCATCAAGTTTATAAGGATTTAACAGTTTTGCAAGTTGGATTTCACCTCTGGCCATAAGCCATAAACTGAAATGATTTCGTTTTGCATGGTATTTCATTGATTCATCAGAAATGTTTTTAATATAACGTTCAAATTCCTTTAGGTTCTGAGCAATAGCAATTTGTCTGCCTGTGCTGTCTCTGAAAACAAAATTTCCGAATCCCACAAAATGGTCAATAAAAACCCTGATATCATTTTCAAGGTTATCAGAATTTTTGTTGATAAAACAAGTGTTTTTCTTGTAAACATTGGCCACATCACTGGATTGAATACAAATTGGCAATTCCCCGATGTTGTCATGAACGTAATCAACCAGGTCAAAACCTGCATTTTCATGGACTTTTCCTTCTTTGGGATACCGTACATCTGTAATGAGACACTGTAGATATTCACTGTATCTGTGTGTCATTTTTACAGCTTCATCAAAAGACTCTGCCAGAAGTATTTTTGGCCTTGCCCTCAGCCTCAGCAATCTATATAATTCATCTCCCTGGACATCATCAATGATGCGGCGTGTTTGTTCCAGCACCACTCTGTACAATAACGGAAGAATTCTGGAATAATATTTTGGCGAATCTTCCACAAGCAATATCACCCGTACCATACCAACTCTGGTGTCATTGCTTGCATTGATGCTATCCTCAACAAGTTTGATCATGGCAAAGAAAATGCTGGAATCTCCGTTCCAGGCAAAAAGCCTGTCGGCATATTTCGGTACATTTTTTCTGTAGTATGCAAGGTCGCTGTTGTTGTTTACCAGAAAAAATATGGGAATATAGGGATAATTGGATTTGATCTTCTGGCTTAACAAATGTGGTTTTTTCTTCTCAATACCAATGACAAAAATGACCAGATCATAATGTTTCTCTTCAAGTTCCCTGTCAACTTCTTCTTGTGAAGAAACCCCGGTAATCCTGGGTGTATATGTTAAGTTGAGCTGGCGGTATTCTCCAAGCACCTGTTCCGCAAAACGACCTTCGCTCTCCAGAGAATAAGCATCATACAATGTACCCACCAGTAAAATTTCCCTGACTTTGAATTGCATCAGGTCATGATAGATATCCCTGGCATAATTGTTTTCATTTAAAAATTTATGCAGTAGCTTGCTTGTCTCTTTTTGTTCTGCAGTGTATTCTATTTTTGGTTTCTTTTCTGAACTTCTTTTTGTGCTGGTTACTTTATCTGCAAGCACTGAATTGAGGTAGCCCTGGATTAAAGAACCGATATTGATGATTAGCTCCCGTTCTTCTTTCAGAAAAGGGCCTTCATCCATTGCTGCAAATTTTTTGGTGTAAAATATTTCAATACTGCCGGTTTTGTTTTTGATCGTGTCAAAACTATAGATTTGCTTCCACTCCGTTTCTTTGAAACTCTGTGTGGCAAATTCTTTGTCATCGAAACAAATTCGTGCAACAGTATAAGCAGGGTATTGCCAACCATCGGGTATGATATCAACAATTTGTTGCAGAACTTCATTTACAGGTTTCCCTGATTTTATGATGGCACTGGTTTTATTAATACAGGCAAGTTCTTTAAGTCTCTCTTTATTTTGAAAAGCCAAATTCAATAAATCCTGTTTGTTTTCTTTGTTATAATCCATAAAATTATCTTTTCTATTTTGGCTGATGCTAAGTTAATATGAAAAAATGGTTTTTATGCTCCTCATCACAGAAAATTTAATCTTTCTGATGAATGCTGTTTAAGCACAGAAGTTTTATCTTCCTGAAATATCCTTTTTGACAATTGTAGTTCATGTACATTAAACAAATTGTGAATTAATTTGTTGATAAAGTTATTTGATATATAAGATTATTTGTCACATATTTGTATCCCTGTAAGCTATTATAAGATAATGACTTAAAACTTCATAAAAGATGCTAAGCTTAGTTAAAACAGGCAGTTCTCTAAAATTTGTAATGTTGTTGACTGTACTAAACTTAGGAGCTGTGATCAATACTTATGCTACATGTTCAACTTCCCCTGAATATGTTATTGATGCTGATTCGGTGGGAAGTGATTCAAGGGAAATATTTTTTTCGTAGAAGAATCACCTGCATACCCCGGAGGCAACAATGAACTTAGAAGTTTTTTTATGGAGAACCTTGAATATCCAAAAGCCGCAAAAGAAAATGAACTGGAAGGACAAGTTTATGTTCGCTTCGAAGTGAAAAAGAATGGCACAATAGGGGAAGTTATCATCTCCAAATCCGTACATCCTGTATTGGATGCCGAAGCCATCAGGGTGGTAAAAGAAATGCCCGAATGGATACCCGGAAGATACGACGGAAAACCTGTTAATTCCTGGTTTACCTTGCCAATTTTATTCTTTTTAGTCCCCAGTAAAAATAATCACGCTAAACAAAAAGTAACTGGAAAATTA
>CAZTNS010000091.1:0-12522 GCA_964615585.1 uncultured Bacteroidales bacterium | reverse complement strand
CAAATGGTTAGCCATTTTTCATGAAAATATTACGTATTATTAATAAATGTTACGGCTTAATGATTAACCAGATAAACTCTCAGTGCCTAATGTGGTTCCAAAATGAGATATTTCCAAATTTTTGAACCACAGTAGGTCACATAGGCCCACATAGAAAAGCTAATTATACACCTGTTTTCGTATTTCAGAATTGAAACTTACCGGTATTACACAAATGGATTAGGTAAACAGCCGGTTAATCATAACCCATTAAAAATGCAGTAGAACCTTAAAGAATTGATTGAAATTTCTTGATTTCTTATCTATTTAAATCTACTGTGGCCTATTGTGGTTCAAAATTCTGGAAGCATCTAAGGGTGGAACCTCATAGGCACAGTAGAACACATAGGAATTCACATAGGATTAGCAATAAAAATCATATAGTGTCATGTCAAGCCAAATATGATGGTTAAGTTGAAAATATTTTTTCATGGTGGGTTAAAGCTTTACCCATTAAATTGGCAGTAGAACCAATTTTTTCACCTCTTTCAATTTTAGCTTGATTCTACTGCCAATTTTCTGTCAAAATGGCTGACAGGCAATAAGAAAGCTGCCGTAGAACCACACAAAGAAGTCGTAGATTCGCTCTGATAAAAATTTAAGTATCAAAATCTAAAATCTCCTTGCGGTTCTCTGCCTTATAATATGAAATACTAAAATTTCGCAAGTTACTAACATCTGAATATAAGCTAACTACAAACAAAACAATGTAACATGTTGTTTGCCTAAAATGCAAATTAATGGTGTTCTAGATATTTAATTCCAAAATCCAGTAAGAACATAGCTAGTGTCATGTTCAGCCTGGGACGAGATTTTCACTGTGGCTTTGCCGGTATTCATATTATACCAATTGTGTTTCAAAATGATTGACAAAGAAATTTTGAAACCACAATGGTTAATGCCGATAATACAGCAAAACAAGCATACAGAACGACTTGTGCTGAGGCTCTCGAAGTAAGTGAAAGTATGCGCCATTTTGATGTTTAATCGGTCTTATCCCTGCAGCCATGGGGTGCGTGCTCACCGCATTGCGGCAGGCTCAATACATCGCATTGGCCATTTTTTCGTGGTGGGTTTCTTTGCTTCTTTCTTTTGCGTAAAAACACCATTAAAATTAACAATCCGTTTTTATCCCGAAAGCTCTGTCCAATAAAGATTGATAATTTAGAGCTATTCGGGAGTAGAAAAGAAAGAGGGGCAGCAAATATCATCTTAAAATGCTTTTGATGTAACCAATATGGAAAACTTAACATCATAAAAACAAGACATTACAAAAATTCCGTATGCTATAATTAAAATTTAGCAGTAAAAAATTGCATTTTTTTGTAAAGTCTGACCCAAGCATTGTTTTACGCAACAAACTTGTAGAAAACTGACCGTTATAAGAAAATATTATGTTTTTATAAGCAACATTTTTATATTTTTTTCAGTCTAATATGATATGTGAAATTAATTATTAACCTTAAAATCTTTTGTATTATGAAACGTATTATTACTATTATTACGGCACTGGGCTTCCTCACAGGCCTGAGCTACGCTCAAACAGTATGTGATGTGAGTATTTATGAAAGCATTATTGATTTCGATGTAGATTTCTACGGTACTTATTCTTCCTATGAGGCTGGGGATACCATTTCTGAGGATACAGATTATGAATGGTTGATTGAAGGATCAACTCATACGGGAAATCCTGTCAGCCATACTTTTACTGATCCTGGTGAGTATGATATCTCGGTTACCGCAACAGGACTAACTTCTGGTTGTGTGGCTACTGCAAGCAAAACCATCCTGGTAGGGATTGATCCACTTGATGTTAGTCTTGAAGCAGATTATGTGGATCCGGATGATTACGGTACGGGCTATGTCAATGCTACTGTAACCGGCGGAGTTGGACCTTTCTATTATGCGTGGTCAAATGGAAGCGAAGGAGAAGGCTTAGATGAAATCACAGATCTCCCTCCGGGCAATTATTGTGTGACCGTTACCGATGATCTTGACTACACTGCAGAAGCATGCATTATGTTAGAATCAGAGGATCCTTTGACTGCTGACTTGACCCTTACGCAGTTAGACCCTGCAGATGGCTGCTCTGTTCAAGCCACAGTAACGGTCACAGGCGGCGAACCATCTTACACTTATCATTGGCCTGATTCTCCCTCTGAAACCGGTGAAGTTGTGGATGGCTTTTGTGTAGGCGATACAATCTGCGTGGAGGTTACTGATGATCTGGGAAGCACAGCCGGTGATTGTGAAACCATATTAGGTCCGTGTGATGGTTTTTATGCGAGTTATTCAATTACACCTGCATCTGATATGTCTAGCACAGACGGTGCTATTGATTTATCAGTTACAGGTGGTGTTGCACCTTACTCCTACAGCTGGAGCGACGGAAGTGATATACAGGATATTGATGGTGTTGCATCCGGGTATTATACTGTTACCATAACAGATGCCATAGGCTGTGAACGGGAATATTCTATTTTTATACCAGCATCAACAGAACCTGCGGAAGACCTGACAATAAGCAGTTTTAGTTATGTTTGGGATGATACCGATCCCGATGATATCAAAGCAGATGTCACAGTGAACATTGAAGGTGGAGTCCCAGATTATGATTATCATTGGAAGCAATCTTCAGCCATGACTATTTTTATTAATGAAACGCATACAGGTGTTAGTGATACCCATGATATGGTAACAGGAGCCGAGCCGGGTTATACGGTATATGTTACGGTAACAGATGACGAGGGTGATAATGCTTATGCCAGTGTAGAAATTCCTGAGTATGATCCTACGGGTACTATTGGTGGATCAATGAGTGCAAATATGGATACATGCTTGATCGACGATGAATGGGTCGAGGTTTCAGTCATAGATTATTGGGTGGATGATGATGACATCCTTTATGCTTCTTGGCATGTGGAATACAGTACCGGCGCAGATGCAACCCTTGTTATTAATTATGGCAATGTAAGCGGTATAGATCCTGGGACTTACGAATTGTACTTGTTTGTTGATTGCGATGTTGATTTCAAAACCATGTCAACTTATGTTGATTATATTGAGCTGGATGAAAGCATGGTGGGCATAGAACCCACACAAGCAAAACAAAATGGCCAGGTTGAATTGTATCCCAACCCTGTAAAAAATAATGTGTTTATTAAAACCAGCAATAATATTGAGAACGGCCAGGTTTACATCACCGATGCATCGGGCAGGTTGTTGATCTACCACCGCATCGATACAAGCAATGAAATCATCAAAATTAACACGGCTGATTTACCATCCGGTATGTATTTCCTTTCTATTGAAGGCGATGACACATGCACCGTTGAAAAATTTATCAAATAACATTCACTACATACCACATCTGTTTTGTGAAATCCCTGTCTCCGGACGGGGATTTTTATCTTTACACCTGGCATATGCACATTTTGCCCTGTCGTGGTAATTCCCAAATTTGCAATCAAACCAAAAATTGCTATTTTTATGTGTTTGCTTAATGCGCACTGCATAATGGAATGTTATCGTCAAATTATAAAAAGACACGATGAAAAGAACCACAATTGCATTGGTAGCTGGATTTGTTCTGCTCTGGAATTCAGGGTTTATAGGCGCCGAATACGGACTTCCTTACACAGGTCCTTATACTTTGCTTTTTTGGCGATATATGACTTTAACCCTGGTCGTTTTTCTCTATTTGCTGGCACGGAAGCGTTTTCGCCTGGTCAGCTGGAAGGTGGCAGCTCCCAATATGATGATTGGTGTTCTGGCTCATGGCGTATGGCTTTCCTGCGTGTTATTGGCTTTGGACAATGATGTGCCGGCAGGCATAGTGGCCCTGGTGGTTGCTTTACAACCTCTTGCAACGGGTGCGCTATCCGGGTTGGTTACAGGTGAACACACAAACTTTTATCAGTGGTTCGGGCTAATTCTGGGGTTTTTTGGCGTTGTGATTACCGTGAGTTTTCGCATGGATTTTGACAATATCAGTTCCGTTTTCAGCTATCTGATTCCCCTGGGTTCTGTTATTGGAATTACGGCAGCAAGTCTGATACAGCGGCGGATGGAACTGCAAAAAACCAAAAGTAAACTACCACTCGATCTGACAATGTTTTATCAGAGCCTTGCAACCACTGTCGCTTTAGCCCTGCCTGCTGTATTTTGTGAAAATTTATCCACCACATGGGAACAGGAATTTATTTATACCATGCTTTGGCTGATTTTTGCTGTCTCTCTGGGAGCGTATGCAATGATGTGGCGGTTAATAGAACGCCTTGATGCTACGCGTGTGGCCAGTTTATTTTACCTGGGGCCTCCCGTAACCATGGTAATGGCATGGTTTGCGTTTGGAGATAAGGTAGAAATCATGGATATCGCCGGGCTTGTCATTGTGTTTGCCGGCGTGCTGTTAAGCCAGGTAAAGCGTAAAGCTAAACCTGAAAGAATAACAACGCAAAAATAAGCAGTATATATTTTTGACTTACGGGTTAATTATTAATTTTACACGGAGGTACTACCGCATTTTTAATGGGTTGTGATTAGCCGGCTGTTTACCTAATCCTATTGTGTAATGACCGATAGGCTACAATTCTGAAGTCGAAAGACCGAAGACCGGAGTCGGAAAAAGTATTCACAACTCCTGACTTCCGACTCCCGACTCCCGGCAACATTACACCTAACTTTTTACCTTTAGATATTCCTTGTTTTCCACGAAGTTTGCAGTAGAACCAAACATGTAGAAAACACAAGAGGTCCAGTTTGATCACAACGGGGGAAAAGTATGCAATGGGTGGTACAAAAGCAAGATTTTATATATCATGCCGGCGCAACAAATGGGTTCTTCGCTTTTGTAGCAGTGGATATAAAGACAAATAAAATCATTGTAATACAGACAAATACGAATAATCAAACCCGGGTTACTGAAATAACTAAAAACATAATGGATTTCTGATCCGGCAAATGTTAAATTTCCCTGAACATTATTATCTTATCCATGTTGTATATACGTGGCAGCATTTTGGCTGTTGTCTGTTTCCCACCGACGGCAATGGCAGATAATGCATGATTGGTATATGCGAGGTTGTGTAATAACATGACCATCTGAAAATTATGAAAAACAAACGCTATGGATAAAACGGATTTTTCAGGTTTAAAGGCAATGTATGTTAACTGTACGTTAAAAAAATCACCAGACACAAGCCATACCCAGGGGCTGATGGATGTTTCAAAAAACATTATGGAAAAAGAGGGCGTTGAGGTGGATCAGCTCAGGCTGGTAGATTACGACATCGCTCCGGGGGTTTACCCTGACATGACAAAACATGGATGGGAAAAAGATGCGTGGCCGGCATTGTTTGAGAAAATTTTTGATGCTGACATCTTAATCATCGGGACGCCCATTTGGTTGGGTGAAAAATCTTCGGCAGCACAAAAGTTGATCGAAAGGCTGTACGGGATGAGCGGCATGCAAAATAACAAAGGGCAGTACCTGTATTACGGAAAAGTTGGTGGATGCATCATTACCGGCAATGAGGACGGGATAAAACACTGCGCAATGGGCATTCTGTATGCGCTTCAACACCTGGGGTATTCTATTCCCCCACAGGCTGACGCCGGATGGATAGGCGAAGTAGGCCCTGGCCCCAGTTACCTGGATAAAGAATCCGGCGCATCAAAAAACGACTTTACCAACAGAAACACCACATTTATGACATATAACCTTATGCACCTGGCTAGGTTATTAAAAGAAAACAATGGCTATCCCGCTTACGGGAATTCCAGAAATGACTGGGACAAAGGTTCGCGCTGGAATTTTGAAAACCCGGAATACAGATAACCTAAAATAAAATCAATTATTCACGGCATCCTGTGCTGAAAACAAAAGAACAATATGCCTTATAAGGAAATATCAACAAAAGAGCTAAAGGACGCAATATCGTGCAAAGACTGTAAAATAATAGATGTAAGGCCGTCAGATGCCTATAATGGCTGGCGGTTGATGAATGAAAAACGGGGCGGACACATAAGAGGTGCCAAAACCTTACCCCTGAAATGGACCAAATACATGGACTGGATAGAGATAGTGCGATCGAAGTCCATAAATCCCGGCCATAAAATTATTTTGTACGGATACCACAAGGCAGATTGTATGGAGGTGGCTGAATGTTTTCATAAAGCCGGTTATCAACGCATTTACATATATCCGCATTTTCTGTCTCAGTGGGTGGAAGACACAAACCTGCCCCTTGATAAGCTTACCAATTACCGCCACCTTGTGTCTCCTTCATGGGTGAAAGCCATTATCAACGGACAACATCCGCCGGAGTACGATGGGAACAAAACAGTTATTGTTCATACGCATTACAGACACCGGGAAGCTTACCTCTCAGGGCATATTCCCGGCGCAATTGATATGGACACCCTTGCTTTGGAATCTTCAGAAACATGGAATCGAAGATCGCCGGCGGAATTGAAAGCAACCCTTGAAGCACATGGAATCACTTCCGGTACCACAGTTGTTGTGTACGGTAAATTTATGTTTCCCGATAACAAGGACGAATTTCCGGGAAGCGCAGCAGGGCAGCTTGGCGCCATTCGAAGCGCAGTGATTATGATGTATGCAGGCGTTAAAGATGTACGTGTATTGAATGGCGGATTTCAGTCATGGCAGGATGCCGGTTATGACATCAGCACAAAGGATGTCCCCAAAAAACCAGTGGATGACTTTAACGGAAAGATTCCGGCTAAGCCCGAAATATTTGTGGACATTGATAAAGCAAAAGAAATGATCAACAGTGAAGATGCAGATATTATCTCGGTCAGAAGTTGGGAAGAATATACCGGTAAACTTAGCGGATACAACTACATTAAGAAGAAAGGCCGGATCCCCGGTTCAGTATTTGGCAATTGCGGTTCAGATGCCTATCACATGGAAAACTACAGGAACGTTGACCTTACCGTGCGTGAGCCTCAGGAAACAGAAGCCATTTGGAAAGAGGCGGGCGTGACCCCGGATAAACATTTGGCGTTTTATTGTGGAACGGGATGGCGCGGCAGCGAAGCTTTTTATAACGCATGGCTGATGGGATGGCCCAAGGTATCAGTGTTTGATGGTGGCTGGTTTGAATGGAGCAACGATCCAAACAATCCGTATGAAGTTGGAATACCACAAAACAGTTGATAGATATGAATGTAATAAAACAAGAAAATACCCAAACAATCAAAAGGGTTGACATTGTAGATTTTTCACCTGATCAAAGCTCTGAAAAAGTAAAATCTGAAATAATCAGCGGGCTTATTGCAACACGCAAGCATATTTCATCAAGTTTTTTCTACGATAAAATTGGTTCTGAATTGTTTGAAGAGATAACCAGGCTGGAGGCATATTATCCGTCAAAGGCTGAAAAAGAAATCCTTTCCACACTGATTGATCGTTTGGGTATTGACCTTAAAGGCCTGAACATTATTGAATTGGGAAGTGGCGATGCATCCAAAATAAGTTTATTGTTTGAGCAAATACCCCGTAATGTCCTTGAAACGATAACCTATTTCCCCGTGGACATCAGTAAATCAGCAATTGAACAATCCACACAAGACATCAGCAACCGGTTTTATTTAAACAGTATAACCGGTGTGGTAGCAGATTTTAACCATCAGATACCATCCATCCCGGGCAAAGGGAAAAAGTTGTATTGTTTTTTCGGCAGCACCATTGGTAACCTGAGCCCGGATGCGCAAAAAGAATTTTTGTCACAACTCAGTAAATCTATGCAATCAGGGAATGCTCTTTTGCTTGGCGTTGATCTGATAAAAGACATTTCAACATTGGAAGCTGCATACAACGATAAAGATGGAGTTACAGAAGCTTTTAATAAAAACATTTTGTGTGTGGTGAACTCCATAATTAATTCAAATTTAAGAAAAGGGGATTTTGATCACCTGTGTTTTTACAACACCAGGGAAAACAGGATTGAAATGCACCTTAAAGCCAGAAAGGACGTCTGTTGTCAGGCAACAGGCAAACAGGAGATTGTCATCAGAAAAGGAGAAACCATTCACACTGAAAACTCCTATAAATTCAACCATGAAAAATTAGAGCAATTGGCGAGCTGTGCAGGGTTGACCATTGGCAAGGTTTTTACAGACAGCAAGCGTTTATTCAGCCTGGCGCTTTACCGGAAACCATAATTTTTATGGTTAAGCGATAAGCATTGGTATGTTATTCCGGCAAATCTAATACAAAGATGCGTTCAACATTATTATTTATTAATGTTATTACCAACTTTAAAAGCAAGCCTATGAGCAATCATTCAGATCATTCTCACAACCATGAAAATCACCAACATCAGGAACAATCACATAGTTCTCATGACCATTCCGGCCACCATGCCATGATGATTAAAGATTTTCGAAAGCGGTTTTTGATTTCACTTGTCGCTACCCTGCCTATATTGATTTTATCACCCATGATACAAGGGATTGTGGGATATAGTATTGATTTTGATTATGCAGATTATGTGCTTTTTGCATTATCTGCATTTGTTTATTTTTACGGGGGTTGGCCTTTCCTTACCGGGTTGGTGGATGAGTTAAAAAAGAAACAGCCGGGAATGATGACCCTCATTGCTGTGGCCATTACCGTAGCTTTTGGATACAGCTCGGCGACGACATTCGGGCTTGAAGGTAAAAAGTTCTTCTGGGAACTGGCAACCTTAATTGATGTTATGCTGCTGGGACACTGGATTGAAATGAAGTCTGTCGTAGGGGCATCCCGTTCCCTTCAAAAATTGGTTGAGTTGATGCCTGATCAGGCACACATGTTAAAAAACGGAAGCATCAAAGATGTGTCTGTCGAAGAACTGAAAAAAGACGATATGGTATTGGTGCGTCCCGGTGAAAAAATGCCGGTAGATGGCATAATCACGGAAGGTGAAAGTGCCGTAAATGAATCCATGGTAACCGGCGAATCAAAACCAGTAAAAAAGGGGGAAAATAAAAAAGTGATTGGCGGAACAATAAACGGAAATGGATCGCTGAAAGTAAAAGTTCAACAGGTAGGCGAAGAGGCTTATTTAAGCAAGGTAATCAATATGGTACATGAGGCACAGGATAAAAAATCAAAAACACAACACCTGGCTGACAGAATTGCCTTTTTGTTGACAATTACGGCACTTACCATTGGGTTTGGGACACTTATAGCCTGGCTAATTCTGGATAAACCATTTGTGTTTGCTCTTGAGCGTATGGCCAGTGTGATGGTCATCACCTGCCCTCATGCTCTGGGGCTGGCAGTACCATTGGTGGTGGCCATCTCAACATCCATTGCTGCACAAAATGGATTGCTGATCAGAAATCGTACTGCCTTTGAAAACTCCAGAAAAATCAGCCTGTTGGTATTCGACAAAACAGGAACACTTACCAGGGGAAATTTTGGGGTAACACGCTTCGGACCATTGAATAAAAAGTATGATAACAAAGAAATTCTGCGCCTGGCAGGTGCCCTGGAAATAAAATCAGAACACCCGCTGGCTGATGGTATTATGCACAAAATAAAGCAAGAAAAAATTGAAGTGCCGGAGGCAAAGAACTTTAACGCTATAACTGGTAAAGGTATTGAAGCAGATGTAGAAAACAGAAAAGTGAAAGTGGTAAGTCCGGGATATGTGAGAGAACAAAACCTTGAAATACCCGATAAAGCCTTTAAAAATGAACAGGAAACCGTTGTATTTCTGATGATTGACAATGACTTGGCTGGTTTTATCGCTATGGCAGATGAAATCCGGAAAGAATCGTATAAAGCCGTAAAAACATTAAAAGACAATGGCCTGAAGGTATATATGATGACTGGTGATAATGAAAAAGTGGCCAAAAGCGTAAGTAAAGAATTAGATATTGATGGATATTACGCCGGGATTAATCCGGAACAAAAATTTGAAAAAATTAAAGAATTTCAGCAAAACGGAGAGTTTGTTGCCATGACAGGTGATGGGATAAACGATGCTCCTGCACTGGCAGCAGCCGATGTGGGTATAGCAGTAGGTTCAGGTACCGATGTCGCAGCCGAGACAGCAGATATTATATTGGTAAACAGCAATCCCCAAGACATTGCATCACTGGTGATTTTTGGTAAAGAAACCTACAAAAAAATGATACAGAACTTTGCCTGGGCAACGGGTTATAATGTGGTTGCCATTCCACTGGCTGCGGGTGTGCTTTTCAGTGCCGGGATAATAATAAATCCGGCATTAGGAGCAATATTAATGAGCCTGAGTACAGTTATAGTAGCTGTTAATGCACAATTTTTAAAAAGAAAAATGAGTATAAACAATTGATTAATAGTGTCCGTCAATAATGTCCAAATGCATCGTTGAACGCGAATCGAAGTATGTTTATATGTCTTCTTCTTCTCGCCTTGAATATGGTGCACCTCAGACTTTTTCTGCAGAGCCTAATTGCCCATGCCGTTTTTATTTTATTACCGGTAGCGCCAAACTATAAAGTTGCCTGTACTTCACCTTTGTTGCTGAACAATGGTACATTTGGTGCATCAGGGACATAATAAGCTGAATCACATGACAACAGCATGAGGCATATTCCTGTTATTACTGCTTTGTGTTTAATGTGTTTTATCATCGTCTTACACACTTGATTTTTCCCATGATTCAATATCCCCTTCAATCAAGTAAAACAAAGGGTGCAATTTCATGTCGCCGTAAGCTTTATTTCTCAGATATGCATTATAATCACGGGCATGCAATTTATTCAATAAATGTTGTGTTTCATATTCCACCTGTCCTTTTGTGACCGGGATTTGTGGCAGGCTGGATACCGCTGTGAATTTACTTTTATCAAACTGATAATGGCGGTTATTTGCTTCTGCCCACACAATTTCCAGGTAATAATGGATGGCATCCGCAGGCTTGTCAATTTGCCGAAAACGCACAAGTTGCGGATGATGTTTATACCCCTTTGTTTTACCTTCAAGCACCTGTTTTGCCAGCAGCGTTTCGCGCCACAACGCAACCAGGCCTTTTGTATCCAAATGCTGCGGGTGAAGTGACCAGATTCTCATGGCATCAATGTTTTTGTTTTATAACCCTGTTGAATCACCATTCCTTCAGAAGGGAATAATCCAAACTATCCTTGTATTTTTTATTCAGATAACCATCCACCCAGGAGTAAAATGCCTGAACATCCCCATGGGATTTGTTTCCATTTGACAATTTGTTGATGAGAATTTCTGCTTTTGCATACACCTCTTTTTCGACCGGTTTCAATAACTGAAGGAAGCCATTTTGTTCCTGGTTGATAACTGCAGCCAGGTTGATGTACTTTTGTCCGCTGCCACGGGTTACAGGGAAGCAGTCTTTTTTAAATGCCAAAGCTGCATTGCATAGCGGTGACCTCAGGCTGTCGTTCATAGCAAGCACACGTGGCAAAGGCTTTCCTGCTGACAACCATACAGGCACAGCCACAGAACACAACGGAGATCCAAGGACAGTCCACATCATGGCTTCATCTGCGTGCGATTCATTTTGTGCCCCCACGATCAGCATAGCTGCAGAAGTAGAAACACGGGGAATGTAATCAATAAAAAATCTGAGATCCTGTTCATCGCGGGATACCGGAATATCATCTGTGAGGTCGGTTTCTGTCAGCGAATGATAAAAGTTTCGTGACAGATTATCAAACGCATATTCCGGAGTGAACTGATCACGCTCTAAGCCTTCATTGATCACTTTGAAAGCTGTATTGTGACGGATATAACCGTAACCATCAGTGGTATCTCCGCTCACGGAAAAATTGGTTCTGACCAAAAACCCGTGAGGTGCCACATCAGGGTCATTGGCATCAAATATTTTGTAAGCATAATTGCCTGTTTCATAATAGGATGCGCCGCCGCAGGCATCAATCACACCAAAATTTGAGTCCACGCCCATGGGTTTCTTCAGGGTATCAAGCAAGTGCTCAAAATCCTGCAGTGTGCGGCAATACTGCAATGCCATTTTCATCACCACGCCTTCCTGGTCTTTGTAATCTGTTGTGTCGTTGGTAGTGTTGTTGTATGCTGCGCTATTGACTATGGCAAACCCGGTTTCATTGTATCCGCCCCAGACTTCCTTGTCCCATTTTTCATTGCCATTCACCACGGCAATGTACTTGTATTTGCCATCATCAAAAAAAACCAGGGCATTGTCCATGCATCCCGTATCACGATTTTTGAACAACAAAGGTTTTCCGTTGTGAGTATGTTCTCCCGAGATTATAAATGTTGTGCAGGCTAACACCGAGTTGACAGTGAAAAGCAAGGCAATAATAAGCCATAGGGATGATCTGAATGCGGCCATCAGTTATCGTATTTTTTGACATGTTGTTACAACAAAGATAGGGTTTTTTGTTTGATCAACGCAAAGAATTGCAGAATGGCATCGGATGAATACATCTAAGAGGCAGGGCTAAAGCCCTTTCGTCTTGCTTTGT